>CAIOHN010000344.1 GCA_903858105.1 uncultured Pseudomonadota bacterium | reverse complement strand
ATTTGACAGGCCAGCATATTGGTTTCATCGCGGTCAGTGACGGCGATAACCATGTCCGCGTCGCTGATGCCGGCTTGTTCCAGCACACTGGGGTGGGCGGCATTGCCTTCTACGGTGGCAATATCCAGGCGGCCTTTCAAGGCAGTCAGCAGGCTAGGGTTTTTGTCAATAACGACAATATCGTTTTCTTCACTGGCTAATGCGCCGGCAACCGAAGAGCCGGTAACGCCGGCGCCT
Source organism: uncultured Pseudomonadota bacterium (assembly GCA_903858105.1). GTDB lineage: Bacteria > Pseudomonadota > Gammaproteobacteria > Methylococcales > Methylomonadaceae > Methylomonas. The sequence goes on along the minus strand of CAIOHN010000344.1, from coordinate 4,187 downwards.
AGAATGACTATTTTCATAAAAACTCAATGCCAGTAGGATAAGTTATGCAGCCCGGGCGAATAATGTGACGTATTGCAGCTATCGCCTAAACCAGCGAATTATACGCCGATCAATCGGCTTGTCCACGCGAGAGCGCTTTGCGTTTCGCTGTAATCGCGGTAAAAGCAGCGTTAGTGCAAATCAGCCTAGTTGCTAAAATCAAGGGATGGTAGGCTTTGACTTTGGCTGTAATAGGCAAAATTGCGCTTAAATTTTGCGGCTGCGGCATCATGCTGTCGCGTATTTAGGGCGTAGCTTACATCTTGGCTTATCGGCTTTAAACGTTTTCAAGGCTTGTTTTCTGGTCACAGCCACCCCATACCGTTTATAATCGCAAACTTTGGTTCACTCTCACTCTGGAAATATCATGCTGGGTAAGCTGGTTAAAATGGTAGTTGGCAGCCGCAACGACAGGCTGGTCAAAAAGAAACGCAAGCTGGTCAAGAAAGTAAATGTATTGGCGGCTGAATACGAAAAACTATCCGACGCGGCATTACAAGCCAAAACTCAAGAGTTTCGCGATCGTCTTGCCCAAGGTGAAACGCTCGATCAGTTGCTGCCGGAAGCCTTTGCTACGGTGCGGGAAGCGTCTAGTCGGGTGTTTGGCATGCGCCATTTCGACGTGCAGTTGATCGGCGGTATGGTCTTGCATAACGGCAAGATCGCCGAGATGAAAACCGGTGAGGGTAAAACCTTGATGGCTACCTTGGCAGCGTATTTAAATGCCTTGCCAGCCAAGGGCGTACATGTAGTCACCGTCAACGATTATCTGGCGCGCCGCGACTCGGAATGGATGGGCAAGCTCTACGGTTTTCTGGGTTTGACCACAGGCGTGATCGTTAGCGATTTAAATCACGAACAGCGTCAAGTTGCCTATGCAGCCGATATTACCTACGGCACCAACAATGAATTCGGCTTTGACTATTTGCGCGATAACATGGCGTTTAGCCTGGAGCAAAAAGTACAGCGCGAACTGAATTTCGCTATCGTCGACGAAGTGGATTCTATCCTGATCGACGAAGCCAGAACACCGCTGATCATCTCTGGCCAGGCCGAGGGCAGCACCGAGGTTTATCTTAAAACCAATCAGATCATCCCTTATCTGACCAAGCAGGAAAAATCAGAAGATCCTGAAAAACAAGATCAAATGCCGGGCGATTACGCCGTAGACGAAAAATCCCGGCAGATACATCTAACAGAAGCCGGTTACGAGCGAGTCGAACGGCTATTGGCAGAACACGGCTTGATAGCCGATGGTTCCACATTATACGAAGCGGCCAATATTCGTCTGATGCACTATTTAAACGCCTCTTTGCGTGCGCATGTGCTGTTTCAGAAAGACGTCGATTACGTGGTTAAAGACAACCAGGTCATCATCGTCGATGAATTCACCGGTCGGATGATGACCGGTCGCCGTTGGTCGGAAGGTTTGCATCAAGCGATGGAAGCCAAAGAAAACGTGGCAATCCAGAACGAGAATCAAACCCTCGCCTCCATTACCTTTCAAAACTATTTCCGTCTTTACAGCAAACTGTCCGGTATGACCGGTACAGCCGACACAGAAGCATTCGAGCTGAATAAAATCTACGGTTTGGAAGTGGTCGTTATCCCGACGCATAGACCAATGATCCGTAAGGATAAAGGCGATTTGGTATACCTGTCGGCGCGGGAAAAATACGTGGCGGTGATCGAGGATATTAAAGACTGCGTTAAACGCGGTCAGCCGGTACTGGTCGGTACAACGTCGATCGAAAATTCCGAATTGATTTCTGGCATGTTGTTACAGCAAAACATTCGCCACGAAGTCTTGAACGCCAAGCAGCACGAACGCGAAGCGCATATCATCGAAAACGCCGGTATGCCGGGTGCCGTCACCATTGCTACCAATATGGCGGGTCGTGGTACTGACATCGTCTTGGGCGGAAACATGAATGCCGAACTGGCTGCCTTGGGCCCCGACGCCAGCGAAGCCGACAAAGAAAAAGTCCGCGGCGCCTGGCTGGATAGACACGAAACCGTATTGGCTAGCGGCGGTTTGCACGTGATCGGCTCCGAGCGCCACGAATCGCGGCGGATCGATAACCAGTTGCGTGGTCGGTCTGGCCGACAGGGCGATCCGGGTTCCACCCGTTTCTATTTGTCCCTGGAAGACGATTTGATGCGGATTTTCGCCTCCGAGCGCGTGGGCAGTCTGATGCAAAAACTGGGTATGGAAGAAGGCGAAGCCATCGAGCATCCTTGGGTGACCCGCTCCATCGAAAGCGCGCAGCGCAAAGTGGAAAATCGCAACTTCGATATTCGTAAAGAAATTTTGGCTTACGACGACGTGGCGAACGACCAGCGTAAAGTGATTTACTCACAACGTAACGAACTGATGGCTGCTGAAGATATTCATGACATCGTTCAGGCGATTCGCGCAGACGTGTTAAATGAGGCTGTTACCCAGTTTATTCCGCCGAAAACCATGGAAGAACAATGGGATGTCCGCGGTCTGGAAATCCATTTGCAGCAAGAATTTAATTTGCAAATGCCGCTGGTCGAGATGCTTGAGCATGATCGTAGCCTGAATGAGCCAAAAATTCGTCAGTTGATCATTGAAAAAGCCGTACAAGAAAGCTTGGCTCGGGAACAAGCCGTGGGCGAGCAAGTGTTACGTCATTTTGAAAAATCGGTGATGTTGCAAGTGCTGGATAATAGCTGGAAAGAGCATTTAGCGGCCATGGATCAATTGCGCCAAGGCATCCATTTCCGGGGCTACGCGCAGAAAGATCCTAAGCAGGAATATAAACGCGAGTCGTTTCAAATGTTTACCAGCCTGCTGAATCACATCAAAGAAGAAGTGGTCACCATTCTGGCAAAAGTACAGGTGGCTCGCGAAGAAGATGTGCAGGCCATTGACGAACAGCGTCAGGCTCCGCAGGAAATGCATTACGAACACGCCGAAGCCCACTCGATTTTTGATGGCGATCAAGAGCCAGAACCCGCGGTTGCGCCGGACGCAGCAGAGCAACCTTTTGTGCGCCACGCCGACAAAGTGGGTCGTAACGATGCTTGCCCGTGCGGTTCAGGTAAAAAATACAAGCAGTGCCACGGTAAACTAAATTGATGTCACGCCACCGCGACGTTGCAGTGATGCCGTCGCGGTGGTTCAGTAAACCGATTTAGATGCCGTATTTGGTGCGGCAATTTCGCAGTTTCCCGCTTTAAAAATTCATCATTTTCGAAGGTAACCACTATGCCGCATAGAGTCTTTCATAAAAGCAATCCAGCTGCCGATATTACCAAGCTCCCCAAGTTGGGCATGGAAAAAAAGCATTTCATCGCCGATTTCAAACATTATTACAGCCACCGACTGGGGCGTGATCAAAATTGTCGCTCCCCGCATTATGCTTACGAGGCCTTATCGTTAGCTATCAGCGACCGACTGGTTGAGCGTTGGAAAAAAACCTACAACGAGTATCGTGATTCCGATTGTAAAAAAGCCTTCTACCTGTCGATGGAGTTTTTGATGGGCCGTTCGCTCAGCAATGCCATGCTGAACCTGGGCGTAGACGACATTGTCACCAAAGCCTTATACGACTTGGGTCTGGAAGCTGAAGAATTAGTAGAAAGCGAGCCGGATGCCGGCTTGGGTAATGGCGGTCTGGGCCGTTTGGCAGCCTGTTTTATCGACAGTTGCGCCACGCTGCAATTGCCGGTTACCGGCTACGGTTTGCGCTACGAGTACGGTATGTTTTCTCAGCAAATCGTCAATGGCGAACAAGTAGAGCGTCCTGACCACTGGTTGCGGATGGGTAACGTTTGGGAAATTGAACGTCCAGAATACATGCACCGCATCAAGTTCGGCGGCCGTACCCAAAGCCATATCGACGAAAAAGGCAATAAACGCACCACCTGGCTGGACACGCATGATGTGATTGCCATGCCTTACGATACGCCGGTTCCGGGTTATAAAAACGGTACTGTGAATACCTTGCGTCTGTGGAAAGCCATCGCCACCGAAGAATTTAATCTACAAGAGTTTAATGCTGGCGATTACGCCGAAGCGGTCGCCGAGAAAAACACCGCTGAAAACATCACCATGGTGTTGTACCCCAACGATGCCAACGAAAACGGCAAAGCCTTGCGCTTGCAACAGCAATACCTGT
>CAIOHN010000343.1 GCA_903858105.1 uncultured Pseudomonadota bacterium | reverse complement strand
GTCCACCATTGTCGCAAGCGCTCGGCTAACTCTCTGGTAGCGTCAGCAGCGACGACACTGATAATTGTCCGCGACTGCGTACTATCTGTAACGCTGCGCTGCTGACTATCCATTAACTCGCTAACAGTGTTAAATTGCTTTGCCCCTGATATAGACAAATCCAAGTCCGGGCCGGTCAACAGCCAATCCTCGCCACTATCAGGACAGGTTTGTCGCAAACCTTGCCTTAGTGTTTCCAGTTGCCCGTCAATAGACGGCAACAACGGAGCGCGCCAGTTTTGGTCGCCACCCACTTTATGCTGCGCTTGACTCAAGGACGCAATGTCAGCGATGCGAGCGGCGCTAAGGCCTTGCTGCAAACGCTGTCTGGCAGCGGCGGTGTCGAGATCGGTAAAACTGGCTACCAAGCTATAAACGTGTTCCTTGGTCACTAATTGTTGCACACCGGTGATAACGGTTTCGGCATCCGCAGCCACCGGATAAACGATCAAATCCAAGCGACGACCATAAATCCCACCACCCTGATTAAGCGTATCAATAGCTTGACGTAAGCCTTGTTGCACGGCTGCGCCGATAGCAGTCGATGGGCCTTGCAATGGCAAAAGCGCACCGACGCGAATGGCGTCCGCCGTCACGCCCGGCGGTTGATCGGCGTCGCTACCGAGAATTTGTAAATAATCCAGCAGCGCCTGTTTTTCTGAATTACTCAGATTAAAACGAGGCATCGCCGCACCGAGCTGGCGGCCACCACGGCCAACGCCCTGTTCAATCGCTTGCCACACGGCTGCCCGGTTTTTATAAGCTGGCGTATCGCTGCTGCTTTTTGTTAAAGCCGACCAAACCAATGACGGCGCAGTCACACCAGCTTCTGTACGTCCGCCACCAGTTGGGCCGTGACAGCGCGCACACGCACTAAACTCTGTGGGCAAACCGTTGATCGTCGCCATTTCGGCCTTGCTCCACGCCGTAAAGCCTTGAAATAACGCCCGCCCTAAACGTGCCGAAGCCGATGGCTCAGCGGCAATAGTAATGGTTGCCTGCACCAGCGCTATGACACCGCAGATCTGTCGCAACTGCGTTTTCATTGTGCGCTGACCGCCATCCAGTCAGCCAATTCGTCGGCTGAGGCAAAACCGCTCAAACTTGCCCAGTGCCGCTGGCGGGCCGACCCCACCCAAACACTGCTCGCATGAGCCTCCGGCGGGCCATTATTGTTGCCGAATGCCGTCCAGACTTGCTGCAAGGCCACACTGTCGCCGCTCAACAGCAACCAGCGCTGCGACAACCCCAGCTTGGCTTTAAATTTATCGGCATAGCTGCGCATCGCCGCCGGATTATCATTGACTGGATCAAGGCTGATCGACAATAACAGACCTGGGTCATGGCGCTGAGACAGCCGCTGTTGCGTACGCTGAAATAAAGCCGTTTGCAACGGGCAGACCGTGCTACAGCGGGTGTAAAAAAAACTAATCGCCACTGGTTGAGCTGTGATTAATGTCGGCAAGTGATGTTCGACGCCATCGCTATCGATCAACATTACGTCGGGAATCTCAGGCTGCACAGCCAACCATTGCCGAGCATCCGCGCAGACTGTCAGCGGTAAACTCAGCAAAAACACCAAGATCCGCCGCCGCATTATTGCTGCGAATAGGCGAGTCATCGCGCGACCACATCATGGGTGCCGAGGCGACCCGCCTGATAACTCAAGGCTTGCTCAAGGCTACGCACTTGCCAGTCGTACCGACCACCGCGCGGCAGTCGCACTTGGGTTTGATACCAACCCGGCTCGACCTCCTGCATGGCCAATCGATCCTGCCAGGCATTGCGCCGATCAAACACCAGTAGTGTCAGGTCGCGCACCCCGGTTAGTGGCCGGGATTTGCCATTTTGGTCGTTTTGTTCCAGGCTGACGCGCACCTTGCGCGATAAATCAGCTACCGAACCCTCAGGCTGCAATTCGGCTAGCGTTGCCTTGATAGCGGGAGCGGCGGCAGCAGATGCCGTTTGATCTGGTGCCGGTGCCGGTAAATCCAGGCGCGCGCAAGCAGAAAAACGGGGTTCGACACCGCCCAAGATCAAGTCATGCGGGCCGCCATGTTGATTACGAATCAAAGCCCGAAAGTGTCCGGGGCCGACCTGCGTCAAGCCATTGTCAAGCACCATGATGCCCAAGGCACTGCGCCGATAATTGGAATAGCTGCCCATAGGCGCCATCATGCCTTCGGCATATTGATACACCACGCCATCCTGTGGATTGGCAATCAACATACCTTGACCGCCTGGATCAGCGACCATACGTTGACCATCCATTGCCACGTCAACCGTCTGGCCTGTGCTTATCTCGACGGGCTGCGCACGTCCTGAGCGCAGGTCTGCCAACGACAGCACACTGGCTCTGGCTTTGCTGGCGCTGTGCAGATAAGCAAAACCTTTGGAAAACGCTATGCTATCGGCAGCGTCGACCACTTTGACTTGCAGCAATTCTCGCGCGCTGGCGACGTCGACCACCCCGGCCAGTGCTGCTTGCTTATCCAGCCATAACAAATACCGACCATCGTCGAACAGCGCCAAATCACTAAGGTGCGTGCCATGCGGCCCCGCAGCTACGATGCGTTCCATCGTCTGTTCGGCTTGACTGGGATCCATCCAGGCAATCGAGCCGTCGGCCAATGCCAGCAACAATCGTCTGGCTTGACTGCTCCAGCTCGCGGCCTGCACCGGGGCCGGCAAATTCCACTGCCTGACATTTTGCGGCTGGTGCTGAGCATTGACACGCCATAACAGCAGTTGCGCTGCATCTGCGCTCCAGACAAACACCCCGTTATCAGCCGCGGCCAGCAAGCCAGTCAAACCTGGTATTGAAGCAATTTGCAATGCCGCTTGCCGGGTGGTGCTATCGACAACCGCCAGTTTTCCGGCTTGGCCGGATAACACCCAAATATGCGAACCATCGCCATCCAAAGCCAGCTTGGCCATACCCAGCGGCGTATCGATACGCTGATCGATCTTGCGGCGCTGGGTATCGACACTGACCAAGCCACTGTGCTGGCCGTCGCGAACGTGCAACCACAGTTGCTGCCGCTGCGCTTGCAGCAACCAGCTATCTATATCGCCGGGCAGTGTCAGAATGGATTCGAGTTTGGCATTATTGATTCCGACAAAAGGATTGATAAACGCCAGCGTACGGTCGCTATTGATCGTCAGCAAACGCCAACTGCTGAGGTCTATTTCCGCACGCTGCCCGATACCTTGTGCAGCCAGCATACGCAGCTTATCGGCACAAGCCGATTCGCTATCAGATAAGGCTTTGCGATCTGGCTGCAGCCATGCGGCGAGTTGGCGAGTCTGGTAAGCCATGGGCTGATGCGATGCGGCATCTTCCAGAAACACATCCAAAAAGCCCAGGCCTTGGTCGCTGGGGTTGGCGGATAATGCCTGATAGTGCCACTTGGCGATCACCTTGCCGTCGCGGATCTCGCCGTTGCCAGCCCATGCGTTATGAATCAGCAGCAGGCAAACACCCAGTAAACAGCCAATTCGTCTGCCGCCTGTCCAAAGCTTATCGACCACTTGCATCGCCTTAGCTCCGAATCAGCCACAACTCACTGATTGCCACAAAATCAAAGCGCTTATTGCCGTATAAGGACACATCGAAACTGACTTCGACAATGTCAGCCACTGTCGATTCTGCTCCAACAAAAGGTGCTGTCGGCGGCTGGCCTTCAGGTCGCGTGTATCCATTTCGGCCCGCGCTGACACACGGCAATACCGCGTCACTATCCGCAAGCCGCACCCACATTTCGGCTATAAAAAAATCTTGCTCGGTTTGCGTCGATACACCTTTTCGGTAGCCGCTGACGTAAGCGCCCACGCCGCGCACGCCGCTGGGCAACAGAATACGAATGGCGGCATGGTTGGGCTGACTGACATCATCGGGATTAACCGCTACCAGCAGCGACGAGTTAACACTGAAATTCAAATCGACATCGCCGGCACTAGCCCGACCTAGTTCGATCAGCCGGTCATTGGTATTGATCGTGGCAACAAACCCATCGCTATATTCGTAACTGGCATTGGATGGCCGAAACATCGTGCCGCTTCTTATTGGCGTGTCATCGTAAGGATCGATGCCCCAATCAACTTTATGCGTAAAGTTGGCATGGCTAGCCAGCACATTCAAATTTTCTACAGACATGGACGCCCCCCAATTAAATTGAAAATCAACGCACAGAACTTGCCGGTGCCACCCGCATTAAGCCCCAAAGCCCACCGTCCAGCAAAAAGCTGGCCTGGCTGTGCAATAAATAATCCATCGGCAGCTTGTGTTCGCCACCGGCTTGCATTTCCAGGGTAATACCCATCATCGGCCCAAAGCCATTAAAGGTGCCCTGCCGTATGGCACTGCCTGAGTGGCTATCAAATGCGGTGGAATCCTGGTTCCAGGGATAGGGATTCCAGCCATGACCATGCACTGTCAAGCCTTGCTGGCGTGTATGTCCGCCTGGATGGACGAAATGCAAGCGCACGGTTTCCCCGGCCTCCGCCTTGACAATAGGCGTTTCCGGGTCGCAGCCCAGACCATTCAGGGTTGGGATGCCGCTTTGGCAGCCAGCAGCTTGCGGATCGGAGCTGAACACGCTGGCATAGTCCTGTTCGTTCCGCGCGCCAAAATCGCTGCTGGGATCGTTACCCCGCCGCGCCCACAGCGGCTCGGTTTTGTAGTTGATGGCTTTCACGCCGTAATCATCCGGCTCCTCGGCCCCGGCTAAATTGGGAACCGGGAAGCCGCCTTGCATGGCCGTTACCGCATCCTGCATCACCAGTACCTGATCCAGATAGCACTGGCCATCTGGCTTGCAGATCCGCGCATTGAGCTGGCTGCCCGCACGTGGATCTTGCGCGTTATTTGGTTGGGCTTTACTGCGACAATCAGTGGCATCCTTACTGCCTGCTGGACACAGTGTAGAATCAAGCGGGCCAATGACCAATGCGCCGACCAGCCCGTGCATCGGGTGCTTGATGGGATCGGCGAAACTGGTCAATGGCAAGGCACCTAATTCCAGAGGCTTATTCGAATCGCCTTGAAAATCAGTCGCGCTCCAGCTCAGTTTTATCTGACATTTGTCGTCGCGACCGCGCTGCAGATCGGCGTCGGAACAAGGTGGCACCAAAGAACCCGGCAGTGTTTTCGCGCCGTTGACATTGCCACTGTTGAGCGCATTTGAACCCACATTACTGCCAGCATGGTGCAAAGGATGTTGCGCAACCCGCGGTGCAGCCAAACCGACACTGGACGACATGCGCAGTTGATTGACATTAAAGCCGTCGGTAATCATCGGCAAGAAATTGTGAGACGCAAACGCATCCGCCACCTGACCGCTATCTTTATCGGCGTCGTGCGGCAAACCATCCATCGCCTTGGCCGGCAGATGGTTACGCAAGTTGATTTCCAGACAATGACCGGCGTTAGCCCTTAATACCAGCGGTTCCAGAGGCCGCGCCGGTTTGCCGTCGGCTCCGGCAAACTCCCGCTGCAGCTGCGTCAATACGGCACTGTTAGTCACATCTAGCGCACGCGCTTTATCGCTGGCGTAACTCAACACGTACAACAAGGCTTGCAGATCCTTGATGCCATAGCGACTGTTATAAGTCAGCCCGGTTTGTTCGGGTTTGTCGCAATTACCATACAAGTCGCAGACTCTGACCGCACTGACATCGAAGTAACGTCTGGGTTTTGCGTCATCGCACACCATTTGCTTGGCGTTCGGGCTCAAGCGAGCGGGCGACGGTTTAATATCTGGCAGCTTGGCAAGCTTGGCAGACCAATTACAGCCATCCGACCAGTTGCCGTTACCGCACACCCGCATCAATCCCCACATGCCGTCCCATAATTGATCGACGGATGAACCGTAGTACAGATAATCGACTTGCGGAGCGTGTAAAGGCGGCGTTTTAATATCAAATTCAAAATGCTCGGAAATACCCAGCGGCTGAGTATTAACAAAGCCCGATCCGGGATTGGCAGGCAAGCGATGCCATTTAACGCCGGTCATCGCAAACACATGCTGTGCTTCCTGCGCACCCTGGATCAAGCGAATTTGCACTGGATCGTACTCATAAGTAGCCAAAATCGGCGTGGCAGGGTCGCCGAGTTGCCGCCAAGGTTCTCGTCTTTCAATGCCTTTGCGGCATTTATCATTGAAAGTGGTTTCGGGATACAGCGCGCAGGTAAAATCCTTACGCCACTGCTCGATCTCCGCCACCGTAGCCTGCAACTGCTTGTCCAAGCCGGCTTTTTTCAGTAAGGCGCGGCTCGCCGGAGACACCATGTCGGTCGCGACAGCTTTGACCTTGGCTTGCTTGCTGGTCCAATCGAGGTAAGTCTGTTGCGCAAGTTCCAGATCGCGTTCGGCGTGGGCATGCGAGGCAAACCCGTTGGCCATATCGCCGCTACAACTCAGGTCTTTTTCGTCGCACGGGTGTTGCGAATAATCAAAACCGCCCAAAGCCTTGTTCAATTTAACGTCGGCGACACGCAATGCCAGCGGCTCATTGCGGTAATTAACCAACTGCGTACCTGGGTCTTCCGAGGCAATCGCCAGCGGCCGTGCCAGTTGCGTCGCCACCTGGCGCTGACCAAAGCGCAGCGCCGACACATCGCGGGTTTCCGGATTTATCGGCTCCAGACCGACATTGTAAACCGAGGCAAAGTCAGCGATGGCGATGGTAAACTCGCGACGCGTCTGCTCGGTCTGCTCAGTGCATTTAGCAGGTGTTGTGGTTTTATATTGGCCAATTTCCGGTTGCAGCGGATGCGAGTCAGGGTCGCCGGCACAATTTGGCGCGATAATATTGGCCATAGTCGCCGTCGGCCCACCGTCTTCTCGCAACTTTAATGGTGCGCGCGGCGCTATTGCTGACAATGGATGGGGCGGTTCGGCAATAGCTGCTAACGGTGCTTGGCTCAGATCGGAGCCACCCAGCAATTTGTCTTTGGCCGCCTCGCTGGCTGGCCCGCTTTGCGTGAGTGCGAGCAGATCGTCTTTGCTAAGTGCCGCATCGATTTTGCTCCAGGTCGAATTGGCCGGTTCTATCACCAATCCAGCATATAAGCCGTGTTGCTGATGCGAACTGGGGCCCATGTGATCGTGGGTAAAAACGGTACGCAAGGTGTTATCGCGGAATTTGCCGGTGGCTTTGCCCTCCTGGTCGCGCTGCTCGACCAAAATCGGATCGGCCCACCAGCGCTGGGTAGTGCGCTGTGCGCCACATAGCGGGTGCTGTTTGTTCAGCCGCTTTTCGTAATCATGTTCGCTTTCCTGCGGATTTTGTTCTGGACAACGGCCCTGTTCGTAAAGTTTGCTGTAGCGCGCTTCACTGCGATGCTCGTAAATATCGCCTCCTGGCAGAAACAAGGGATGCGCTTTGGGTTTAAGGCTTTTATCGCCGGTCGTGCGGCGATGCGCAAAAATACGTTCGCGCACTTCATCGGGCGAAAAGGTCGTGTCTTCGTAGTTATAGCCGTTACCCGAACCGTCAGAGGAGGTAACATCGAATTTTACCAGATGTATGTGTTGGCCGATGGTATCGGTGGGCGTATAGACCTGAAAGTCATCGACATTCAGGCCGCTGGGTACGAAATTGGATGATTTAAAATCGATGCACTCGCCGGAATTGGCGCGGAAGAACAGGGGCTCCGGCAAGCGGGAACGAGTGCTTGGGTCGATGATGTCCTTGATGTCGTTTTCGAGGATTACGATACGGCCTTGCGGATCAAACCAGCCGTGGCGATTGACCGTTAGCTCTGTCTG
>CAIOHN010000342.1 GCA_903858105.1 uncultured Pseudomonadota bacterium | reverse complement strand
GGTAGCCGCGAGGAATTATTGGCGCTGTGTGGTTTGGATGCCAAGGGTATTTTGGCTAAGGTTGAGGCGTTTTGTGCTTAGGTAACTGATCGAGCTTGGGACGGCAAGCAAGGCGTACTATTGCCTCATTTTGTCGTCCAAGGCTTGTTTGATGTAGAATCTAGTCAGATTCTCGCGGAGTATTGCGCCCTATGAACACTATTATTCTCGACACTCTGGATTTTGCCAACAAACTTAAGGCCGGCGGGTTTACCGACCAACAAGCTGAGACCCAAGCAAGGGCGATTGCAGAAATCGTCGAGCGCCAACTGGTCAGTCGCCAGGATTTCGAATTACATCAATCCGACATTACACGTGATATTCACGAATCAGAGAACAAACTAGAACTTCGCATCAAGGAAGTGGAAATCAAAATCAAGGAGTTGGAAACCACCTTGCGTAAGGATATTGAAATTCTGCGCGCAGAAAGCAAGCGCGATATAGCCGAAACCAAGGCCGAACTCGTTCGCTGGGTAGTTGGCGTCGGTATTTTACAAATCGCTATGATTACCGCTTTGCTGCTTAGGCTGGCTAATCATATTTAGATTACCTTTAGCCAGCGATTGAATCCGATCCTACCCCATGCTTACCATACAACTAATCCCTGCCCTAACCGATAATTACATTTACCTGCTGCACGAACCTGTCAGCGGTAAAACAGCGGTTGTCGATCCAGCAGAACCGGCGCCCGTGCTTGCGGCATTGCAGCAAAACAACTGGCAGTTGGACTACATTTTTAATACCCATCATCACGGCGACCATGTCGGTGCCAATCTGCAACTTAAGACATTGACTGGCTGCAAGATCGTCGGCTCGAACGCCGATAAAGCCAGAATTCCAGGCATTGACCAGACCGTTGCCGACGGCGATATCGTTCAGCTTGGTAATCAGACTTTACAAGTCATCGCCACGCCCGGCCACACTTCCGGTCATATTGTGTATTATTGCGCGGCTAGTCAGGCCTTGTTTTGCGGCGATACTTTATTTTCGCTAGGTTGCGGACGCTTATTTGAAGGCAGCGCCCAGCAAATGTGGCAGTCGCTGCAAACACTAAAAAGTCTGCCCACTTCCACTCGCATCTATTGCGCCCACGAATACACTGCCGCCAATGGCCGGTTTGCCTTGAGTGTCGAGCCAGATAATCAGGATTTGCAGCTGCGGATTAGCGAGGTGACCGAACTGCGGCGACAAAATATGCCCACACTGCCCTCAAATATTGGTCAGGAATTGGCAAGTAATCCCTTCTTTAGACCGGATAGCCTGAGTATTCGCCAGCACATCGGCATGGAACAGCAAACCGACTTAACCACTTTTACCCAATTGCGCTTGTTGAAAGACCAGTTCCGATAAACCGCTACTGCGTTTAATTCTGCTAGACTTACTCCCTACGTTTCGGCTAAATCACTGCCAATCTCTGGATATTCATGACAAACACCCCATCGATCAGCATCGTTCTCCCAGCTAAAAACGAGTCAAAGAATCTTCCCACTTTTTTGCCCATGTTATCTCTGCTCTACCCTGATGCCGAGATTTTGTTGATAAACGACGGTTCCACCGACGATACCGCCGCGATTGCCCGCGCCGCTGGTGTGACAGTGATCGATCATCCTTACAGCATGGGCAACGGCGCGGCTATAAAAACCGGCGCGCGACATGCAAAAAATGAGATTTTGGTATTTATGGATGCCGACGGACAGCATAATCCCGCTGATATTCCCTCGCTAATGGCCAAGTTAAACGACGGCTACGATATGGTGGTCGGTGCCAGAACCGCCCGTAGCCATGCGTCTTTATTCAGACGTATGGCCAATAATTTTTATAACAAACTGGCATCGCTGATGACCGGCTACAAGATCGAAGACCTTACCTCCGGTTTTCGGGCGGCCAAGGCCGATAAATTCAGGAAGTTTCTGTATCTGTTGCCCAACGGTTTTTCGTATCCCACCACTAGCACCATGGCATTTTTCCGCTCCGGTTTTCCGGTAGCCTATGTGCCTATCCATGCGGGCAAGCGCAGTGGCAAAAGCCACATTCGGCTGATGCATGACGGTTTACGGTTTTTTATTATCATTTTGCGGATTGGCGTGTTGTTCTCGCCTATGCGCTTGTTTCTACCGATCAGTGGCACAGTGTTAAGCCTGGGATTAGGCTATTACGGCTATACCTATTTTACGGAAAACCGTTTTACCAATATGAGCGCGGTATTATTTTTATCGGCTTTGTTCATTTTCCTGATCGGCATTGTCTCCGAACAGATTTCCTCGCTACATTACAAAAACGTCGAATAACCCAGCCTCAGGATTTAATGCTGCTGAAAATCACGAATTTGCTATTGGCCGCCACCTGCCGACAATTACCAAACAATTTTTTTAAATTAAGATGGTAGTTTAAATGCCGATTGCCGATCACTCTTAGCTCGCCACCCTTACGCAAAACTTTATGCGCTTGCTGAAACATCTGCGAGGCTATCTGATCGCCGATGACGTGCTGCTGGTGGAACGGCGGATTACAGACGATACAATCGGCGCTATTCACTGGGAAATCGCTTAAACAATCACCGACTATAAATTCTGCCTCACGTCGATTTTCATAAGCTGCAGTAAAATTTTCCTGTGCCGATGCGATAGCCATGAAAGACTCGTCGACAAAACGCAGGCGGGCTTGCGGATTTTGCCCGGCCAACAACAAGCCCACAACGCCGTTACCGCAGCCCAGATCGATAAAATCGCGATAATCCGCATTGTGAGGTAAATGCTGCAGCAAAAAACGGCTGCCTATATCCAGGCTGTCGCGGGAAAATACGTTGGCGTGATTGCAGATTTGTAACTCGGTATTTTCCAGACTATAGCGCACGGGATAAGGGTTTTCAGGCAGTTGCATGTTTTGATCCAGGCTGGCAAAAATCAAACGGGCTTTTTTTACCGCCAACGACGGCGTGGTCGGGCCAATTAATCGCTCCAGCAACTTCCAGGCGGTAGCCGGCAGGCTTTTTACCATCCCTGCCGCCATGACCTGACAATCGGCTGTTAACAAAGGCCGCAGTCTGTGCAACTGATATTCCAGCAAGGCCAGGGTTTTAGGGATTTTAATCAGCAAATAATCGATGCCAGCTGCCGGCAAGGCCAGGCTATCCAGCAAACTCAACTGCTCGTCAGCAATACCATTTAAGCTAAAATTATGCCGCGTCGCCTGCTGCGACAACCAGGAATCGGAGATTGCGCTGGGCCTATACACGCTCAATGCAGTTGCCAATGCCCCAAAACTGTCGTTAAGGATGACCAGATTAGCACCTTCTGGAATGGGTTTATCCGCTAGGTAATTCAACACATATTCATCAGCAGCATCCCAAGCTTGCAACAACTCATTTTTGCGATACGGCAAACGCCTGAGCGGAAAAATGCCCTGCGGTACGCTTAATTTTGATTCCATAGATACAAAGTTGAATTGGCGAAATAATCGTTTTTGCAAACGACAAGATGAACAGGGAGCAAAAAGACAATTATCTGAATTAAATTAGACACTAGGCCAGCGACAATTTGTCACGCGGCAAAATGCCACATTTTCAGCGTCGTGTCGCTTCAGTAAACTGCAAGCAACTCTTGTATGCGCCCCCCATGGGGAATGAGAGTTATACCCCACCTCTCTATACGGGCAATTCACCATGCGGTGGATCGTCCGTTTTTTTATGCTGAAAACCGCTGTCTGTCTGCCGATGACCCGGCAAATAGTTGATAAAAATTATTGCTCGACTGTTCGGCAATGGCTGCAACCGAGGTGCCGCGTAATTCGGCTAGATGCTCGGCCACATAACGCACATAGGTTGGATAATTAGGCTTGCCGCGATACGGTACCGGCGCTAAATACGGCGAGTCGGTTTCAATTAAAAACCGGTCAGCCGGAATCCGGCGCGCCACATCCTTAATCGCTTCGGCATTCTTGAAGGTCACAATGCCGGAAAATGAAATGTAAAAATTAAGTTCCAAGGCTTTCTCGGCATACGCCCAATCTTCGGTAAAGCAATGAATAATACCGCCAACTTGATTAGCACCCTCAGCTCGCAACACATCCAAAGAGTCATGCCCGGCCTCGCGGGTATGAATAATCAGCGGTTTTTTTAAGATTTTAGCGGCAGCGATGTGAGTGCGAAAACGCTGAAATTGCCATTCCAGATCGCCGCTACTGCGGAAATAATCCAAACCAGTCTCACCGATGGCAATGACTTTATCGTTATCCGCCAACTGCAAAAGCTCGTCCAAGGTCGGTTCGCGGCCATCATTGACATTGGGATGCACACCGACCGACAGAGAAATATCCGGGTAGGGCGTCACTTGCGCCAGCATCGCCGGATAGGCTTCCATATCAATGGCGATGCAGAGCATATGCCTGATTTGCGCAGCTCTGGCGGCATCGACAAAAGCATTAAAATCATTAGCGTACGGTGCCAAATCGATACGATCAAGATGACAGTGGGAATCTATAAACATGAGGCATTAACAAAGTAAGCACTGGCCAAAATCGCCAGCGCACTAATTACATAGTGTGAGTGGATCGATCAGATTCCAAAGAACCTGCCAGATAGGTTTCGATTTTATTGCGCGCCGCACCGCCGTCCTGATCGCTGAATTGCACACCAATACCGGCTGCCCGATAGCCCTCGGCACCTGCCGGGGTTTTCCAGATAATCTTGCCAGCGATGGGCAATCGCTCGGTTTCTTCCATTAAATTCAATAGCATAAATACTTCTTCACCCATTTCGTATTCCCGTTTGGTAGGAATAAACAGGCCGCCGTTTTTCACAAACGGCATATACGCCGCAAACAGCGCGTTTTTATCTTTGATCGATAAAGACAAGATGCCTTGCCGGGGTGCTGCTTCTGCCATGAGCTTATTGCCTATTCAATTGCGACCAGCTAATCAAAAGCTGTTCTATCATCAGTTGTTTATTTAGCTGGGTATTCAGCTGCGATTTTGTGAGTAGTACATTATCGTAAAACCGATACAAGCGCTTTAATTCTAGCCGCTCGGCAAGCGCTTGCAAGGCATTTTTCATATCCGGATTTGCCATAAGTTTAGCGTCGGCATGGCTGGCGCATTTGACAATGTCGCTGACCCAACTGGCCATCCACTGTAAAACCGCCGCCAAATCTACGCTGTCTTGCTTTTGCCATTGCTCGGCCAGCGCCAGCAAATTACCTTTGCCGTCAGCAAGTTGCAGCCAACCCTGGAAATATTGCTGCCTTAATGCCAGCATGTTTTGCTCGGCATAGCGTTTTGCCAACAATGGCGCACCTTGTGCCAGATTTAATAGTAGCTCAGCGGAGTCGCCTACGCCCTGTTGTTGCAACCATGTCATTGCCAACGGTTTTGCCGGCGTTGCGCAGTCGATTTTCTGGCAGCGGCTGCGGATGGTGGCCGGCAATCGGCCCGGTTGCTCGCTAATCAATAGCAAGCAGGTGCGTTCGGTAGGCTCTTCCAGGCACTTTAAAAAAGCGTTGGCCGACGCGGTATTCATGGAATCGGCGGGCTGAATGATGACAACTCGATAGGCTGCGTCATATTGGGGCTTCAAAGCCAGTTTGACTATCAACTGCCGAATTTTATCAATACCGATCACTTTGCCAGCTTCATCGGGTTCAATAAGCAAAAAATCTGGATGCGTCTGGGCAGCGAATAGATGACATCCGACGCATGTGCCACAAGCGCTAGCATCGGCCAAAGGCGCCTGACATAACAAACTTTGCGCATAACGTTCGGACAGTTGCCGCTTGCCTTGTCCGGCCAATCCAGAAAACAGTAGCGCCTGCGGCACCCGTTGCTGCTGGATATACGCCTGTAATTGTCGCCAATTACCTTGCTGCCAGGGATAAAGTTCGCTCACAGCAAATCCAATTCGCGTTGTAATTGCTTTTGCACGTCGATCAAGGGCAAACTGGCATCAATGATTTTATAGCGTTGCGGATTTAACGCGGCTCGGTGTAAATAGGTTTGCCGAACCCGCTCAAAAAAAGCCAGTTGCTCGATTTCAAAGCGATCCAGTTCGCCGCGATGCTTGGCGCGCTGCATACCTATCTCGATAGGGGCATCAAACACAAAGGTCAAATCCGGGCGCAAATCACCTTGCACCAGATTCTCCAGCCAGGCAATGGTTTGCACATCCATATTGCGGCCGCCACCCTGGTACGCGTAGGTAGCATCGGTAAAGCGATCACAGATTACCCAACTACCCTGCTGCAAGGCAGGCAAAATAAGCTCTTGGATATGTTGGGCGCGAGCGGCAAACATCAGTAATAGCTCGGTTTGTTCCGTTAGTTTTTCTGCTTGTCTTTCCAGCAAAATACCGCGAATTGTCTCGGCAACGCCGGTGCCGCCTGGCTCGCGCGTCAAGACAAACGGAATTTTTCGGTCTTCCAAAAATTGTTTAATAAATTGCAGATTGGTGGATTTGCCGACGCCTTCGCCGCCTTCCAAGCTTATAAAACGTCCGTATTTCATCGTTGATATTGATCGACGTATCTTTCGTGTTCAGCCAAAGTTGCAGAAAACGCATGCCGGCCATTGCCGCGCGCAACGAAAAACAGCGAATCACCGTGATCGGGATGCAACGCGGCCACAATCGCCTGTTTGCCGGGCATGGCGATGGGTGTGGGCGGCAGGCCTTCGATGATATAGGTATTATAGGGAGTGGGTTCACGCAAATCCTTATGCCGAATATCGCCGTGATAATCGTCGCCCATGCCATAAATCACGGTGGGATCGGTTTGCAGCAACATGCCTTTACGCAAGCGGCGGGCAAACACACCGGCAATTTGCCGACGCTCTTCGCTGGCACCGGTTTCCTTCTCGACAATCGACGCCAAAATCAAAGCCTCATAAGGATTTTCTAAAGGCACTGCCTGATCACGCTTCTGCCATTCCTCATTTAAAACAAGCTGCATCCGCTCGTGCGCGCGCTTTAGCAAATCAACATCAGAGGTGTTTTTTTCAAAAAAATAAGTGTCGGGGAAAAATAATCCTTCAGGGTGATTTTTATCCGAACCGATCTGCGCCATTAGATTTTTCAGCTCGGCATCGCTCAAGGTGTGTTGCAGATTGGGATTGTCTTTGATGGTCTGGAGCACCTTTTTAAAGGCCCAGCCTTCCGGGAAAGTAATGGAATATTTTCGCGTCCTGCCGTCAGTCAGTTGCTGCAAAATGTCGGCGGCGGTGGAACCTGAAGCCAATACGTATTCGCCGACTTTCAATAAGTGATCCAGATTTTTCCGGTAGGCAAACAACCTGAACCAAAAGCGATTAACCGTCACCTGACGGGAACGCAAATCGTTGACGACACTTTCCAGAGTAGCGCCTTTTCTGATTTCGATCACCGTTTCGGTCATCACCACCGGCTTTTTCAAGATCAGGTGGTAATGCATGCCGGCCCAAATCGAGACCAAACCCAAAACCATAAATAGCGTAAACGCGACGATGCTTCTTATCATTGTTATACCTCCGCCCAACGTGCCGAATTGAGCATGTCTTGCAAGCGACGCGTGATAGAACCCACGCCATAATGCTGCAATTCCAGGCACTTGATCGGCCAAATACCGATCACTGCATTACTGACGAATAGTTCGTCGGCTTGTAATACTGCAGTTTGATCGACACAACTCTCAAACAGCGGCAAATTAATGCGCTGCGCAAACTCGATGATTAATTCCCGCACAATCCCGGCCACGCCACATGCCGTCAAGCTTGGCGTGTACAGACTACCGGCCTTGACCACAAACAGATTGCTCATGGTGCCTTCGACGACCTGATCCTGGGTATCCAGCATCAAGCCTTCTTGAATCTCCTGATCCTGCCACTCGGCCCTGGCCAGAATCTGCTCCAGCCGATTCATGTGCTTAACCCCGGCCAAACTGGGATTCAGCGACAATCGCTGCTGGCAAAACCGGGCATTAATGCCGTCAGTTTGAAAATGCGGAGGATAATCGGGATAAGGGTGCAGACCAAATACTCTGGTCGGACTGATAAGATCGGGCTGGCGATAACCGCGCCCACCGCTGCCGCGGGTGACAATCAGTTTTAAAACGGCGCGCTCGCTGGCCGCGGCCAGCTGCCGGGCTTCGGTTTCGAGCAATTCACGATCCGGCGCCGGGATTAACAAGCGTCGGCAGCCAGCCGCTAAGCGGCTAAGATGACGCTCCAAAAATACTGGCTTGCCCTGTAATACTTCGATGGTTTCAAACAAGCCATCGCCATATTGAAAGCCACGATCAGAAACATCTACACAGTGCCTGTGCTCGCCGTTTATTAAAAACATAGCCAGACACTGTTGATGCGAAAACGCTTATTGTTGGTAACGCTTAAAAACCAGAGAACCGTTGGTGCCACCAAAACCAAACGAGTTGGAAATAGCCACATCGATGCTCATGTTTCTGGCGGTATTGGGTACATAGTCCAGATCGCATTCAGGATCGGGATTGTCCAGATTGATAGTCGGTGGTGCGATTTGATGTTTGATAGCCAAAGAGGTCAACACGGCCTCAATACCACCCGCGGCACCCAATAAGTGACCGATCATCGATTTTGTGGAACTGACCGCCACTGTGTAGGCGTGCTCGCCCAGCGCCAATTTCATCGCATGCGTCTCTCCAACATCACCCGCCGGCGTAGAGGTGCCGTGAGCATTGATGTAGTCAACATCTTGCGGATTTAATTTGGCATCGCGTATGGCATTACGCATGCAACGCGCAGCACCCTCACCACCTTCTGATGGCGAAGTGATGTGATAAGCATCGCCGCTCATACCGTAGCCGACCAATTCGGCGTAGATTTTTGCACCGCGGGCTTTGGCGTGTTCCAGTTCTTCTAAAACCACGACACCGGCACCGTCGCTGAGTACGAAACCGTCTCGGTCTCTGTCCCAAGGCCGACTGGCCGCTTGTGGATCATCATTACGGCGCGACAAGGCTTTTGCCGAAGCAAAGCCGCCCATCGCGGTCGGTGATGTCGTGCAACGCTCAGCGCCGCCAGCCACCATCACGTCAGCGTCGCCGTATTTGATTAAACGGGCTGCATCACCGATGTTATGAGTACCTGTAGAGCAAGCCGTGACGATTGCAAAATTGGGACCTTTCAAACCATATTTGATAGAAAGGTTACCTGAAATCATGTTGATGATATTGCCGGGCACAAAAAATGGCGAAATTCGACGCGGGCCACCGTTTTGGTAAGTCGCGTAACATTCTTCAATGCCAGTGATACCGCCAATACCAGCCCCGATAGCCACACCGATACGCTCGGCGTTTTCTTCGGTTACTTCAATACCCGAATCTTCTATTGCCTGACAACCCGCAGCGATACCGTAATGCACGAAACCATCCATGCGTTTGGCATCTTTCTCGGCTATGTAGTCGCCAATATTAAAATTCCTGATGACACCGCCAAACGTGGTTGCAAAAGAAGATATGTCAAAAGAATCGATCGGACTAATGCCGCTTCTGCCATTGACGATACCATCCCAGGTATCCGCTACATTATTGGCTAACGGCGTAATGGCGCCTAAGCCTGTTATAACAACTCGACGTGT
>CAIOHN010000341.1 GCA_903858105.1 uncultured Pseudomonadota bacterium | reverse complement strand
ATCGCTGGCGAGACCAAATGCGTCCGCCCGCCTTTACCTTGGCGACCTTCAAAATTGCGATTAGACGTAGACGCGCAACGTTGGCCTTTGGTCAATTCGTCGCCGTTCATTGCCAGACACATGGAACAACCTGGCTCGCGCCACTCCCAACCGGCATCGATAAAGATTTTATCCAGACCTTCCTGTTCGGCTTGCTGTTTGACGTGATACGAGCCAGGTACGGCAATCGCGGTCACGCCATTAGCCACTTTTGTACCTTTGGCCACGGCAGCGGCGATGCGCATGTCTTCGATTCGACCATTGGTGCAAGAACCGATAAATACAAAATCAACCGGAATATCGGTGATTTTGGTGTTGGCTTCCAGGCCCATATAGGCCAAGGCGCTTTCGCAGGCTTTGCGTTTGATTTCGTCGCTAAAGCTGTCTGGTGCTGGCACTACGCCATCAACACCAGCGACTTGCTCTGGCGATGTTCCCCAGGATACTTGCGGGGCAATATCGGCAGCGTTAAGCACCACGGTCGCATCAAATACCGCGCCGTCATCGCTAGGCAGACTTTTCCAGTAAGCCAGCGCTTGTTCCCAGTATTCAGCGGACGGCGCAAACTCGCGGCCTTTTAAATATTCGTAGGTTTTTTCGTCGGGCGAGACCAAACCAGCACGCGCACCGGCTTCAATCGCCATATTGCATAAGGTCATCCGGCCTTCCATAGACAAGGCTCTGATCGCCGAGCCAGTGTATTCGATCACATAACCCGTGCCGCCAGCCGTACCGATTTTGCCGGTGATAGCCAAGGCAATGTCTTTGGCAGAGGCAAATTTGGACAACTCGCCATCGATCACAATCTGCATGGTTTTGGATTTTTTCTGCGGCAGGGTTTGGGTTGCCATAACGTGTTCGACTTCTGAAGTGCCAATACCAAACGCCAATGCACCAAATGCGCCATGGGTCGCGGTATGACTATCGCCGCATACCACCACCATGCCCGGATGCACAAAGCCATGCTCAGGCACCACCACATGAATCACGCCATTGTTTGGGCTTTTCATGTCGTACAGATTCAGGCCGTTTTGCTTGCAGTTGTCGGCCATGGTTTCGATTTGCTTTTTGGCAATCGGATCGGCTATCGGTAAATCGCGGTTTTTGGTGGGTACGCAATGATCCATGGTCGCCAGAATGCTATGCGGATTGCGCACTTTGCGATTAGTCAGACGCAGGCCTTCAAAAGCTTGCGGGCTGGTGACTTCATGCATCAAATGCCGATCAACATACAACAAAGGCGCCTGTCCTGCCGCATCAACGACAAGGTGGCTATCCCAGATTTTTTCATACATGGTCTTTTTCATAGCGTATTCCAAAGCTTGCATAGCGCTTCTACAGCGAGCGTATGACGTGTTACGGGAGCAATCAAAAGCACAGTAAAACTATGCTTAACTAGGCATTTTCGCCTAAAAGCGGCACTGTTGGCAATTTGAGGCTGGCTGGCGGTTTCCAAATCACGCTACAGGCAAAC
Organism: uncultured Pseudomonadota bacterium; assembly: GCA_903858105.1. Taxonomy (GTDB): domain Bacteria; phylum Pseudomonadota; class Gammaproteobacteria; order Methylococcales; family Methylomonadaceae; genus Methylomonas. Next base: position 245 of record CAIOHN010000341.1, on the reverse strand, counting down.
AAACCAGGGGCACCAGCATCCTTGCTTCGGCCCGTCACACACTGCCCGACATCAGTTTTCCGGCAGCTTTGAACCATTTGCAGCCAACAAGGAATTAACTGCCTAGCGGCAGCTATTTTGCCAAAACCCCATACTCAACAGCCTTTATCTTTAGGAACCTCTGAAAAACTGCCGCTTTTAGCATTAGCCACTTCAAGAGTTGGTTAAAATTTCAATATTCGACCATTTTTTCGTCAAAACAGCCT
>CAIOHN010000340.1 GCA_903858105.1 uncultured Pseudomonadota bacterium | reverse complement strand
TGGTGAATGCCTTATCCGAAGAGCTGACTTTAAAAGTCCGCAAGAATGGCAAATTGCACATGCAAAAATACATTCTGGGCGAACCCGTTGCGCCGATGGCGATTGTGGGAGATGCGGAAGGTAGCGGTACTTACATCAACTTCAAACCTAGCCCGACCATTTTTACCAACACTGAATTTCAGTACGACATTCTGGCCAAACGCCTGCGCGAACTGTCGTTTTTAAATTCCGGCGTACGGATTTCGCTGCGCGACGAAAGAAACGGCAAAGAAGATGTATTTGAGTTTGAAGGCGGCATTAGTGCCTTCGTACAGAATTTGAATAAAAACAAAACGCCGCTGTTCGAAAAAGTATTTCACTTTATCGCCGAAAAAGACGGTGTTACCGTGGAAGTGGCCATGCAGTGGAACGACTCCTATCAGGAAAATGTGTTCTGCTATACCAATAACATTCCGCAACGCGATGGCGGCACCCACTTGGCTGGTTTTAGAGGTGCTTTGACCCGCACCATCAATCAATACATCGAAACCAACGGCCTGGCGAAAAAAGAAAAAGTCGCCACCACCGGTGACGATGCTCGGGAAGGTTTGACTGCCGTATTGTCGGTCAAAGTACCGGATCCCAAGTTTTCCTCGCAAACCAAAGACAAATTAGTGTCTTCGGAAGTCAAGCCACTGGTCGAATCGACCATGAACGAAAAACTGCAGGAATTCCTGCTCGAACATCCGCAAGTGGCCAAAGCCATCGTTAACAAGATTATTGATGCAGCAAGAGCGCGAGAAGCCGCGCGTAAGGCCCGTGAGATGACTCGGCGCAAGACCACCCTGGATATTGCCGGCCTGCCCGGCAAACTGGCCGATTGCCAGGAAAAAGACCCGGCTTTGTCAGAACTGTTCATCGTGGAAGGGGACTCGGCGGGTGGATCGGCCAAACAGGGTCGTGATCGCCGCACGCAAGCCATCCTGCCGCTCAAAGGTAAAATTCTGAATGTGGAACGGGCCCGCTTTGATCGGATGATTTCTTCCGAAGAAGTTGGCACGCTGATTACCGCGCTGGGCTGTGGCATCGGCAAAGAAGAATACAACATCGACAAATTGCGTTATCACCGCATCATCATCATGACCGATGCTGACGTCGACGGCTCGCACATTCGTACTTTGCTATTGACGTTTTTCTATCGGCAATTGCCGGAGCTGGTGGAACGTGGCCACATCTATATCGCTCAGCCGCCGCTGTACAAAGTCAAAAAAGGCAAACAGGAACATTACGTCAAAGACGACAGCGCCTTAAACCAATACCTGATTCAACTGGCATTGGACAAAGCCCAACTGCAAACTGCAGCCGATACGCCTGTGATACAAGGCCAGGGCCTGGAAAAATTGGCGACCGAATTTGCCGAGGTGATGAGTGTGATTAACCGCTTATCCAGACGCTACGATGATTTGTATCTGGAGCAAATGACCTATTTGCCGCCATTAAGCCAGGACACCAAAGCCAGTCAGGAAAAACTGAGCGCCTGGTTTGCCCAGCTGGAAGCGAATCTGAATGCGCGCGACCACAAAGCCGTGTTTACTACCGAACTGAAATATCACGATAGCGATGATTTCGATGTCACCGTCAACAAACGTCTGCACGGCATCACCAACTCCTTTGTATTGCACGCTACGTTCTTTGCAGG
>CAIOHN010000339.1 GCA_903858105.1 uncultured Pseudomonadota bacterium | reverse complement strand
TCATTTCAATGGCTGGGTCGTAACCGATCACTGGCTTCTAATCTTGTCCTGGAGAAAGCGTTTATTATCGTCTATCCGCTTTATCAATTCAGGGAAGTTGTTTTTAGCGATATCCTAAGCATTCAGCCGTAAACTGCCTTGACTGGGTTTGCCGCGCTGCTGGCGTATTTCGGCGGACTCGATGCCATGATCCATGGCATTGCGCACCAAATGCATCAGCGGGTCGCCGATTTTCTCCATCACCGATTTATCGACTTCGGTTTCGCCACCGCTGATCACCAAGCCAATATCCTTGCCCAGTTCCTTACTGACATCGCGCACCACCCTTTGAAAGCGGCTGAAGGTGCTGCCTATCGGCACCATTCTTAGCTGCAAGACACCGTCGCGCACTTCTTCCACCAGGCGCATCATTTCGCTGGTAGTTTCCAGCAGTGTGGCTTCGGCGGTTTCCTTGGCCCGCAAATTAACGCCGGCACTTGAAATCACCAGTTCGCCGATCAAGTCGATTAACTTGTCCAAACGTTCCGCATCAACGCGAATGCTTTGATTTTCACGGGCTTTGTTATCTTTAATCTGTTTCTGTTTTTCCAGCGCCGCATTGACCAAGGGCTGTTGTACTACTTGTTGTTCGACCAGAATTTCGCCGATAGGCTGTGCAGGCGGACTGGATTGCGAATCGTTTTGTTGCTTGCTTAAGCCGTCTTCCAGTTCCCGGCGCGTCAACACGCCGCTTTTCACCAGCAATTCACCCAGAAAAGCATCGTCTTCCGGCAAGGAACGAATCAATTCGATGTAATCGGCTATCGTGCTTTGCAGCGGCAGGATGTTGATCAGGCTGTCGTCGCGGACAAATTCAAACACGTTTTCCAGCGCTTCCTTACCTGCCTGGCTATTAACATCGATTTCAAACCCCAAATAGCTGCTTTCCGCATCCATTTGCTCGGCATCAGGCATAGCGCTGCTGATGGTGGTGAGATGCGTTATCTCGCCCAAAGTGGCGAGATAACGAATAAATGACAGCGGGTCCATGCCGTTACGCAAAGAATCTTCGCCAAAGCGCAAAGAGATATGCCAATTGCCGCTCTCCTGCGCGCTGCCCAGCATGGTTTCGACGTGTGCCGGTTCTTCGGTATAACTGGTGACTTGTTGCAAACTGGCATCCGGGCCATCCAGAAAGGTCTGCAATTGCTCTAGCAATAACTGTCCTGACTCGGTGGTATCAGGATCGGGATCAAGATCACCGGCCGCAACCGCTCTGACTAATAGCTCTATGTGGTCGCAACAGGGCAGCAATGCCGCGATTAAATCGGCACTGACCGGCAACTTGCCTTCGCGTAGCTGATCCAGCACACTTTCGACCACATGGGTAAAGGCGATAATATGATCCAGGCCAAATAAGCCAGCTGAGCCCTTAACAGTATGCGCAGCGCGAAAAATGGCGTTAACCCGCTCGTATGTCTCACTGCCGTCTTCCAAATTCAGCAGCAGATCTTCCATATTCTCGACCAACTCCAGGCTCTCGATGGTAAAGGTAACCAAAGCCTGCTTCATGTCGTCTTCAAAACTCATGCTCTTTAACCCTCGTTATGCGCCAGCACGACTTGATCACCAAAGGCGGTGGCCAGGTTGGCAAGATCCAGTACATCCAGCACGGCCTTGCTGTGCATTACAAAACTTAACTGTTTGCTGGTTCTGGCTGCCTCGCGTTTGATCAAAATTAACAACTGCAAACCGGCGGTATCCATTTCCACCACCCGAGACAGATTAATTTCCAGATCGTCGCCAGAGCTCAGAAAATTGAGTAGATTGGTTTTCTGATCTGCGGCGGTAAAGATGGTTAACTCGTCTTCGATGGTTAGTGTTTGCATGGTCGAACCCTGAATCGAAACTTTGAGGGCTTAATCGTTGCATCAAGCCTGATATTTGTTGGGACAAGTCAATTTGGCGAACGCCGCCAACAATTGTGACGAGTGAAACCGCTAGGCCATCCAAGCTTAGAACCCGGTCAGCTACCCGCTTTTTTTGAATTCTTAATATTTAGTGATCAGCTTAATTATCGAAGGTGAATGGGTTAGCTAATTAGCCTCGGATATATTGAGTGGCAATACGTTTCAATGTAAGCCTATTCTTATCACTGTGTAATCCAGATTAAGGGCAAGTATAGTCACAGAAATTACCCATCTTAAAAGGAAATTAATAAATGCTTCCGCAAGCGCATTTGCTGATAAAGTTTGCTGCGCTGATCATAAATCCGACTTGTTTTAATATTGGAAGGCTTTTAAAGTGGTCTTTTATCCTGCCAGACAATAACCCACGCCCAATGACTGATTACCCCGAAAAAAACTGCGAAATAGACCGCCTGGTTCGCCACCCTAAATTAGTTGCCGCAACCCTTGCCGGCGAAAAAACTCAGCAACGCCGCGACGGACTGTATGCCTATCCAGGGGAAACCTTTGTACTTGAAGAGGTGGTGTTTGTAGTGACGAGCGTAGAGCGGCAGCGGATAGGCGATATGACTGATGCAGACGCCCACGCGGAGGGCTATCCCAGCCTGGCGATGTATAAGGATTTAATTTTGAAAATGCACAGCGGTATGGAATGGAACCCGGACGGTTTGGTCTGGGTACACAATTTTAAGCGGCAATAGCCGGTATCAGGATACCTTTCTCCGCCAACTCCCTCAGCATGGCCAAGCCGTTGGCCATCAATGCTTGCGGCTCTATTTGCGGAAACTCGGCAGCAAGCGCCTGCAAACACTGCGCGCCTGACATAGCGCCTTGATCCTGCAAAACCTGCAAGGCGGTTAAGGTCAAACCGCTGGTTTGCAGAAAATGCACCTGGTCGAGTTGGTCGCGATAGACCACCAGACAAGTCGGCTGCTCGGGTGCTTGCAGCGGCAAAAACTCAGGGCCTATCATTTGCACCGGATAGCGATAAAGCAGGGGCCACGCTAACGGCGATAGCTCGATATTTTGTTGCAGCAGGTTTTCCGCAAACGCCGCGTCGCCCAGCAAAGGTGATTCTTTGGCAATCGACAGCGCCATTTCCACCCATTCGTAATGCGCCAGTTCCAATAAAAACGGGTAATCGTTTGGGTTGTTGCGCTCGTTTTGCAGATAGGCTAAAAACTCTTCGGCAATTTCCGAGAAATACGGGGTTTGGCTGCTGTGCCGGGTAAAAAAGTCTTGGGTTAATTCCAGCCACTGCGCATCGTCAAGAATGGCGCGCAGCACCGGAAAATTGCTGCCAATAAAGCTGTCGATATTATTAAAAAACAACTCGCGGTACATCGCCATACGGCCAGGATCGACATCGGCTGGCGGCTGGTTGTTAGCAGGATCGCGAATATAGCTGGCAAACTGCTCTTGGGTGACGGCGAAGTGAGCTGCCATTAAGCCACCTGTTTTTGCCGGCCAGCCGAGTACTGCTGCTGAATGCTCTGAATAGTGCCGACTTCTTTGTACAACTCGGCCAGGGGGGGGATGTTGAAATCACGTTCCAGCAAAGCAGGAAACACCCCGAACAACTCGTAAGCCCGGCCCAGTAAATTCCAGACCGGATCAATGATCGGTGCGCCATGCGTGTCCACCAAAAAATCTTCCGCTTCGACGTAGTGCCCGGCGATATGCGCATAAGCGATACGCTGGGCAGGCTTTTCCCGCAGTAAGGCTTAGGCATCGTAGCCGTGATTAACGCTGTTGACGTAGATATTGTTGATATCGATCAGCACATCGCAGTCGGCTTCTGAAACCACGGCGTTGAAAAAATCAATCTCCCGCATTTCCTGACCCGGCGCGGCGTAATAGGAAATATTTTCGATGGCGATGCGTTGCTCCAAAATATCCTGCACCCGCCTTATCCGCCCGGCGACATGCTTGACCGCATCCTGAGTGAACGGCATAGGCATCAAATCGTATAAATGCCCGCCGTGACTGCAATAACTGAGATGTTCGCTGTAAAACCTGATGCCATGCTCGCGCATAAACAATTTAAGGTCGCGCACAAACTGTTCGTCCAAGGCATCGCTGCTACCTATCGACAGCGACAAGCCATGACAAACAAAAGCGAAACGTTCAGTCATGGCCCTAAACTGCTTACCAAACTTGCCGCCGATGGTCATCCAGTTTTCTGGCGCCACTTCGTAAAAACCGACGTCGCTTGGGGGTTGTTCGACAATCTCGCTCAAGAACGAGCGCCGCAAACCCAGGCCAGCGCCATGAACCAAATTGCGAACGCTATCCATGACTTACTCTTCCGTGGATTCTGATTCTTCGGGTTTGTGGGTCGAGCGCCAAAACAAAGCCAAGCCAATAGCAATCAAGCCGCCAAGGATATACATTTCGTATTTTTTGACCGTACCCAGAAACGCCTCGGCCAAATCGCCGAAGGTGTAACCCAAATAGCCGACCGCTATCGCCCAGATGCCTGCTCCCAGAAAATTCAAGGCAAAAAACTTCAGCGGATGTATCCGGCTGGCACCGATAACAAACGGCGTAACGTTACGTACGCCGTATAGAAACCGAAAACCCAATATCACCGGTATCTGATGCTTATGCAGCAAATCGAATACCTTGTCGGTCTTGCTATGCCAAAGCGGCCTTTTTTCCAAAAAGGCAATGCCTTTCCAGCGGCCCAAATAGAAAAAGGTCTGATCCCCGGCAAAGGTACCCAAAAACGCGGTCAGCATCACGTACTCCAACTGCAAGTAGCCGCTGTGCGCTAAAAAGCCGGCGATAACCAGAATGGTTTCCCCTTCCAGATAGGTGCCGATAAAAAGCGCCAGGTAGCCGTAATCGATAACCAGCTGTTGTAAATCCTGAAAATCCATAATTTGCTTGTCGGGTACGGGTGATGGGGATTAATGACCGGCAGCAGTATGTGCGTCGACTTTAGCGCCGCAGCTACCTTCTTCACCTTTCATCATCGCGCCGCAGCTATGCTCGGCCGCTTTTTGATCGCCACCCGACATGCCCATACCGCAAGCGCCTTCTTTACCTTTCATCATGGCGCCGCAAGACATTTCCATGCCTTTTTTCATTTTGTCGCCGTCCATCATCGCGCCGCATGAGCCTTCGCTGGATTTGCCGTCGCCTTTCATCATCGAGCCGCAGCTACCTTCTTCGGCTTTTTTAGGTTGATCGGCACTGCCATGATCCATACCGCCCATCATGCCCATACCGCAAGCGCCTTCTTTGCCTTTCATCATGGCACCGCATGCGCTTTCCATGCCTTTTTTCATTTTGCCGTCGCTCATCATGCCGCCGCACATGCCTTCACCGCATGAGCCTTCGGTTTTTTTCGCGACTGCTGGTGCCGCAGGCTTGGCCGCGCCTTTTTTATGACCATTGGCATCCATGGAATTGGAACCGCAAGCGCCTTGGCTGATTTTACCGTTTGAATGATTATCGGCCACTTGCATGTAACCGCTGGACAGCTCGGACATGGCAAACGGATTGGTATCAGCTTGTACATTAACAGCCATACCGGACAAAATAGCGCCGCCCATTGCAGCAGCCAGAGGAGATTTATTGAATTTTTTCATGCGGATACTCTCTCGTGTGGTTTTATATTTATAGTATGCGACCAGCATCCTGTCGGGCCGACTAACGACTGCAGGCAATCGTTTTAGTTGTACTCTGATTATTGCATATTCAAGCTAAATTCTTTTCCTTAAATTCGCAAAGATCTTCCAGACAGCATGCCCCGCAGCGCGGTTTTCTGGCGATGCAGGTATAGCGGCCATGCAGTATCAATAAATGGTGCGCGTCTTTTTTGTATTGCCTGGGCACGGTTTTATCCAAGCCCCGCTCCACTTCCAGGACATTCTTGCCCGGTGCCAGGCCAATTCGATTGGCAACCCGGAAAATATGGGTATCTACAGCAATAGTCGGTTGATCGAAAGCCGTATTCAAAATCACATTGGCGGTCTTGCGCCCAACGCCCGCCAAGGCTTCCAGTGCATCACGATCCCGCGGCACTTCGCCGCCGTGCTTTTCTAATAAAGTTTGGCAAAGCTTTATGACATTTGCCGCTTTACTGTTAAACAAACCGATAGTTTTAATGTACTCCTTCAAACCCTCCAAGCCCAAGCCCAACATCGCCTGCGGCGTATTCGCCACCGGAAACAATTTGGTGGTGGCCTTATTCACGCCCTTATCAG
>CAIOHN010000338.1 GCA_903858105.1 uncultured Pseudomonadota bacterium | reverse complement strand
TTTATTGGCACCTACCGGAATGTATTTAGGCGACAGTTTGCCGGGCTTGTTTAGTTCGCTCAAACTGATCAAAGCCGCTTGCTCGCTATCCAGAGTTCTTATGTAAGCAAATTGATCGGAAAAAATCACGTCATACGGCCGGCCTGAAATCGTCAAGGATTGCAGTAAACGGCTTTGTTGGGTATCGATGACATACACCTGATGCTCACCCGGATTGAGTGAAAACAGCAGCGTTCGGTCCGGACTGAGCCGAAGCGGCCCGACACCGGGTTTAAGCGCCATGCTATCCAATGGTTCGCCCTGCAGGTTATAGCGCAACAAACGGCCATTTTGCGCATCGCTGACCCAGAGTGTTTGTCCGGTGACCGCCAACGATAATGGCAAACCATCGACTTTCCAGGTTTTTTGGGCTTCGAAATTTCGGCCATCCAGCAGGGTGATGGAGCCGTCATCACGATTACTGACAAATGCCTGCGCTCCCTGCTCGCTAAAGGAAAATTCATGATGGCCTTTGGGTAATGGCCGCGTTGCAACAATCCGCCCATCCTGGGTATCAATCACGCTCAACTGACTATCTTCAGGCTGTTGCCCGGTTTGTCCTACCCACAGCAGCCGCTCGCCCGGCATCAGCGCCAGTCGGGTGGGTTGGCCGGGTAATTTAATCCGCTGGATCAATTGCAAGGTTTGCAGGTCAATCACCACCACTTCCCGGCTGTCCGGCAACGCCACGAACAAGCGGGCATCATCGGCGGTTTTCAGCCAGTCAAAACCGATGCCACCCAATTTTATGACGCTGTATAAACTGGATTTATTGGCAAAACTCACCGCCGGATCGAGTACCGACAAGCTGGCTTCCTGATCCAAGGTCAGCACGTAATAGCCGGTCAAATCCAGTAACGGCTGACGCATCAGATTACCGCTTAAAAACCCGGCCACCCGCTGCCCACACACCGGCACCGAGCCGGACAATGGGGAAATTTCCAAATCCAGCCATGTGCCTAATGCCCATTCCTTTAAGGGTTGTTGGTCCGCCAAACGTTTGCCGGAGATAGATAATTTCAGTAATTGGCCAGCTATAGGTGTTTCAGAACGACTAGCGTCGACGGCATCCAGACTAAGCTTAACCTCCAAACCCTCTTTCTGAATGACCCTGTCGTAATAATTAACAGCCCAGGCAGATAGCGGCATCAGCAGTAGATATGCCGCTATCATGCCCGTTAACGGTTTATGTGTCATCGACAGTTCAATCTCAGCGAAGCGGGACTGATCGCGGCGGTGGATTTCTCAACCCGGATCAATGCCCACAAGCCATTGGTAATACCAAAGCCGGCTTGATCACGCCACAAATAATCTCCGGCTATGCGTTTATTACCTCCCGCTCTGGAGAAGATCATGTCGTAATGCGCCATCGGCGTGACGCTTTCTTGTCCACCCATGCCCATGGCCAGCGCATTTTGACCAATACATTGCGACGGGGTTTTCCAATCGGACGGTTTATTGCCTGCTGGCAGACCGTTAGCACCAAGCGTTTCCGCCAGATACGGATCCCGCAACCAATTGTGACCATATAGCTGAACTGTTGAAGCTCGCCCCACCCCGGTAGGCATCAATGAACGAATGCGCATTTCGCTGCCGGATGCCACGGTCATGATAGGCACATAGGGTTCCTGAACATTGGCGTCTGCGCTGGTAGCCGTGCCGCCGTTGGCGCAGCACTGGTTGCTAAAGCCCTGCCAGGCATTATGCACGCCACCCAAGCCTTCCTTACCAAACGGTGCATCGGCAGGCAA
>CAIOHN010000337.1 GCA_903858105.1 uncultured Pseudomonadota bacterium | reverse complement strand
GGTTTCAACGCTGGCGGCTACGTAGGTTTCAAATTCTAATTTGTAACTTAAGTTAGCTACACAAAAAGGGAAGGCCTTGCGGTCTTCCCTTTTTTTTGCGCAGCGAACTGCTTGGTGTGCGGGTAAAGAAACTCGGATTTGCTAAGTACGATTAATCCGACTAGACTTAGTCCAGTCGCATAGGAGGCTGTTATGCAAACTGTAAATATTCATGAAGCTAAAACCCAGTTCTCTCGATATATCGATCAAGCGGAGGCGGGGGAAGAAATTATTATTGCTCGCGCAGGAAAGCCGGTGGCGCGTTTGGTGCCCCTGCAAAGTCTGGCTGCCGAGCCGCGAAAACTAGGTTTAGGCAAGGGTCGATTCTCGATGCCGAATGGCTTCGATGGGATGAATGCCGAACAGATTCAGGATATGTTCGAGCCGGGAGCCTGATTTGTCGGCTCGCACTTATTTGCTGGATACCAATGTGCTGCTATCCGCTGTTATTGCGCCTGAGTTACTGTCGCAAGAGATACGCGATAATCTCAGTTCGCCGACTAATACTGTGTATTTTAGTGCGGCAAGTATTTGGGAAATCGCCATCAAGCGGTCGTTGAATAAAGATAATTTCGATTTTTCGCCAGAAGACATTCATGCTTTGGCGCTAGAAACCGGGTTTATTGAGTTAACAGTGCAGGCCGAACATTGCTCCGCGCTTGCGACAATGCCCTGGTTGCACCGTGATCCGTTTGACCGCCTGTTGCTGGCTCAAACTCAGTCTCTGCCTGCTTATTTGCTGACTACCGATAATTTATTGGATCAGTACTCAGATCTTGTTATGCACATAGCCTTAAAAAAAGCATGAAGACTCTCTATCCTGAAATCACCCCGTTCCACACCTTTTTCCTCGAAACCGACAGCGATCACCGCGTCTATGTCGAACAATCCGGCAATCCGGCCGGCATTCCGGCGATATTTTTGCACGGTGGGCCGTGTTCCGGCACCAAGCCTGATCATCGCCGGTTTTTCGATCCAATGCGTTATCACATCATCCTGATGGATCAGCGCGGTTGCGGTTTGTCGCAGCCGTTTGGCGAGTTGCAGGCTAATACTACCCAGGATTTGCTGGCAGACATGGAACGTATTCGCCGCCAACTGCGCGTAGATCAGTGGTTGTTGTTTGGCGGTTCGTGGGGCGGTACTTTGGCCTTGCTGTATGCCCAGCAGTATCCACAGCAGGTGTCGGCGATGATCTTGCGCGGTACGTTTTTAGCCAGACAGGCCGATATGGAGTGGTTTTTGGGGGATGGAGTTAATCGTATTTATCCCGAACGCTGGCAGTTACTATTGGAAAATTTACCCGATCTGCCGACGGCTACGGTGTTGGAAAGGCTGGTGGAGGCTGTGTTTGGCGCTGATCAGGATGTCGCCAAGCGCGCCGTTCAACAATGGCAAGCGTGGAGTGGGCAGGTGGCGCTTGGCAATGATTTTTCTGAGTGTATGGAGTCGGTGACCGATACCATGCTTAAGCAGGTGAAAATGGAGTTGTCTTATGCGATACACGATTATTTCATCGCTGAAAATCAAATTCTGCAAAACTGCGAGCTGTTACAGTCGATACCAACCATCATCATTCACGGTCGCAACGATTTGACTTGTCCGTTGGAAGCCGGTTGGCGACTGCACCAAGCATTGCCGCAGGCCAGTTATGTGGTGTTGCCCAATGCCGGGCATATCGCCCGCGGCGAAGAAATGATCGATGCGCTAGTGGCGGCGACCGATGAAATGGCTAGGCTTTTAGCGTAAATTGACAGGAAAAAATGGCATATAAAAAAAGATTGGTGATAGGCATGACCGGTGCAACCGGCGCGATTTACGGCGTACGGATGCTGCAGGTGCTGCGTGAGCAAGCCGATTGGGAAACCCATTTGGTTATTTCCGCTGCTGGATTGGTCAATCTGAAATACGAGTTGGATATGGATCGCGCCGCGCTATACGCATTGGCGGATGTGACGCACGGCATCAACGATATTGCGTCCTGCATTGCAAGTGGTTCGTTTAAAACCGAGGGTGTGGTGATTGCGCCCTGCTCGATGAAAACTTTGGCGGCGGTGGCGCATGGTTTTGGCGATAATCTTATTTCGCGTGCCGCTGACGTTGCGTTGAAAGAACGGCGTAAAACCGTGTTATTGCCGCGCGAAACCCCCTTGAATTTGGCGCATATTCGCAATATGGCCAGCGTAACGGAAATGGGTGGCATCATCTATCCGCCCATGCCGGCTTTTTACAACAAGACCGATTCAGTGCGAGCCATGGTTGACGAAGGCGTTGGGCGAATTTTGGACATGTTTGGGGTTGACGCAAGCGGGCTTTACAAGCAATGGAGCGGGCTGGGCGAGTAATATTTTTGACAATCCAGGGCGACAATCAGGGTTTTTAATCAGTAAATCGTCTGTCTTCAATTGACAGGGTGGCGTATTCTGTTTTAGAGTTGCGCCACTCGCGAAAACTGCCCATCGACATAGGCTTGCGGCGCTCTCGATTAAAAGACCAAAAATGGGCTTTGTTTGAGGGGTGGGTCTTAAAAACAATAACTGTAACTATAACAATCGGAGCACATTAGTATGGCAAGACCATTAATTCAAATGGCGTTGGATTCACTCGACTTCAACCAAACAGTTGCATTGGCTGATCAAGTAGCGCCTTATGTTGATATTTTTGAAATCGGTACCCCTTGCATCAAATACAACGGTATCAATCTGGTTAAAGAACTGAGACAACGTTTCCCAGACAAACTGTTGTTGGTTGACCTGAAAACCATGGACGCTGGCGAATACGAAGCTGGTGCGTTCTACGCAGCTGGCGCTGACATTTGCACCGTATTGGGTGTATCTGGTATGGCAACTGTTGCTGGCGTTATCAAAGCGGCGAAACAATACGGTGCAGAAACCCAAATCGACTTGATCAACGTTGACGACAAAGCAGCTTGCGCTAGAGAGTCAGTTAAATTAGGCGCTCAAATCATGGGTATTCACACGGGTCTGGATGCGCAAGCAGCTGGTCAAACCCCGTTTGCTGATTTGAACGACATCGCTCGTTTGGGTCTGGGTGTGCGTATCTCTGTAGCTGGCGGTATCAAACAAGCGACTGTACAACAAGTCGTTGAAGCCGGTGCTAACATCATCGT
>CAIOHN010000336.1 GCA_903858105.1 uncultured Pseudomonadota bacterium | reverse complement strand
TAGGATGCGAAAAACGAACTTGGCGGCAATTATGTCGCTCTCAGCGAGTCTTGCGTCTTTTAGCTCTGTTAGTTTAGCGAAAACAGAAAAACACGATTTTCTTTCCCCTGAACAAAGTGGTGTCGCGTCTTATTACAGCGACAAATTTCAAGGTCAGCGGACAGCGAATGGTGAATTTTATGATAAAAACGCATTAACTGCGGCGCACGCTACATTGCCGTTTGGATCTGTAGTGCGAGTCGTTAACTTAAACAATAATAGAAGTGTCGAGGTGCGGATAAATAGCCGCTCTCATCCGGCCAATAAGCGTTTGCTAGATGTATCAAGGCGAGCGGCTAACGAACTAGGCTTTGTAAAAGCCGGTTTGGCCAAAGTAAAACTGGAAGTTGTAAGGTACGGAAACGCCTAAATATTTATCCCCCTATTAGCGCAATCGGTATGAAAAATCCGGTTGCGCTAGCCCAAGTTAAAGCCCCTGGTAACAAGTCTCTAAATCGCTTTAAAGCCTATATCTGTTCGATAATATACGTCTTGCCAATCAATTTGATCGCATAGCTGGTACGCGTTTTGTTGGGCTTGGGCAATGCTTTTGCCTAAAGCGCAGGCGCACAATACCCGGCCACCCGCAGTGACTACTTTATCGCCGACTTGTTTGGTGCCGGCATGAAACACTTTGCGCTCGCTAGTGCTGTTGACAGGTAGGCCGTTGATCGGATGGCCTTTTTCATAGTCGTCGGGATAGCCGCCTGCGGCCAGCACCACGCCCAAAGCAGGTCGTTCGTCCCACTCGGTTGTCACTTTATCCAGGCTTTTGTTCAGCGCTGCCAAGCAGAGTTCAACCAAATCGCTTTTTAGGCGCATCATGATCGGCTGGGTTTCGGGGTCACCGAAGCGGCAATTGTATTCCAAGACCTTTATGCCGCCTTTTTTGCTGATCATCAAGCCAGCGTACAAAAAGCCAGTATATGCGTTACCGTCCTTGAGCATGCCTTGCAGGGTAGGGTGAATCACTTTATCCATTACCCGTTGGTGGATTTCCGGCGTGACAACCGGTGCTGGCGAATACGCGCCCATGCCGCCCGTGTTTGGGCCTTGATCGCCATTGTCGCGGGCTTTGTGATCTTGCGAGGTGGCCATGGCCAGTGCATGCACACCATCGGCGATGACAATAAAGCTGGCTTCTTCACCCTCTAAAAATTCTTCAATCACCACCCGGTGACCCGCTACCCCGAAACCATTGCCCGACAGCATGTCTTCCACGGCATCTATGGCTTGTTGTTCGGTTTGAGCGACGATAACACCTTTGCCTGCGGCCAGGCCGTCAGCTTTAACCACAATCGGCGCGCCTTTTTCGCGGATATAGGCGATTGCTGGCGCGGTTTCGGTAAAGGTTTGATATTCGGCGGTCGGAATGCCGTGGCGAACCATAAAATCTTTGCAAAACGATTTGGAGCCTTCCAGTTGCGCCGCTTGCGCCGATGGCCCAAAGCATTTCAAACCGGCTGCGGAAAATCTATCAACTACGCCTTTAACCAAGGGTACTTCTGGGCCTATGATGGTTAAGCCTATGTCGCGTATTTGGGCAAAATTCAGCAAGCCCTCAATGTCATCAGCTTGTATGTCAACATTGCTGACGCCAGCTTCCAAAGCCGTACCGGCATTGCCCGGCGCGACGAACACTTGACCAACATTCACAGATTGCCTGACTTTCCACGCTAAAGCGTGCTCTCGGCCGCCGCTACCCACGATTAAAATATTCATCATCTTCGCTATTCCTGATATCAATGTCTAAAGTGCCGCATGCCGGTCAAGACCATTGCGATATTATGCTCATCAGCCGCCGCAATCACTTCTGCATCACGCATTGAGCCGCCAGGATGAATAACTGCAGTAATGCCGGCTGCAGCTGCGGCATCGATACCATCGCGGAATGGGAAAAATGCATCCGAGGCCATAACCGAGCCTGGCACTATCAAGCCTTCGTCGGCAGCCTTGATGCCAGCGATTTTTGCGGAATAAACGCGACTCATTTGCCCGGCACCTATGCCAATGGTCTGGCCGTTTTTGCCGTAAACGATGGCATTGGATTTGACGAACTTGGCGACTTTCCAGACAAATAGCAAATCAGCTATTTCTTGTTCGGTGGGTGCGCGTTTGCTGACTACTTTAATATCGTTAGCGGTGATGACTCCCGTATCTTTGTCTTGCACCAGCAAGCCGCCGCCGACCCGTTTGAAATCCAGTGCTGCGGCATTGGCAGTCAGCCAATTGCCGCATTCCAGGACGCGCACGTTTTGCTTTTTGGATAATGCAGCTTTGGCGCCTTCTGAGACCACCGGCGCGATGATGACCTCAACGAACTGTCTTGCAGCGATTTCCGCTGCGGTTTTTTCGTCAAGTTCGCGGTTGAAAGCAATAATGCCGCCAAACGCGGACGTGGGGTCCGTGGCGTAGGCCAAGTTATAAGCAGAAAGAATGTCAGAGCTTACGGCAACGCCACAGGGATTGGCGTGTTTGACGATGACACAGGCCGGGGAGTCGCCGAAGGCTTTGACGCATTCTAATGCTGCGTCGGCATCTGCGATGTTGTTGTAAGAAAGCTCTTTGCCCTGAATCTGTTTGGCAGCGGCGATCGTGCCGACAGGCGGATTTTTTTCTTGATAAAAAGCCGCGCCCTGATGCGGATTTTCGCCGTAACGCATGGATTGCAAACGATGATATTGCAGATTAAGCGTTTCAGGAAAACCGGCATCGACTATTTTGCCCAGATAACTGGCAATTGCAGTGTCATACCGTGCGGTGTGCGCAAAACTTTTTAGGGCCAGTTTAAAACGCGTG
Organism: uncultured Pseudomonadota bacterium; assembly: GCA_903858105.1. Taxonomy (GTDB): domain Bacteria; phylum Pseudomonadota; class Gammaproteobacteria; order Methylococcales; family Methylomonadaceae; genus Methylomonas. The sequence goes on along the minus strand of CAIOHN010000336.1, from coordinate 1,541 downwards.
TCATGGCTTAGGCTACCGGCAGTGTTTTGCAGTTCGGCCAAAGTGGCGGCGTAATCGCTTGGATCTACCACAATCGCCACATCTGCGTGATTTTTAGCCGCCGCCCGGATCATGGTCGGGCCACCAATATCAATATTTTCTATCGCCGTTTCCAGATCGCAATCCGGGTTAGCGATGGTTTGCTCGAAGGGATACAGGTTAACCACTACCATATCAATAGGTTTGATGTCGCTGCTGGCCATCACCGCATCGTCAATGCCGCGTCGGCCAAGAATGCCGCCGTGCACTTTTGGATGCAGGGTTTTCACGCGACCGTCCATCATTTCCGGAAATCCGGTGTAATCGGATACTTCAGTCACGGCGACATTGTTTTCAGCCAATAATTTGGCTGTGCCGCCGGTGGATAGTAGCTCGACGCCAAGCTGGTCTAGTGCGCGGCAAAATTCCAGAATGCCGGTTTTGTCGGAGACACTGACCAAAGCGCGGGTCACTTTTTTATTCATGTAAGCCTCAAAAAAGGGTAGAGAGAATGGTGGAAACTTAACCTATGCCGTAAGTTTCCAGTTTTTTGCGTAGTGTGCTGCGGCTAAGCCCAAGGATAATGGCAGCTTTGCTCTGGTTGTAGTCGCAGTGTTTTAGTGTGGCTTCCAGCAGCGGCCTTTCAACTTCTGCTAACACCAAATGATATAAACCGGAGGAATCGTGTCCGTTGAGATGTGCGAAATATTCTTCGACGCAATCACGAACATGATCCGATAAGGTCTGATCGTTGCCGGTGATAGTCTGATTAAGGTGTGTTCCCATCTATGCGGCTCGTGGTGAAATCAAGTTGAAAGAGGCGTTGACTAGCGCAAGTTGTCGCGTAGCTTGTTGGGCTTGGTTAATCGCAGTCTTATGTTCGGCAGGCAGTGTGCCCAGATGGTCAAAATACCAAGCTATGTGCTTACGAGCGATTCTAACACCTGTGTCGTTGCCATAAAAATAGTATAAATTCTCTAGGTGCTGAGAAATGACTGTTTTGATCTCGGTCAAGGAAAGTGGTGTGTAGCTTGTACCGGTAAGGTTTGCGTTCAGTTCTCGAAATATCCACGGTTTGCCTTGGGCGGCTCGCCCTATCATAATTGCGTCAGCACCCGTGAAATCAAGCACTGCCTGTGCCTTTGCGGCACTGTCAATGTCGCCGTTAGCGATAATCGGCATGCGGACGCTTTGTTTAACCTCTCTGATGGTGTCATATTCTGCGTAGCCGACAAATTTACAAGCTCGGCTGCGACCGTGGATAGTGAGCGCCTGAATCCCCGACTGCTCGGCGATTTTGGCGATGCTGACGGCATTTCTATTAGCCAAATCCCAGCCGGTGCGGATCTTTAACGTCACTGGTAAGTCCACAGCGCAGACGACTGCTTCGAGAATTTTGGCTACCAGCGCTTCGTCTTTTAGTAGCGCGGAGCCGGCAGCCACCGAGCAGACTTTTTTGGCGGGGCAGCCCATATTGATGTCTATAATTTGAGCGCCACGATCCCTATTAAGTTTTGCAGCCT
>CAIOHN010000335.1 GCA_903858105.1 uncultured Pseudomonadota bacterium | reverse complement strand
GCAGACTTTGCTTTGCAGCCTCTTTGGTTCGGAAGGATTCGTATTCGAGTTGCTCATGTTTCAAACTGCGGAAAAAACGTTCCGTAGGTGCGTTATCCCAACAGTTCCCCTTGCGACTCATGCTTTGCTGCATGCCCATCACCGCCAGATGCTGCCGATATTCCTGGCTGGCATACTGGCTGCCCCGGTCGGAATGATGCAGCAGGCCTTTATCGGGCTTTCGCTGCCAGAATGCCATTTGCAAGGCTCGTACACACAGAGAAGTACGCATATGATCGTCAATCGCCCAACCGACAACACGTCGGGCAAACAAGTCGATTACCACCGCCAGATACAACCAACCTTGCAGTGTCCAGATGTAGGTAATGTCCGTCGTCCAAACTTGATTGGGTTTGGTGACGTTAAATTGCCTATCCAGACGATTAGGCGAGATGGCCTCGCTGTGATTGCTATCCGTCGTGTTTTTATAGCGTTTGGGGTAGCGCACCTTCAGCTTTAGTTGCCGCATCACCTGACGCGTTTTATATCGACCAACCTCAATCCCTTGTTTTTTGAGCTGATCCGACAAACGGCGTGAACCATAACTCTGCTTGTTTTCAATAAAAATCTGGGTGACTTTATCCTCAAGGCGCTGTTTTTGCTTTATTTTTTCGCTGTCCTCCGGTTGTTTACACCAGGCATAAAAGGCACTGGTGCTCACTTCCATCACCCGACACAATACGGTGACAGGGTAAGTCTTCATTTGCGCAGCAATAAATCCGTACTTTATTGTGCTTCTTTGGCAAAGAAGACGGCTGCCTTTTTTAAAATTTCGCGCTCCATGCGTAACTGCTCGTTTTCTTTTCTCAACCGAACCAATTCGGCTTGATCGGCCAAGGGCAATACCATTTTCTTCCCAGCCAAATCGGCTTGGGTGATCGGTTTACCTTCTGCTCGCACCCAGCGCCTAATGGCACTTAACGATATGCCCAAATGATCGGCGGCTTGTTGTTGGGTGTAGCCGTTTTCAAGCACCAACTTGGCTGCATCTTGTTTAAATTCCAAATTATATTTGGGGCGTTTGTGTTTGTTACTCTCGTTCATATTCACCTCTAAAGACAGTATAAAGAGTGTCTTTTGAAGTGTCCGGGATGATTAAACCATTTCAGTTCGGTATCCTGATCGCAAAGAGCATTTCCTGAGCTCACTCGTCATTGGTTTTATCGCGTCCGATAGTTCACTAAAGTCGCCAGAGGGATTTATGAGTACCAGCGACATCATTGGTGAGATGCAGTCGCATGGATTTGTTCACGACCAAATCGAACACGCCTTGAGACGGATGACGAACAAGAAGTTGATTGAAACGACCGAGCGCATTACCTTTGATGAGGGGCTTCAAGGTCTAGTGGGAGAAATGCCTTTGGCATTCAGGATTACAACAGTTGGTGCCTATCATATTAAACGGTGGGCGCCGACTTTCGCGTACCTTGACACTATGCTGTTTGACACTCCAATTTTTGACGAAGAAATGAGAGATCGCCTACGTACAAATATCTCCTCTTTCGACATCGGAGAACGTTATGCACGCACCATACAATTTCGTGAATATCTTGACCGTTCTTGGCAAGAGGTCAAACGCCATCCGATCTATTTTGATTGGCCAACCGTGGTAAATTCGGATATTGGTAGCTTTGACTCTGTGAGGCGATACGTGGAGAGTCACAAGTAATTTCCTGGTCGTGCGCTGCACATTCCTGAACGTCCGCTTCTCCAAGCTCACTACTTCCGCTTGTGGGTCGGCTTTTGCCTATCAGTCGCCGCTCAAGTCTAATCCGGTTTCCTGAATTGTCAGATCGAATTTGGACTTTTACATTTTATCCGTGGATAGCGAATCAATTTGCCCTCACGGCGGGAGCTGTTATTGCTTGGGATACACCTGCACCCATTCAATCCGCGGCCCGTTCATTTCCTTGACCACGATTTCAAAGTCGTTAAAGGCAATTCGCTCGCCGGTATCGGGAATATCGCGCAACTGTGCCAGAATCATGCCGCCCACCGAGTCTACGTCGTCCAGATCCAGTTCTTCGTTTTCAATGTCCACGCCTAGAATCCGCTCCAGCGAGAAAATTGGCAGACTGCCTTTTCCCAACAAACTGCCGTCGTCCTGGCGGGTCCAGTCGCTTTCGGTTTTTCTGAATTCGTCGCGGATTTCACCGACCATCGCTGACAGTAAATTGTCCAGGGTGATAAAGCCGTGCGGCTTGTGGCCTTTTTGACCGATGACCGCAAAATGCGGCGAGCCTTGGGTAAAGCGTCTAAATAGCTCCAGGGCCGGCATGTGGGCGGAGATATGTTGAATTGGCCGTAAGTAGGGCTCCAGGTCGTCAATTTGCTGGCCGTGTTGTTGCGCTAAAAACAGGTCTTTCAGATGGATCATTCCCAGTACATCGACGCCATTGCTATCAAAGTACGGGTAGCGACTAAAGCAACTGTTGTAAACCGTATCCAGCATTTCCTGTTGCGACTGGTCGCGGTACAGCGCGGTGATTTCATGAATCGGTCGCATCAGATCCGACACTTCCAGCTTGCCAAAATCCAGGGCTTTGGCCAATACATTGCATTCGTCGCTGGTCAGATTTTCGCCAGCCCGACTGGAGCGCAGGATAAGCTTGAGTTCGTCGTTGGAGTAGTGGCTGTCCAGATTGTGGCCGTCGCTGAGACCGGCTATCCGCAGTACCAGATTGGCGCTGCCGTTTAACAGCCAAATGGCGGGGTACATCAGCCCGTACAGGGCGTACAGCGGCCCGGCGCTCCATAGGCCTATGCCTTCCGGGTTGCGAATCGCCAGGGATTTTGGCGCTTGCTCGCCGACGACGATATGTAAAAACGAAATAGTGCAGAAGGCAAAAGCGAAAGAGACGTTGTGGATGATTTCTGGCGAGGTGATTTCGGCTTTTTCAAACAGCGGGATTAACAGGTCGGCAAACGCCGGTTCGCCGATCCAGCCCAAGCCAAGCGAAGCCAGGGTTATGCCCAATTGGCAAGCTGACAAATAGGCGTCGAGTTTTTTGTGTACCTTTGCCAGAATCCGGCCGCGCCAGCCTTCGGTTTGTTCGATAGTCTTTATGCGGGTCTGTCGCAGTTTTACCAGACTAAATTCTACGGCTACGAAGAAGCCGTTTAAAAATACCAGCAACAGGGCGCAGGCGACCAGGACGAGATTACTCATATTAAATGGGTTAATTACAGCGGAATCGGCATTATACCGGGAATCTAGACGTTTGCCTGTCTTGGCTTATTCCGGTGGCCCGTCGCGTTCCTCTACGCTGGCTGCCATATGCGTAGGATGTAGTGCCGGTCCGAATTGGGTAAAGATAGCAACGTCGGCGGCGTCGTGGCCGTAAGCGACAATGACACGACCACCGCGTGGCTCGGCTTGGGTGGCGTCGAAGGTGTACCAACGCCCGCCCACATAGGCTTCAAACCAGGCGTGAAAATCCATCGGCTGCAAGCCGTACAGATAGCCAACCACCATCCGGGCCGGAATACACAAAGCCCGGCACAGGGCGATACCCAGATGCGCCAACTCACGGCAAACGCCTTCGCCCGCCATATTCACTTCCACTGCGGACAACTGAAAATGCGGGGAATCGGGATTGAAGCGAATATTGTCGCGTAGCCATTGATGTAAAGTAGCTACTTGGTCGTAACCGGGTGTAACGCCAGCGACGATTTCCTGCGCCAGATCGATAAACCGGTCCGATTCGCAATAGCGAGTGGGCAACAGATAGGTCAGTACCGAGTCGGGCAGATTTTGCACTTCGTTAAACGGTGCGCCCGGGCAGACGTCGATATGCTCGGTGGTGTGGATGTCGGCACTGGTGCGCACGGAAAATTCGCCGGGCGGCGCGATCAGTCGCTGACAGAGGTTGCCGTAGTAGTCGGTATATTCAAACACCGGCACCGTCGGCTTTAAGGCGTACGATTCGCGCGCAACCCATTGATTTGCGCCATTTCGCGGTCGCAACATCAGGATGAACGGGGTGTCGATGCTGACATCGAAGGTTAATTCGCAGCTAGTATGCAGCCACATATGTTGTCCTTTTTCCTGGTTATCGAAAGCGGCCATAGTAAGCAGACCTTGTTAAGCGCGCCGCTGCTTGTGGGCGGGTTTGATCCAGAATGGGATGGACAGTATCAGTATACACAGCAACCAATTGATTAGTTGTCGATTATAAAACGTGTAGCCCAGCGCGACCGGTAAACCTTCGCTAAAGTCGGGATGAGCCTGGATGAAGTCATAGGATGCCATGAACTCGTGAGTTTCGCCGATCACCAATGCCAATGTGCCAAAACTTAAAAAATAAGCCAATAAGCGATCGCGTTTATCATTGAAATTGCCGCCGGTTAGTTGACCAAATTGCAGGCGGCGGTAATCTAAACGGCGTTGAGCCAGCCACAGACAAACTATCAAGCCGCAGACACCAATGGCCGGAATTGCAAATTGCTCGACCGGAAAGCTTAAATACCGGCCATTAAAGGCCAAGCTATAGGTTTTAAAAAGGCCTAAAGCGACGAAAAACAAGTAGGCGTTTCGCAACCAGTTTGCCAGCGCTTGCGAGGCGGCTTGATCTGCCAGAATTAAGTAATTCCGCTGGATCAGCAAACCAGCCAAACCGGCATTGCTTAACACCATAAACACCGTGTAAGCCTGCTGCCAGGCGCTATAACTGGTAAACCAGAGAAAATGGCTTAGATTAACCAGGCAAATGGCAAACACTTGCGCCAAGCCTAAAAATAGCCACTGGCGTGGCAGTGCAAGTGTTTGCAACCTTTTGAAGTAAATCGCAGCCAACAGCAACCATAGGCCCGTAGCCCAGGCAAAATGCTGCAGCCAGTCCGGGTTTTCTAAAACCTGGCCGGTTAATGGGAATACCGGCTCCCGGTCAATAGACAGCAAGCCCCAATTGGCCCCGACCACACCTTCGTTATTACTTTTCCAGGGCTGGTTAAAGGCTTCGACGATGTTGTAATCCATGCCGTGGCGGTTGGCGACTTCTATCAGGCTGCGGATGAACCGGGTTTCGTTGACCACGCTGGGAACCGCATTACCACGTTGCCGACCCGCGGCTGGCCAGCCAGATTCGCCGATCAGAATGGGTTTGTTCAAGCCCATGCTGTGGGCTTTGTCTTCAATTTGTTTGACGATTTTTTCGACATGCGCGGCGGCATCGTCAATAGCCACCGGTTCGTCTTCCCAGTACGGCAAGATATGAATCGTGATGAAATCCACCTCGTTCATCAACTGCGGATATTTTAAATAAATCGACCAAACATCCGCATACGACACGGGTTGTTTAATCGCTTGTTTGACTTGCCGAATGTAGCCGATCAGTTGGTCTACCGTCATGTCCTTGCGCAGCAACACCTCGTTGCCGACCAATACCCGTTTCACGACATCGGCATTTGTGTTGACGGATTCTATTAAGGTAGCGATTTCGACTTTATTCTCGGCATGACCATTGCCCAGCCAGCCGCCCTGAATCATTTCGACGCCGTGTTTGCGGGCAAAGCCTGGAGTAGGCTGCATACCGCCCAGTATCGAATAGGTGCGGATAGTGTGGGTTTTATCGGCAATCAGGCCTAAATCGGCATCGATATGTTCCGGTAGCGGGTATTTTTCGTCGATGGGGCTAAACCCGGCCCGATACGGGGCAAACGACAAACTACGCAATTTGCCCGACGGCACATCGCTGCCGCCGTCTTGCGGTTGATTGGTAAACCAGGTGAATGTAGCGTTAATGGCAAAGATGAAAATAAGGCTGAACAAGATTTTTGCGGCAGGCATGACAAGGTGTAATAGCTGATAGGGTTTGCCGGGATTATACAGTTTTGCTGACCGGTTCCGGGTCAAGCCCAGCGAATTATAGAAAAACTATGTTATCGAACCGTCCAAAAATAAGGGATATGGCGCAGTTTGGCGTTGAAATACCGCCGGTCTGGTCCTGTTGTTGCCCAGAGAGCTGGCAGATGATAATAAAAGTTAACTTTGGTGCGCTAATTGCTTAGGCTCTGCCAAGTGGGCTAGTGCTGAGTTGATCCAGCCATAACCGCTGCCTTGACAGAAACCAGAGATCCGCTAACCCATGATTGCACAGCCATTTTCCGATACTACCGCATTCTGGTCTGAGTCACTGGCCCAGGAG
>CAIOHN010000334.1 GCA_903858105.1 uncultured Pseudomonadota bacterium | reverse complement strand
TTAATTTGTGAGAATGTAGGCAGAGTTCTACCTCCTTTACGTTCTAGATGTCTTATGTTACGGTAATGAGAATATTTAGTGTTCCTTCTCCTGAGCATACTTCGATCGAAAAAATACTTCATAGTATTGCTATTAAAGAAAATTTTAATCTTCCTAGAACTTTATCTAATAAAATAGCGTAAGATAGTGAAAGAAATCTAAGAAAAGCTATATTATAACTTTAAAATTGAAGAGTATGTATATAATTTTAGATAAGATACCATAAATTAAATGATACAGTAACTCTACATAAAACAGAATGGAGAATGGCCATATCTAGTATTACTTAAAATGTTATAAAAGAATAGACGCCTTTTTAATTAAGAAAAATAAGAGATAAAACCAAAGCTATATTTGCTTGCCAAGCCAAAGCCCAAACCACAAGGCGGCACAGCAAAAAGCGATATTGCTGAGAAAAACGGTCAGCATTGCACCCATGTGCGATTCAAAATCATGCCCGCTTTCCAACAGATAGAGAATTAAATATAAACCGGACAGAGTGATAAAGATTCCGCTGAGAATGGTGACCAAAATGGCCCGATGCTCGATAGAAATAGCCAGTTTATGCATTAAAACCGTCGCGACGATGCCGATCAGAAAAGCGCCAATGCAATTAACTAAGGTCAAGGCATAGGGAAAAGGCCAATCAAACAGACGGAAAGTGCCTGCGGAATATAAAAACAAACCCTTACCCAATGCTAATCCAGCCCAAACCGCCAACAGGCAGCCGAATACGCTGGCGATGATGTTTAATCCGGCCTTGGCAATTTGGCCTTGCTCCAGCAAATAAAAGGTTTCTAAAGAAAAGCTGGAGAAGGTGGTGAATCCGCCCATAACCCCTACCAAAATGGCGGTGCGGTATTCCAGGGCAATAGCCAGACGCTGCAGAATCAGCGCTTCTGTCATCAAGCCGATTAAAAACGAACCTAGCAAATTGACGGTCAGCGTACCGTAGGGAAAGCCGCGGCCCAGCCACAAATACACGCCGCTGGAGGCCAGATAGCGCAGCATGGAACCCATAGCGCCGCCCAAGGCGACTGCGAACAGTTGCAGCATTAGAATTTAAAGAAAGTTTCCCGATAGTACCGCAACTCTTCGATAGACTCGATAATGTCGTCCAGCGCTTGGTGCGAGGCCTGTTTATTAAACCCGTCCTTAAGCTGCGGCGCCCAGCGCGCTGCCAGTTCTTTTATGGTGGACACATCCAGATTGCGGTAATGGAAAAACGCTTCCAGCTTGGGCATGTAACGATACAAAAAGCGCCGATCCTGGCAAATGCTATTACCGCAAATGGGTGAGGTTCTGGCCGGCAGCCATTGCTGCAGAAATTCGATAGTCAGGCGTTCAGCTTCGGCCGCGTCAATTTTAGAATCCTTAACTCGCTGAATCAGGCCGGATTGTCCGTGATGCGTTTGATTCCAGTCATCCATCGCCGCCAAGGCCGCATCGCTCTGATGCACCGCCATGACTGGACCTTGCGCCAGAATATTCAGATTTTTGTCGGTGACCACAGTGGCAATTTCAATGATCAAATCATTATCAGGATCTAGTCCTGTCATTTCCAGATCGATCCAGATAAGATTGTCAGCATCCTGAGTCATTTTGATTCCATAGTATTAATATTGTTGCGGCAAATTGTAGCATTAGCTAATCTGTACCGCTAATTGTTAACCCCACCTCCACAGGCTTGATGAACACGTTTACTGGCATTTTTTTAGTAGCTTTAACCATTTCCTACGGCATTCAATTCTGGCTGGCAAAGCGCCAGAAAAGCTATGTCCTCCAACATCGCGAGCAGGTGCCTACGGCCTTTCAGGACAGAGTCTCGCTTGGCGCTCATCAAAAAGCCGCTGATTACACCATCGAGAAAAGCAAACTCGGCGACTTAGACAGCGTAGTGGGTATTGTGTTTCTGCTGGCGCTGACCGTGGGCGGCGGTATAAGCCTGGTGTTCGACTTTTGGTCTACCTTCGACATATCGCCGTTGGCCGCCAGTTTGGCCGCCATGGCCAGCATTTTTCTGTTGATGACGGTGGTAGAAATTCCATTCAGCCTGTATCAAACCTTTGTTATCGAAGAAAAATACGGCTTCAACAAAAGCAATTTGGCCCAATTCACTAAAGATCAAGTAATGGCGATGGGCCTGACTCTGGTCATAGGCTTGCCTATACTCGCATTGATTTTGTGGGTCATGGACAGCATCGGCAGCCTGTGGTGGCTGTATGCCTGGGCGATTATCATCGGCTTTTCGCTGTTGATGAGTTGGCTTTACCCTACCTTGATCGCGCCCATGTTTAATAAATTTGAACCGATGCAGGAAGGCTCCTTAAAACAACGCATCCAGGGTTTGCTGGAGCGTTGCGGTTTTAGCAGCAATGGTATTTTTATTATGGACGGCTCACGCCGCTCCGGGCACGGCAACGCTTACTTCACCGGCTTGGGTAACAACAAGCGCATCGTGTTTTTTGACACCCTGGTCAATTCCCTGGACGAGGAAGAGCTGGAAGCGGTGCTGGCGCACGAGTTGGGCCATTTTAAATGCAAACACACCATCAAAATGTTGGTGGCTTCGTCGGTGATGACCTTAATCAGCTTTGCGGTGTTAGGCTGGTTAATTAATCAGGACTGGTTTTTTGAAGGTCTGGGCGTGACCACCCATTCCAATGCCGCCGCCTTGTTGTTGTTTATGCTGGTGTCGCCGGTGTTCACAATTTTTATGCAACCGATCAGCGCCTATTTTCAACGTAAATTTGAGTTTGAAGCAGACGACTTTGCTACCCGCAACGCCAAAGGCAGCAAAATGATCAGCGGCCTGGTCAAATTGTACGAAGAAAATGCCAGTACGCTGACGCCAGACCCTTTGTATTCGGCGTTTCATTACAGCCACCCGCCTGCAGCCATCAGGATTGCACATATCGAAGATAAGATGCAGTCCGCTTGATGACGGCGCTTAGCCAGGGCCTGGTCGTCGCCCACCTCGGCAAAGGTATTGCTGTCGAGGTTGGCGAGCAAACCATCCTCTGCCAAACCCTGCGCAAACTGGATACCGTAGTAGTCGGCGACCAGGTCATGTTATCAATACCTTCGCCGGATCAAGGCCGTATCGAGCAAATCTTACCCAGACGTTCGGTACTGCAACGCCCCAGTCGCGGCAACGATACCCGGCCGGTAGCGGCTAATCTGGATACCATTTTTGTGGTGTTCGCCGCCGAACCGGAATGCGATTTTTTGCTGCTGGATCAATATCTGGCAATCTGCGAAAACTGCAATATCGACGCCGCGCTGGTGCTGAATAAAATCGATCTGGCCCTATCGCCAGCGGTTGAAGAAGGTTTGCTTTACTATCAAAAGCTGGGCTATAGCCTGCATAAGGTAAGCGCCAACCAAAAAATTGGTATCGATGGCCTGAAACAGGTGCTTGCTAACCACACCAGCATGTTCGCTGGCCAATCCGGCGTTGGCAAATCGTCTTTGACCAATGCCTTGCTGCCGGAGCGTAACTTAAAAGTAAATACGGTTTCGGAAATCACCCGCCACGGCCGCCACACCACCACGGCCGCAACGCTTTACCATTTGCCCGGTGGCGGGGATTTAATAGACAGCCCCGGCGTGGCGATATTTGGTTTGGCCGGTTTGTCGGAAGGGCAACTGGCGTGGGGTTATAGAGAATTTCAGCCCTACATTCCCAAGTGTCGCTTCAATGACTGCCGACATGTCACCGACAAGGATTGCGCAGTACGCGCGGCCAGCGAAAGCGGCGAGATTGCCGTCAATCGCTATCAGCGTTATCTAAAACTCAGGGAAAAAATGCCGCCCGGCAACCGCAGCAGCTAAGTAATACTGAACTTAGCCCGGCGGCCAAGTCATTGGCCTGCCAGCCAGCAGATGCAGGTGTAGATGATGCACGGTCTGGCCGCCATCATCGTTGCAATTGATCACGGTGCGATAACCAGTTTCGGCATAACCCAATTGCGCGGCAATCTTAGCCGCGGCTTGCAGCATCCAGCCGCCCAGCAACGAGTCTTCCAGATCGTTAAGATTAGCTACGTGGCGTTTCGGAATAATCAACACATGTAAAGGCGCTTGCGGATGAATATCTCTAAACCCCAGCAGGCGCTCATCTTCGTAGACCACATCCGGCTTAATCTCGCCTGCGGCCATTTTGCAAAACAAACAATCAGTCATATTTTTTCCTAAAGTTCCCGACGCCCGTTAAAAGCGTGCGACAAGGTGCTGCTATCGATAAATTCCAGCTCACCACCCATCGGTACGCCATGGGCGATGCGGGTCGCGCGGATATTGAATTTGGCAGCCACTTCGCCAATAAAATGCGCGGTGGCCTGGCCTTCTACTGTGGAGTTGGTCGCCAGAATGATTTCTTTGATGCCGCCTGCCGCCATACGCTGCTCCAGCAAGTCAAAACCCAGTTGATCGGGCCCTATGCCATCCAGCGGCGATAAACGACCGTGCAGCACAAAGTACTTGCCCTTAAAATTGGTCGCCTGATCGATTACCCACACATCAGCTGGCGTTTCAACCACGCACAGCGTTTCGGGGTCGCGTAAGTGATTGCTACACACCTCGCAAAGCTCTGCTTCGGTTAAAGTCCTGCATTCGCGACAATGACCTATTTCATTAACCGCTCGAGCCAGCATGCGACTCAGCTGCATGCCGCCCTCGCGGTTGCGCTGCAACAGATGAAAAGCCATACGCTGTGCCGACTTGGGGCCAACCCCCGGCAAACAGCACAGGCTTTGGATCAGCTCTTTCAGCAGGCCCTGGTTTTGCATGTTTAGAAGGGCATTTGAAAGCCGGGTGGAATCGGAATACCCGCGGTGACGTCGGCCATTTTTTCTTTCTTCATCTTGCCGACTTTATGCACGGCGTCGTTAATCGCTGCCGCTACCAAATCTTCCAGCATGTCTTTATCGTCGCCCACCAGCGAAGGATCGATGCTGACTTTACGCACTTCGCGCTTGCCGGTCATGATAATAGTCACCAGGCCGCCGCCGGATTCGCCTTGCACTTCCATTGCACCCAATTCTTCCTGGGCTTTTTTCAAGTTGTCCTGCATTTTTTGGGCTTGTTGCATTATGCCCGCTAGCGCATTTTTCATCATGGTGTCTCCAATGTTTAATTAAGCGGCTCTATACTGCCAGGCATGATTCTGGCGCCAAAAGTGTCTTTCAAATCCTGCACGTTTTGATCGGCATTAATACTATCGACTGCCGCTTGCTGCCGATCTTCGCGGGCTTGCTGAATCTGCAGCGCCGGTGTCATTTGTTGCTCAGCCTGTTTGCTTATAACCAGCTTTAACGGTTTACCGTAATAATTTTGCAGCGCCGCCCTGAGATTGTCCTCTGCTTTGCTGCCGACTTGCTGAAAACCCGGGTCAAGCAGCAAACGGCAACTGCTGTCGTCGATACCGTCCAAGACGCAGTTGTGCGCCAATTCGCGGGTGCGGCCGCTGATATTCAACGCAGCGATTATCTCTGTCCAGCTACCGGGCTTGGCTGTCTGCACCGGGCGGGGCTCTTCGATACGTTTAGACTCGACAACAGCCGCTACAGCGATAGGCGCGATCACCGCCGGTTTTGGGTTAGCCGGTTGGACAGGTGTTACAGTCTGCGGTTCCAGGGCTTGCGGCCGGAAAGCCAGCATGCGCAACATGACCATTTCAAAGCCGCTACGTGGGTCCGGTGCCAGCGGTAAGTCACGCTGACCGACCAAGCCAATCTGATAATACAATTGTACGTCTTCCGGCAATAAGGCCTTGGCCAAGCTATCGAGCAGTTGTTTATCAAATTCGTGATCGATAAAATCGGGGATTTGCTGAATCAATGCAACCCGATGCAATACCCGCAATATCTGCTGCAAAATATCGGCAAAATCCGGCGTGAGCTGTGCGACATCGGCGATTTTTGCCAGCAATGCTCTGGCATTGCCAGTTGCCAAGGCCTGCAGCATCTCGTCGATAGGCTGCTGCGCTACCGTGCCCAGCATGCCAATCACCGCATCCGCCGTAACACTGCCGCTACCGTACACGATGGCTTGATCCAGCAAGCTTAAGCCGTCGCGCAAGCTGCCATCAGCCGCCCGGCCCAACATTTTTAGCGCGGCGGGTTCAAAAGCAATTTGCTCCTGGCCCAAAATGAATTGCATCTGGGTATCGATCTGCTCTGGTAGCAATCGCTTCAAATTAAATTGCAAACAGCGCGATAACACCGTGACTGGGATTTTATGCGGATCGGTAGTGGCCAGCAGAAATTTGACGTGCGGCGGTGGCTCTTCCAGCGTCTTTAACAAGGCGTTAAAGCTGTGTCCGGACAGCATGTGTACTTCGTCGATCAGATAGACTTTGTAGCGGCCTTGCGTGGGTGCGTATTGCGCGTTATCGAGTAAATCGCGGGTATCTTCGACCTTGGTACGCGACGCTGCATCCACTTCGATTAAATCCATGAAGCGGCCCTGCTCAAAGGCAAGACAGACAGGGCATGCGCCGCAAGGATTAAAATCTTTTAGATTTTCGCAGTTGATGGCTTTAGCCAGAATCCGCGCTACGGTGGTTTTACCCACACCGCGAGTGCCAGTGAACAAGTAGGCGTGATGCAACCTATCGTGTTGCAAGGCGTGAATCAGCGACTGGCTGACATGCTCCTGACCGACAAGCTGATTAAAGTTGCTGGGACGCCATTTTCTGGCAAGAACCTGATAAGCCATTAGCAACGCGGAAAGGCAGGAATTTGGGCGGCTGCTGTGCCAGCCACATCCCGGCACACGAGTCCTCTGCTACCGTTGCTTCCTTCCGGACCTGGCGGGGTTTGCAGAGTATCGTTGCGAGAGGACCGACACAGCAACCATAAAAACATCAGCGGCAAGCTGAAGAGAGGCGCATTATCCTTAAAAGCACTCCGATAAGCAACCATCTTGCCAAAAAATAAAAAATAAACCGCTTAGCTACTAAATTACTGCAGCGCAGGCAAGGCCAAACTACTGGCGATAGCATGCCCAAACGACGCCCCAAATTTACCGGCTATACGATCAATAAAGCGCTCTTGCGGAGTAAAGTTTACAGTCTCTTCAGTGCCGAATTGCTCGCGCGCCACGCTATCAACGCTACCAAAAGCATCAACCAGGCCCAGCCTGACACCCTCAGCACCTGTCCAGACCAAGCCTGAAAACATGCCCGGCGCCTCAGTCTCTTTCAAGCGTTTACCGCGGCCGTCGCGCACGGCAGTGATAAATTGCTGATGCACCTGATCCAGCATCGATTGCATATGCTTGTTTTCTTGCAGATTAACCGGCGAAAACGGATCAAGCATGGCTTTATGCTCGCCAGCGGTCAGCAGTCGCCGCTCCACGCCGAGTTTTTCCAGGACATTGTTAAAACCAAAACCATTCATGATGACGCCAATGGAACCGATGATGCTGGCCTGATTCACAAATATTTTGTCGCTGGCCGAGGCAACGTAATAACCACCTGAGGCACACATATCACTTACTACCGCATAAATAGGCAGTTCCGCGTTTTTGGCTTTCAAGCGTTTTATCTCGTCGTAAATGTAGCCGGATTGCACCGGGCTGCCGCCGGGCGAATTAATATTGAGAATAATGCCTTTGGTATTTTTATCTTTGGCCGCATCGCGCAAGCCTTCAATAACTGTATCTGCGCTGGCAGCCTCGCCCTCGCTAATTACCCCCAGCACATCAATGACTGCGACATGTTCCGTTTCGCTGCCATCGATTCCCTGCTTGAGTTTCGGATACAAGGCTACGCCCAGCACGACCGTGAGATAGGCAAAGGTCAGCAGTTTAAAAAACACACCCCAGCGTCTGGCAGACTTTTGCTCATCAATCGCGGCAAATGCCAGCTTTTCCAGCACTGACTTTTCCCAGCCGGGTTTGCTCTGTTCATTATCATCAGTAATATCGGGTTTGTTCTCCACCATGTGTCTCCTATAGTAGTCCGATTAAGTCGGTGGGATAGTTCAAGCACAATAATGGCTGATATTGTTGCAAGGTTTCTGCTGGATGCGCGCCGCAGGTAACCCCTACCGAAGCCACCTGAGCATTTAAAGCCATTTGTAAGTCATGCACCGAATCGCCGACCATCAAGGTACGTTGTTTGTTCACACCTAACTCGGCAATAATTTCATCTATCATCAATGGATCAGGCTTGGATGCCGTTTGATCGGAACAACGGGTGGTGCAAAACAAATCGGCTACGCCGGTGGCCTGGATAGCCTCGTGCAAGCCAGAGCTTTTTTTACCTGTTGCAACTGCCAATCGATAGCCGTCATTTCGGAACTGCTCCAACATGTCATAAACGCCAGGAAATAAGTCATCGCGACTGATTTGCCTGGAGAAAAAAGTCTGACTGTAATCGGTAGCGATTAGCTGACGAACAGTACTGTCCACTTTGGGAAACAAAGTTTGAATCGCGTTCTCGATACTCAAGCCGATAATGTCTTTGGTGGCTTGCTTGGTCGGCACCGGACAGCCATGCCTGACAGCGGCCTGCTGAATGCAATGCACAATCCAGTCTATGGAATCGACCAGCGTGCCATCCCAATCGAAAATAATTAAATCAAAGCGGTTTTTCATTGTTGAGCAATTCTTGTAAATCATCGGGTAAGGGCGCGATAAAATGCAGCATCTCTCCACTAACCGGATGAGCAAACTGCAGTTGCTCGGCGTGTAAAAACAAGCGTTTGTAACCGCGCTTCTTAAAGGCTTTATTCACATCATCGTCGCCGTAACGATCATCAGCCACAATCGGATGCCCCAGCCAGGCGGCATGCACTCTTATCTGATGCGTCCGCCCGGTCTTGGGTGCTGCATACACCAGCGTGGCTTCCTGGTATTGCTTCAAGCGGGTGAACAGGGTTTCAGCAGACTTACCGGCCTGACTGACCACCACCATCCGCTCGCCGCCCTGGGCCACATTTTTAAGCAAGGGCACATCGACAATCTGCTTTTTGCGCTGAAATTGGCCAGTCAATAATGCCAAATATGTCTTTTTAACACCGTCGCCGCGAAAAAGTTCATGCAAGGCTTTTAACATCGAGCGTTTTTTAGCAATCAGCAAACAACCGGAGGTTTCTTTATCCAGTCTGTGCGCCAACTCCAGAAACTTGTGCTGCGGCCGGATCTGCCTTAAGCCTTCGATAACCCCGGAGGTGACGCCGGTGCCGCCATGCACGGCAAAGCCGGGCGGCTTGTTCAGCACGATAAAGCCATCGTCTTCGTAGAGAATGTGGTTTTCCAGACTAAACTTCAAGGTAGGCTGAACAATAACCTCATCCTTTTTTTCTGCTACTCTGACAGGCGGAATACGCACAATATCGCCGATTTGCAACTTATAGCTAACGTCGATACGGCCTTTATTAACCCGCACTTCACCTTTTCTAACCATGCGGTAAATGCGGGTTTTGGGGACGCCTTTAAGATAAGTAATCAGAAAATTATCGAGCCGTTGTTCGTTGTTTGCCTCGGTAATTTCCAGCCATTGTACTTGCGGATTTGTCTGATTTGATGCGGTATTCATGTGGCAAATGATAACAACTTATAGGTCAGCAATGTTTAAAATTGCTGCCACTTATAAACATTGCTATATTAGGCTAGTTTATCTTTGGATAGACTTTAACTATAAAGATTTAATGACTTGGTTTTAGCGCTGTATCTTCGCGCCAAACTTAATAGAATTTTTTTGGGTTTTATCGCTCAACCCATGATGAGCGAGATGCATCCTTTGTATAGAGTTCGGTATAACAGATCTCCCACTTTTCAAGCGCCACCCTCGGCAATGCCGATCCTGCTGCGACAATTACTACAATCAATAGCAGTTTTCAGTCAGTCTGGCCGCTCACTTAAGTACATTTTGGGAAACACGCCGCCTTTATCCGCGACAGCCAAACCTGTTTAAGCTCTAGGAAGGATACATAGGACAATAAGGATAATTTAATGAAAAGAATGCTTATCAACGCCACGCAGGCCGAAGAGCTGCGGGTGGCATTGGTAGATGGTCAGAAACTCTATGATTTCGACATCGAAGTTCCGTCAAAAGAACAAAAAAAATCCAATATTTATAAAGGTATCATCACCCGAGTAGAACCCAGCTTAGAAGCCGCCTTCGTTAATTACGGCGCTGAAAAACACGGATTCCTGCCCTTTAAGGAAATCGCCCCTGAATACCGCACCGGCGACGGCGAAGACGGCAGTAAAACCTCCAGCAAAAGCAATATCCGCGAAGGCCAAGAGATTGTCGTTCAAATCGAAAAAGAAGAACGCGGCAACAAAGGCGCGGCGCTAACAACCTACATCAGTCTGGCCGGCACCTATCTGGTGCTGATGCCTAACAACCCCAAGGCTGGCGGCATCTCCAGGCGTATCGAAGGCGATAATCGCAGCGAATTGCGCGAAACCATGGCCGCACTGGAAATCCCGGACAGCATGGGTCTGATCATCCGCACCGCTGGTTCCGACAAAAATGTCGAAGAACTGCAGTGGGATTTAAACTATCTGCTGCAACTGTGGGAAGCGATTGACCGCTCCAGCAGCGAGCAAATTGCGCCGTTCCTGATTTTCCAGGAAAGCAATGTGATTATCCGCGCCCTGCGCGACCATTTGCGCGGCGACATCGACGAAATTCTGATCGACCAGGAAGGCGCATTTAAACTGGTGCACAACTTCCTGAAACAAGTCATGCCGCACAATCTGCACAAGGCCAAGCTGTATCAAGACAGTGTGCCCTTGTTCAGCCGCTACCAAATCGAAACCCAGATCGAAATGGCTTATCGCCGCGAAGTGTCGCTGCCATCCGGCGGCTCTATCGTCATCGATCATACCGAAGCTTTGACCTCGGTCGATATTAACTCGGCCCGTGCCACCAAAGGCAGCGACATCGAAGAAACCGCGCTCAACACCAATCTTGAAGCCGCCGACGAAATCGCCCGCCAATTGCGTTTGCGCGACTTGGGCGGCCTGTTCGTCATCGATTTCATCGACATGATGTCCAATAAAAACCAGCGCGAAGTGGAAAACCGTTTACGCGATGCGTTGAAAATCGACCGCGCCAGAATTCAGACCGGCCGCATCTCGCGTTTTGGTTTGATGGAAATGTCCAGACAGCGTCTGCGTCCGTCACTGGGTGACTCGACACAACTGACCTGCCCACGCTGCAAAGGCCAGGGCACTATCCGTAATGTCGAATCAGTCACGCTGGCTGTACTGCGCTTGATCGAAGAAGAAGCCATGAAAAAAGGCACCGAGCGCGTGATTGCGCATCTGCCTATCGATTGCGCCACGTTCTTACTGAATGAAAAACGCGCGGCCATTCAAGAAATTGAAACCAGACTGCAAGTCGGCATTATCGTACTGCCGAGCAAGCATCTGGAAACACCGTCGTATGACATAGAGCGGATTAAAGCGGCGGGCGAAACCGAAGAAAAAGCCAGCCACTTGCAGATTAAAGAAGAAGACATTTCGGTACCTGATTTTGCCAAGCAAGCTGGCCCTAAAGCCGAAAAAGCGGCGATTAAGGAGTTTTTACCTGACTCACCAGCGCCTGTACAAAGCAAAAAAACCTCTGCCGGTTTGATTCAACGCTTCTGGCAGCGCCTGATTGGTGCCAATAAAGCTGCCGAGATCGCGGAAGCCAGCGAAAAAAGCAGCGAAGACCGTCCTAGATCCACAAGAAACAACCGCAGAGATCGCGGTGATCGCAACGATAGAGGCGGCGAAAGAAACGAAAGAGGGGAGCGTTCTTCATCCGGTCGTAACAATAACAACCGTCGCAATAACAACCGTCGCCCGCCAAACCCGAACGCGGCGCCAGCTAATACCGAAGCTAGCAGCAATTCCAGCGCAGTAGTCGAGCCGAAATTGCCGGTTGTCGTTGAACAGGATAATGCTGGCGATGCTGCAACCGCTAAAACAGGACAAGAGCGCACTCGTCGTAGCCGCAGCCGTAGACGCGGCCCACGCAACGGCGGCGAAAGACGCCCTGAGCAAAATACTGGTGGCGAGTCTACCGGCGGCAACGAGAACCAGGTCGGCGAACGCACGGCACCCACCTTCTCCGAAGGCGAGTCCAGCCAACAACCGCGCTCTTATGCTAACGAGTTTGCCGAGCGCACCAATAACAACCGCAATAGCGAGTCACATCAAGAACCTAGCAGCCACAGCGTTAGTGAAGACTGAATAAAAAAAAGCCGGGCAACACTTTAACGGGTTGTCCGGCTTTTTCAATCAAACAAAATCCCAAGCATCAATCGATATAGCGTCTCGTCAAATCGGCATAGCCATCTATGCGGCGGTCGCGTAAAAACGGCCAAATCTGTCTGACTTCCTCGCTACGCCGCGGATCAAGATTAGCAAACAACAACACATCCTGATTATCGTCAGCGCTAGCCAAAATTTCGCCCTGTGGGCCGGCAATAAAACTATTGCCCCAAAACTGAATGCCGCTGGCGTTATCCGGCGCCGCTTCAAAACCAATCCGATTGCAGGAAATCACTGGAATACCACTGGCTACCGCATGCGCGCGCTGCACGGTAATCCAGGCATCGCGCTGGCGCAGCTTTTCGGCTGGCTCGTCGTCCGGGTTCCAGCCGATTGCAGTAGGATAAATCAACAAATCCGCACCCGCCAAAGCCATCAGACGCGCGGCTTCTGGATACCACTGATCCCAGCAGATCAATACGCCGAGTTTGCCTATCGAGGTTTGGATGGGGGTAAAGCCCAAATCGCCTGGTGTGAAATAAAATTTCTCGTAAAAGCCCGGATCGTCGGGAATATGCATCTTTCTAAAAGTACCGGCGATGCTGCCGTCTTTATCAAACACCACCGCGGTGTTGTGGTAAAGACCCGGCGCTCTTTTCTCAAAAATCGTCGAAACGATGACTACCTTATTGGTCTTGGCAACCGCAGCCAAAGTCTCGCAGGTCGGACCCGGTATGGTTTGCGCCATGGCAAAACAACCGGTGTCTTCGCTTTGGCAAAAATAATGATCCAGATGCAACTCCGGCAACACCACTAAATCGGTATTTTGTTTGGCAGCGCTTTCTATTTGGCTGATCGAATACGCTAAATTAATTTCGCGGCCGCGATTGCAAGGCTGCTGCACGGCACAGACGATGATAGGTTTTTTCATTGGCTGATCGGTTTAAAAGTTCAACTTAACAAAAGCGGGCACCTGCATACTGGCGCAATGCAAACTGCCGTATTGATGCACCAAAGGCCGACAAGGTGTGGCGATGATTTCATGATTTGGGAAGCAAGTTGCCAAGCGCTCCAGCGCTACCGCATCCATCGCATCGTCATAAACCGGCACCAGCACCGCGCCGTTGATAATCAGGAAATTTGAATAATTAGCTGGCAATTGCTGGCCTTGCTCGTCAAAAATCGGCTTGGGCAAAGGCAAGGCCAGTAGTCGATAGGCGTCACCATCTGCCGTTTTGAAGGCTTTTAATTGCGTTTCCATGTTTTTTAAACTTTGGAAGTGTGGATCTTCGCTATCGTCGCAACTGGTGTAGGCGATGGTCTGGGCATCGCAGAAACGCGCCAGGGTGTCGATGTGGGCGTCGGTGTCGTCGCCGGCGAGTTGGCCGTGCTCCAGCCACAACACCCGCTGGGCTCCCAGGTGCTGGATCAGGGCGGCTTCGATGGCGGATCGATCCAGGTCGGGATTGCGCTCGGGAGAGAGCAGGCAGGTGCT
>CAIOHN010000333.1 GCA_903858105.1 uncultured Pseudomonadota bacterium | reverse complement strand
CTCTGACGGCTTCCAAGGCGACCTTGGCTTTTTGTGCCCCAGTAAATATCTTCCGTTTGCTTTCGCTCATGTCCTACCTATTATTTTCCGTCAGGGCATAGCTTAAACTACTGTCTGGTTTTCGGGGTCCACTTTATATAAATATCTCAGCAAGCCCTTAAATCAAGCTTAACAAATCACCGCAGCGGGATATTTCTGCAGATGTAATCACAGTTCCTGGTCAAACAGGATTCAAATTAAAAAGATGAGTTTGAACGCTAATATCAGTTTTTCTATGGCAAAACAGACAAAACGCCTGGTTTGGCAGTTGATTGCAAGGGACTGGCAATGCCCTCCTGCCAAACTTGTTGTTGATCGCGATAATGCGGCGACAAAGGATGTCCAGACTGTCCACCCGGCATTTGAAAAATAGCGTTTTCTGGGTGCTGTGGCGACAACACCAACCTTTCGCTGGCACCGTGACCGTTATCCATAACCCTGACGCAAACGCTGGCGCAGCCATCGCTTTCAAAGGTGGGCATATCCAGCACCTTGCCTAAAAAAGGCGCGACTCTACTAAATGGATGTTGCACCGCCATGCTGTGCGCTTGGCCCCAGGTCAGTTTCGCCAAGTCGATTTCCGGGTATTGCTCGTGTAATTTTTGGCTGGTTTGGCGGATGGTATCGACTATCATCTGCGACCAGTCGGCATGATATTGTTTGCTCAGCATGTCTGCTGGCCGCTGCGTCAGCAATTGGCGTAACGGCGTTTCCATTTCCCGCCAGGCGTAATGAAAATCTGGATCGTGGACTCGACACGCGGCTACCACCTTGGCAAACACTTGTTCGGCCAAGCGTTTTCTAAACTCATTCAAAAAAGCCGCACCCACGCTACTTATCCGCATCTGGCCATCCCAGGCGCGTAAAGCCTGTTCTGCTTGTTGTAAATCGGCATCCTTACTCTGTAATTTGCTTAATTCTGTCAGCGCCAATTGTTGATAAAAATCCAAAGCCCCGCTGCGACTATCCAATTGAATCGCCAATAAATCCTGTTCCGTTAAGTCGTTACGTTCGCGCAATAATTCAGCGATGCGAAAAGCCCGATAGCCCAGCGCCCAATTATGGGCGATGACATACGGATATTCGCTACCCAAGGTTCTATTATTGGCCGTGGCGATAAAACCCTCGGCCGGATCCATTAAGCGCGGCAAGGCGTCCGGCGCGATATAGCCCTGCCAGGCCAATTCTCCATCGGCCCAGGAGCGACTGACTAAGCCGTCAAACCCCACGCGCTTGGGAAAACGTCCCATGTAAGTCCAGCCGATGTGGCCTTGTCTATCGGCGAACACCACATTCTGCGGTGGGCCGCCGACGTTATTCATGATCGTCATCGCCTGCTGTGTGCTCTGGGCAGCATCCATTTCGATCAGACCCAGGTCTACCGCATGCCGCTCCAGTGCTGCCCACTTGATCGTCACCGGCTGTCCTAGCAACGGCTGATCCGAAACCGGCCCCCACAGCGTATCTTGCAGGGTTATTTCAACATCGGCCGCATCCTTCACCTTTATGGCTTCGGTGTGTTGCTCCAATTCGCGCCAGCCTTCCGGCGTCCGGTAGCGATTGTGATTTTCCGGGTCGATTTCCAGCCGAATCAAGTCCAGCAAATCCGCAGTAACGTTGGTAAAACCCCAGACCACATCGTCATTACCGCCAACAACGATGGCCGGCAAACCCGGCAGCGTCACGCCATAGATATGCCGATCTTGATACCTTAAGTCGGCTCGGTACCAAATATTGGGAACACCCAAACCCAGATGCATATCGTTAGCCACGATGGCCCTGCCATCCTGCGTTTTGCTACCCGCCACCACCCAATTGTTGGAGCCGGCCACCACATTTTCGGTATCGACTCGGTTTTGGGCGATCTGCTCGCCGACATCCGGCAAAGCTGCCAAAGCCTGAACCGGAATGGTTTGGCTGAAACGCCGCGAACTATTCCCGCCCACCAACACCGTGGCATAACTATCGGTGTCTGGGGTCAGAAATCTTACTAAATCAGGTGGCAATGCTTGTTGCATGACGCTGACCATGCGTTCGTCCTGCTCTTGGCCATTTAAAGTTTGGAACATACCCAAAGCAACCAAAATGCTGTCTTCGGCGCGCCAGGTTTCGGGGGTATGGCGCAATAGCAGGAATTCAGGCGGCAATATCCGCGTCTGGTCGATATACGCATTCACGCCTTCCACATACGCTTGCAAGACCTGGCGCTGCTGGCTAGGCAAATCATTAACAATATTTCTGGCGGCTCTGGAGAGTTGATAAGTACGCTGCTTGCGATCCAACTTTAGAGCTGATGCGCCGAATAATTCCGCTAAGCGGCCAGCGCTTCTGCGACGCATCAGTTCCATTTGAAACAAACGGTCGCTGGCATGCAGATAACCCAAGATGCGAAAGGCATCCTCTTTACTATTTGCAGTAACGGTCGGCACACCCAATGCGTCAGCTTGAACGATAGCCTGCGTCGCCAGACCGGATAATTTCAGTTCGCCGTCTTCTTTCGGCAAAGATGCGACCAGCGCGCCATATATCAGGCCGACAGCCATTATCGTCAGGAAAATAGTTGATAAGCAAACGGTTCGTAGTAGCCGCATACGTCAGGGTAAAGATAGGGTGTTGGTGCCTAATAATACCAGTAGCAAGGCAGCAGCTGACAGGTTTTGGCTGCCCTGCTAATCGTGTATTGGAGTGGATGGCGGGATGAAGAGATTGCCGACGGCTTAAAAAAGCGCCTTAGCTAACTTGCTTGTTTCGACAAACATAGGTTTTAACTTTTCAAAAACCTGTAGCTGATCGGCTTGGCTAATGCCTAATTGGTCTGCCAATGCAAATACAGGCGCCTCAACTTGATTGCTGAATAAAGCGCTTACCATAACCGCGGCGTTAGCTATCAAAGCGATATTTAGCCACTGATCACCTTGATAATCGGCATGCCGATGAAATTTTATAACAGCGCCAAGATCTTCAGGTAGGCCCCAGATTTCTGCGAATAAGCCACCCACTTCACAATAATCGGTTTGCATTATTTCATACAAAGCCTGGTTTACCGTGAGGTCTGGGCTTGCAACTGCACTTAACAAAGCTTGCTGAGTTTGCTTGGGCTTTAAATGCGCCAGGCAAATTAATCCCAGATTATGCAACAGGCCACCGGTGTGCAGAGTTTGCATGAATTCTTGCTGTGACTGATTTGGCAGCACATCCGCTAACAATACTGCCGCATCAGCAACTAATTTACTGCTTATCCAAAAGCGCTGAATTTTAAAGGCAGGACAAGCCACCGTATTAAAGGGGGAAATAAGCGTCAAACCAATACTGACACTGCGCACGATAGTCAGCCCCAAATTAACACATGCCCGTTCCAGCGAATTGACAGGCATAGCCGGTGCCGCCCAGGCTGAATTTGCCAACGCAATCAGACGCGCGGTGATGGTTGGATGTTCGCTAATAATCTTGGCAAGATCACCATTGTGAATGTCCGGGTTACTAAAGGCCAGTAAAAGGCGATGCGCTTGCTTGGGTAAATTGGGAATATCGTTACAATCAGCGAACTTTTCTCGTAAAAGTTGCTTATTCATTGGCTTCATAACCTTCTCGAAAACCTAGCACCTGTCTATAAACCGGTGATTCCAAACTAAAGTCTTTTTTAACCAATGCCGGTATTTGATCAGCATGAACCGGCTGACTAAAAAAATAACCTTGGATGTTATGGCATCCCAAGCCGCTCATGATTAACAGTTGCTCAATAGTTTCAACCCCTTCGGCCACCAATTTGTAACCCATGGCATTGGATAAGCTGATAATGGTGCCCAATAAAACCGGGGTTTGGGTGTTACACAACACATCCTGAATAAAGCAGCGGTCGATTTTCAGGCAATCCAACGGTATTTGGTTGATGGATGCCAAAGACGAGTAACCAGTGCCAAAGTCATCGATGGCAATTTTGACGCCAAGACTTTTTATAGTATGAAAAATCTGCAAATCGCCTTGGTTTTGCATCACACTCTCAGTCACTTCCAGTTCCAGCAACTCAGGAGGAAGCTGACTTTCCGTTAGCGCGCTTTGCACGCTTGCAAACAAGCTTTTATCGCGAAAATGCAATGAAGAAATATTGACCGCCAACTGGATTAGCGGCATGCCTGCGTGGTGCCAGGCCATCATTTGTTGACAGGCGGTGTGCAAAACCCACTCGCCTATTTTGACAATCAAGCCCAGGCTTTCCGCCAAACTGATGAACTCAGCCGGACTGACAACGCCGCGTACCGGATGTAACCAACGGATCAAGGCTTCGACGCACTCAATCTTGCCCGTCAACAAATTGATTTGCGGCTGATAATGCAGAATAAATTGACTATGTTCGACTGCCTCGCGCAAGGCTTGCTCATCTTGCAGGCGTTTCATCGCCAAGACCGTCATTTCCGGCCGATAATAGGCATAACGTTGCTTACCGGCTTTTTTGGCCGAGTACATGGCAGAATCCGCTGCCTTCATCAAATCATGTTCGTTTTCGCCATCTTTCGGATAGATAGCGATACCAATACTGACGCGTGGTTTAAGATGGTTACCGGCTAAAATCAGCGGGTGATTG
>CAIOHN010000332.1 GCA_903858105.1 uncultured Pseudomonadota bacterium | reverse complement strand
CTGATAGGCGTCGCCGGATCTTCCATCATCTCCAGCCAATGTGAAATCCAGCCCGCCGTTCTGGCAATGGCAAACATCACGGTAAACATTTCGACGGGGATGTGCAGCGCCTTGTAAATAATGCCGGAGTAGAAATCGACATTGGGGTAGAGTTTTTTCTCGATGAAATATTCGTCTTTCAACGCATATTCCTCCAGCGCCAAAGCCAGCTCAAATAGTGGATCGCTGGTATGGGTTCGGCTCAATACTTCGTAACAGGTTTTGCGGATAATCGTGGCGCGCGGATCGAAGTTTTTGTACACCCTATGCCCAAAGCCCATCAAACGGAATGGATCGTTGTGATCTTTGGCCTTGGCGATATATTTGGGAACATTCTCGACGCTGCCGATTTGCGCCAGCATGTTCAACACCGCTTCGTTGGCACCGCCGTGCGCCGGCCCCCACAACGCAGCTATGCCCGCCGCCACGCAAGCATACGGATTGGCACCGGTACTACCGGCCATACGTACGGTGGAAGTGCTGGCATTTTGCTCGTGATCGGCATGCAGAATAAACAATAAATTCAGCGCCTTGACCAAATTGGGATCGATGTAATGTTCCTGATCGATATAATTTTGCGAAGACCTGGAAAACATCATGTTCAGGAAGTTTTCGCAGTAACTCAAATCCATGCGCGGATACACGAACGGCCTACCGATGGAGTGCCGGTAAGACGCGGCGGCGATAGTCGGCATTTTACCGATCAAGCGTGTTGCGCAGATGATGCGGCTGGCGGGATCTTTGATATTGAGGTCGCTGTGATAAAACGCTGACAAGGATCCCACTACACCAACCAGCATCGCCATCGGATGCGCGTCGTAATGAAAGCCGTCGAAGAATTTACGCAGTGCCTCGTGAATGATGGCCCGATCGCTGATTTCTTCGTTAAAATCGCGTAACTGCACTGCATCCGGCAACTCGCCGTTCATCAGCAAATACGCCACTTCAGTAAATTCGCAGTTCTCCGCCAATTGTTCGATAGGATAGCCGCGATACAACAAGATGCCGTTATCGCCATCGATGTAAGTAATTTTGCTTTTGCAAGCAGCGGTCGCAATAAAGCCCGGGTCGTAGGTAAAACAACCCAAATCCTTGTTCAAGGCACGAATGTCCACGGTATCAGCACCCAAAGACCCCTTCAACAACGGATATTCAACTTCTTTTCCGGTGGCGCTATGCCTGACCAGTAGAGTATCGTTTGACATGGTTTCCTCGGTTTTCTGTTAGCAGCAGCTTAGCAGTTGATTTGATTATCACACAGGCGGCGGGTTCAGCGAAACCCTTATAGACCGAAATGTGTGGTTTATTGAAATGCCCAGCTTTTTTGCATCGCTGCCAAGGAATAATCAAGATTTTATGCTATGCGTCGCACACCGAGAACGGACGTTATTACCAGACAAGGTCTGTTTTTTATACAAACACTGCCTCAGTCAACCAAACTTGAGGAAATCTCTAAAAATTTAAAACGCCTTCGCTCTGGAGGCTGTCGTAAAAGCCCCCTCTCCTTGCGTGAGAGAGTTGAGGTCAATGCCGTTGAGTTAATAGCTGTAGGTGCGAATTTATTCGCACGATGAGTGTTTTCAGGTCGAATAAATTCGACCCTACAGCAAATTCGCTGCTTAACTTAACGGCATTGGGGTTGGGGTGAGGGGGCTGATCGGCTATTACGACATGCCGTTAAACATACTGCCCGGCACACCAACCCGACGACCAGGCCCATTGAAAATTGTAGCCTCCCAACCAACCCGTCACATCCAACACTTCGCCGATAAAATACAAGCCTGGCACTTGCATGCTTTCCATGGTTTTGGAGGAAATGCCATCGCAATCCACCCCACCTACCGTAACCTCGGCAGTGCGATAACCTTCGCTGGCGTTGGGTTTGATGGTCCACTGCTGCAGGTTCGCGGCAATGGCAGACAGCTCTTTATCCGAGCAATCAGCAATGCTCATATCAAGCTGCGACTCTGTAAGCAAAGCTTGCAGCAAACGTTTTGGTAAATACTCCGCCAACAGGTTTTGAATTTTTAGTTTGCTGCCCTGCCCGCGCTTGTCTTTCAACGCTTTGCCTATATCCAGTTCCGGCAACACATCCACAAGCAAAGCCTCGCCCGGTTGCCAATACGACGATATTTGCAGGATGGCCGGCCCGCTTAAACCCCGGTGGGTAAACAGCATATTTTCCTTGAAAGCCCGTTTTTGATAGCTTACCCGGCAAGGTACGGCAATCCCGGTTAACGGCGTGTAGCGCGCGCTGTCGTCCGGTTGTAAGGTCAACGGCACCAAGCCGGCACGCGTCGGCAACACCTTAATCCCAAACTGTTCAGCCACCCGGTAACCGAACGGTGTGGCGCCCATTTTGGGGATCGATAAGCCTCCGGTCGCAATGACCACTGCGTCTGCCGAAATTGCCCCTAGACTGGTCTGCAGTAAAAAACTGCCGTCGGCTTGCTTTTGCACACTCTGGATTTGGCAGTTTAAATCGATGCTGACGCCGTACTGTCGGCACTCGCTTAATAGAGCGTCCAAAATATCCTTGGCGCTGTCATCGCAAAATAATTGGCCATGCAAGCGCTCGTGAAAGGCTATGGCATGCCGATGGATAAATTCCAAAAAATCCCATTGCGTAAAGCGGCGCAATGCCGATTTACAAAAATGCGGATTGCCGGAAATATAATTGTCAGCTTCGATGCTGTAGTTGGTGAAATTGCAGCGTCCGCCGCCGGACATCAGAATTTTCTTGCCGGGTTTGTTGGCATGTTCCAATACCCGCACCTTGCGGCCGCGTTTACCCGCTTCAATAGCGCACATCAGGCCGCTGGCACCGGCACCGATAATAATCACATCTGACTTATCCATGGCGCATAACTTGTAAACACTCTAAAAAATCGGTAAAAAGTAGGGTATTCTAACCGCATTCCTGACATACCGAGACCGGCATCCCATTGCGACGCTGGCAGCTTGTTTTCTGTACTCCAACCTCAACCCTCCAAAATCCTATAATGACTCCAAAATATAGCTATTCATTTACTACTGGCGACGGCAAAAACAAGGCATTACTGGGCGGCAAAGGCGCCAATCTTTGCGAAATGACGCAAATGGGTTTTAACGTGCCCCCTGGCTTTGTGATTACCACCCAGACCTGTGTCAACTATCTGGAACACAAGCAATTACCAGACGATTTAATGGACGAAGTACGCCAGCAAATCGCTGACATTGAGCAGGCTTCGGGTAAGTTTTTCGGCGGTGCCAGCGATCCTTTGTTGGTATCGGTGCGTTCCGGTTCGGCCATCTCCATGCCCGGCATGATGGACACCATTCTTAATCTGGGTTTAAACAAACAAACTCTGGCGGCCTTGATCGAAATCACCGACGATGCGCGCTTTGCTTACGATGCCTATCGTCGATTTATCCAGTTGTTTGGCAAAGTGGCTTTGGGCATCGAAGACGAAAAATTTGACGTGCATTTCAACAACGTCAAACGCGCCGCCGGCATTAAAGCCGATGTAGCCTTAACCGCCGACCAGTTACAAGAAATCAGCGAACTGTTCTTGATGGTGGTGCACGAAGAAACCGGCAGACCCTTCCCTGAAGACGTTTACCAACAATTGGAAATCGCCATCAGAGCGGTATTCAATTCCTGGCTGGGCCGTCGCGCCGTCGATTACCGCCGCGAGTTTCACATCACGCCAGACATTGCCAACGGCACAGCGGTGAACATCGTAACCATGGTATTCGGCAATATGGGCGACGATTGCGCCACCGGCGTGGGCTTTACCCGCAACCCCGGCACTGGCGTCAACGAAATGTACGGGGAATATCTGGTCAATGCCCAAGGCGAAGACGTGGTAGCCGGTATCCGCACTCCCAAACCGGTGCAGGAAATGGCCAAAGAGATGCCGGAACAGTATCGGCAATTGGTCGAATTGCGCAACAAGCTGGAAGCTCATTATCACGAAGTTCAAGATTACGAATACACCATCGAGCGCGGCGTACTGTATTGCCTGCAAACCCGCAACGGCAAAATGAACGCCACCGGGATGGTGAAAACCTCCATTGATATGGTCGCAGAAGGTCTAATCAGCAAGGAACAAGCATTGCTGCGGATTAACCCGGACATGCTGGAGCAATTACTGCATCCGCAACTGGCGCCCAATCACGAAGTAAAAGCCATCGCCCAAGGTTTACCGGCCTCCCCTGGCGCTGCTTGCGGCCATTGCGTATTTGACGCCGACACCGCAGTTCGGCTGGGTAAAACCGGCCAGGACTTGATCTTGCTGCGCGAAGAAACCAAACCGGAAGACATCCACGGCTTTTTTGCCGCCCAAGGCATTTTGACCAGCCGTGGCGGTAAAACCTCGCATGCGGCAGTGGTGGCGCGTGGTATGGGCAAAGCTTGTGTAGCCGGTGCTGAAGACATTAAAGTCGATGTACGCGCACGTTTGGCTATCGTCGGCGACATTCATATCAAAGAAGGCGATTTAATCACTATTGACGGCAGCAACGGCAACATTTATCTGGGCCGGATTCCGACCATTCCGCCATCGTTTACCGAAGAACTAAAAACCTTGCTGGGCTGGGCCGACAGCATCGCCCGTCTGCGCGTACACGCCAACGTCGACACGCCAGAAACCGCGCGCATCGCGGTCAGCTATGGCGCTAAAGGTATTGGTTTATGCCGTACCGAGAGGATGTTCAATGCCGCTGACCGTCTGCCTTTAGTGGTGGACATGATTTTGGCCCACAACACCGAAGAACGTGAAGCAGCATTGGCCAAACTGTTCCCTATCCAACGCGACGATTTTCAGCAAATATTTGAAGCTATGTCGCCGCACCCGGTCACCGTGCGCCTGCTCGATCCACCAATGCACGAATTTCTACCCAACGAGCATCAGTTACTGGACGAACTGGATGCCCTGAAACATTATTTGACCATCGTCAAAGGCCAACGGGTGACGCTGGATACCTTGCTGCATCCCGCAGAAATGCCTGCGCCGTTTAACATGCTGAACGAAGACGTGATCCTGGAAGCGATCAGCAAAAAACAAATGATGCTGGATAAGGTGTTGGAATTGTACGAAGTCAACCCAATGCTGGGCCATCGCGGCGTACGATTGGGCATGAGCTACCCGGAAATTTACAAAATGCAGATCCGCTCGATTCTGGAAGCGGCAGCGCGTTGCGTCAAACAACGCATCGTCGTCGAGCCGGAAATCATGGTGCCGCAAGTCATCACCGCACAAGAGCTAAAAACCGTTAAAGGCTATGTCGACGAGATTCAAGCCGAAGTAGAAGCCCAGTACAAACTCAAGCTCAACTTCAAATTTGGCACCATGATAGAAACCGTGCGCGCCTGCACCAGGGCCGATCGACTGGCCAGCACTGCGGCGTTCTTTTCATTTGGTACCAACGATTTGACCCAGGCCACCTTCTCGTTCTCGCGGGAAGACGCGGAAAACAAATTTTTACCGCTGTACGAAGAATCGGGTTTGCTGGAAGATAATCCTTTTGAAACCCTGGATAGCGAAGGCGTCGGTAAGTTGATGAAAATGGCCGTGGAATTGGGCCGTCAACACAGACCGGATTTGAAAATCGGTATTTGCGGCGAACATGGCGGCCATCCACGTTCTATCCGCTTCTGTCACGATCTGGGCTTAAACTACGTATCCTGCTCGGCCCCAAGGATTCCGGTGGCGCGCCTGGCTGCGGCTCACGCCAAGTTGCTGGAAAAACCAACCGCTTAAAACACTTAGCAAAAAAGGCCGGGAGGTTTGCCTCCCGGCCTTTTTTATCGCTAAATTTGCCGCTCGTCATGTTGATCCAGCGTTCCGGCAATTAAAATGCGCTAAAACCCTCTGGGCTTGCTTATTCCTGATACTGCACAACCTTATTCCTACCAGTCGCTTTAGCCTGATACAAGGCCTGATCCGCACAATTCAGCAAGCTTTCAAACGCCTGATCATCCTTGGGCACGATAGCCGCTACCCCCAGGCTAATCGTCACATACGGCGATATTTTAGAAGCCGGATGCGGTAACTGCATGCTTTCTACCGCTTTTCTCAGAATCTCGGCCAAAGCCATGATTTGCTCGGCATCACACGCCGCCACCACGCAAAACTCTTCGCCGCCGTAGCGGGCAATCAAATCGCCAGGCCGCCTGAAGAAACGTTTCAAAGTTCTGGCCACCTGCCGTAAGCAGTGATCGCCTTCGATATGCCCCAGGTTGTCGTTGTACAACTTGAAAAAATCGATGTCTATCATGATCATCGAAATCGGATACTGATGCCGCAAGGCCCGCTTCCATTCCCTTTTGACAAAGGCATCGTAATAACGTCGGTTAGGCAATAAGGTCAAGGAATCCAGATACGCCAGTTGCAAGCGGCTTTTGGCTTTATCCAGCCGCTTACTCAGTCGGGCTTGCGCCAAGTACGACAACAACAACACGATCAGGCCAATCAAGGCCACGATCGAATGCGTAACCATCATGTGCTTACGGCGCTCGTCCACAAAAACATCGATGCCGGCACTCGGAATACCCACGCTTACCCCGCCGCGAATATCACCCACCTTATAACCGTGTTGCGCATGGCAAGCCAGGCAGCTTTCCTCCACTTGCAGCGGTGCCATAAAACGGTAGTAAGACCGGCCTTCGATAGCGCCAATTTCGCTGATATTTTTCTGGCCTTTTTGAAAAGCCAGCAATGCCTTGGACTCCCAAAGGTCGGGGCGATTGTCCGGTCGAATAGGATTAAAGCCAGTAAGATGAAACACAACGCCAGTTTTTTGCGCACTCATCTCAGCTAATTGGCGCGTCATATAACCCGGATTCATCATGGTAAGACGCAAGCCATCGGTGGTTATGACATCGCGATTAGGCACTTCCAGGTAAGAATTGGGCTGGGTTTTTTCGGTAATCGGCACATAAACACTGCCGTGAGACGCATTCCAGTTTCTGGTCAATACGATTTGGTCAAAGAGTGTCTCGGCCTGCTGGGTGGCAATTTTTTGGGCGTATTGATTGGTATCTTTTACCTGCTGGTACAGGTTAAGGCTAATCAGCAGGATCCACAGCGCTGCGTAAACCAAGAATGTGATCCTTCTCATTGATTGCCTCGAAATAACTGATAGCTGTTCGCTACTACACTGCCAAAACAGCTCACTATACCACCAGAATCAGCTTGAAATACCCAAGCTGTATTTAGCAATACGCATTAAAATGGCTGGTCTCTGTTGGCACTATAGCTTAGCCAACCGGTAAAATGAATGAACCACATCACCTTTCTAAAATGACTGAAACCGTAATTGCTCCTGAACCCGAACACGACCATAGCCAGTGTATCCACAAAGCGATAAGCCTAGCTGAACAACTGTGCCTGTCGCGTGGTGTGCAGCTAACGCCGATACGGCATAAAATTTTAGAACTGATTTTGAACAGCCACAGAGCGATTAAAGCCTACGATTTACTCGATCAAATCAGACCGATAAACGACGCCGCCAAGCCTTCTACAGTGTATAGGGCTTTGGACTTTTTGCTGGAACAAGGCCTGATTCATCGCGTCGAAAGTTTAAATGCCTTTGTTGGCTGCCATTGTTCCGGCACCCAGCATGATCAATTATTACTAATCTGCACCGCCTGCAATACCGTAGAAGAACGCGCCGCGCCGATGGTGTTAAGTGCACTGGCCACTGAACTGGGCGATGCTGGTTTTGTGCCGCAGCGCAAAACCATTGAAATACACGGTTTATGCAGCAGTTGTAAACCAACATAAACTGAAAAGCCGACAAACATTGACCTAGATCAAGGCTTATTTAAGGAAAAACTTTATATTAGACCTGTGTCACGCGAATCCTACCGTCGACATGATCCTCTTGAAAGATAGATGCTTTGGCGGGCGAGTCCTCTCTCCCGCCTTTTTTTTGCGCTTATATCCTCTATAATCGCCGCCCAACCCGACACATCTATCCGCGTATGCTCACCGACAGCCAAAAAGCCCTGGTACAACAAGCAGCCATCGATTTGAACAGCCTTGGCGAACCGCGTTTTTGCCAGTTGTGCGAACACCCAGAATTATTAGATTCGGCTACAGACGATGAATTAGGCACGCTATTACAAATAGCCAACGCCTGTTATCGCGGCGGCGAGCCTTTTATCAGCGACGCCGACTACGACTTAATTTATCTGGCCGAATTACGCAAACGCCAGCCGGAGCATCCTCTGCTGGATAGCGTAGAACCGGAACCGGCTTTCGCTGGTAAGACTGTGGAGTTGCCGACCATCATGCTGTCCACCGACAAAGCTTATAGTCGCGAAGAAGTGGAACGCTGGGCTGGACGCATCGAAAAAGCCGCTTTGGAGCTGGATAAAAACTTTGCCGAGCTACAGTTTAAAGTCACCCCAAAACTGGACGGTTACGCCGCGTACGACGACGGCCAGATACTGTATACCCGTGGCGATGGTCGCAAAGGTACTGATATAACGCGGGTATTCGAGCGCGGTTTGCAAGTCGCCAACCAGGGTCAGCGTGGCCTGGGTGCTGGTGAAATCGTGGTCAGCCGCAGTTATTTTGCTGAAAATCTGGCCGAATTTTTTGATAACGCCCGAAACTTTCAAGCCAGCGTGATTAAAGAAAAAGAATTGGACGAACACGCCGAACGCGCTATTGCCGATCACGCTGCCGTGTTTTACCCGTTTGCCCTATTGCCCTGTTGGAGCGGGCTTTGGCAAGATTTAATCGCAGACTTTGAAAGCATCGTTAAAACCATCTGGCATACACTTGATTACGATGTGGATGGCGTGATTCTGGAAATTATCGACGAGCCACTTAAGCAAGCCATGGGTGCGACTCGCCATCATCACCGCTGGCAACTGGCGTACAAAGAAAATCTGGATACCGCCGAAGTGCTGGTGATTAGCGTTACCCCGCAAACCTCGCGTTCTGGCCGTATCACGCCGGTTGCAGAACTGGAGCCGGTCAGGCTCAGCGGTGCTTTATTATCCAGAGCCACGGCGCATCATTACAAAATGGTGCTCGATAAAGGCATAGGCCCTGGCGCGCTAATTAGGTTGGCTCGTTCTGGTGAAGTCATTCCGAAAATAGAAGCAGTGATTCGCCCGACCGAACCCGTCGTACCCAGCACCTGTCCTAGCTGCGAGCACGAACTGATCTGGGATAACGATTATTTAATCTGCCCCAATAATCTGGCCTGCCCGGCGCAAATCAGCAACAGCATGGAGCATTTTTTTCGGGTACTGAAAAACAATGACGGCTTCGGTGCGGCAACCATTAAAAAGCTCTATGAATATGGCATCCGCCGCGTCGATAAGATTTACCAGTTGTCGGCAGAGCAATTTGAAGGCATGGGTTTTGGCCCCAAACAATCGCAAAACTTGGTTGATCAATTAATCCGCAGCCGCAACGAAGCCATCGAAGACTGGCGTTTCCTCGCGGCATTTGGCGTTTTCCGGATGGGCTTGGGCAATTGCGAGCGCCTGTTAGCGCATTATGCTTTGCCGGATATTTTTAAACTGTCAGAAGCCGACATTGTAGCTATCGAAGGTTTTGCCGAAAAGACCGCGACAGTGATTAGCGAGGGCTTTGCCACGATCAAACCTTTGTTCGACATCCTGATGGCGCAAGGTTTTAATCTGATTACCACCCAAAACCAGCCCGACGACAACGCCCATCCCTTGGCCGGCAAAACCCTGGTGTTTACCGGCACCCTGCACAGCGGCAGCCGGGATGACCTGAGCAAACAAGCCAAAGCCAAAGGTGCCAAAGTGGCTAGCTCGGTCTCGGCTAAAACCGATTATCTGGTGGCTGGCGATAATGTGGGGGCTAATAAAACCAGCGCCGCCCGCGAGAAAGGCGTTAGCGTGATCAGTGAGCAGGACTTTTTGGATTTACTAGCCGGAGGCAGCGTATGAGCCGCCGCCCAGTCGTATTATGTTTTTCCGGCCACGATCCAAGTGGCGGCGCCGGGATTCAAGCGGACATAGAATCCATCATCAGCCATCAATGTCATGCCGCCAGCATTATTACCGCTTTGACCGAGCAGAACAGTCAAAACGTCAAAACCTTAATCCCGCAGCGGCCTGCCGATATTCTCAGCCAAGCCCAAACCCTGCTGGCAGACTATAAAATCGCGGCCTTCAAAATCGGCCTGATCGGCGATGCCGGGGTTGCCCAAACCATTGCCCAGATTTTGCGCGATTATCCCAACGTACCGGTAGTGCTTGATCCGGTTCTGGCAGCCGGCGGCGGCACCGAGTTGGCCAGCCAGCAGTTAATTGAGGTTATCGTCGACCAACTGTTACCCATGACTACAGTGCTAACCCCCAATAGCCAGGAAGCTCGCCGGCTGGCCGGACTTAGCGATCTAGCCGCTTGCGGGCATTTTTTACAAGCCAAAGGCGCAGAATTTGTGCTAATTACCGGCAGCCATGAAGATTCGGCATTGGTACACAATCGCTTATACCAGCCGGACAATATGCTAGAAACCTTTAATTGGGAGCGTCTGCCGCACAGTTATCACGGCTCTGGCTGCACCCTGGCCAGTGCCATAGCGGCGTTAATGGCGCAAGGGTTGGATGCCTTCACCGCCATCAGCGAAGCGCAGGAATTTACCTGGCAATCGCTAGCCGCCGCCTACCAACCAGGACAAGGCCAACACAATCCTGACCGACTATTTTGGGTGGAAACATGAAATTCCCTAATCGTGGCTTGTATGCCATCACCCAACCCGAAAATAAATCCATAGCCCAAGTCCTGCGCGACGTGGAAGCGGCTTTGCAAGGCGGTGCTGTCGTTGTGCAATACCGCGACAAAAACCCAATCGATGCGCACAGTTTGGCCAGCCAACTTTTGCAACTTTGCCACCGTTACCATGCGCCGCTACTAATTAACGACAGCATCGAGCTGGCTTTGGCCGTGGGCGCCGACGGGGTGCATCTGGGCCGCGACGATGGCGATATTGAAACGGCTCGGCAACGTCTGGGTGCGGGGGCCATTATCGGCGTGTCCTGCTATAACGATGTCGGCAAAGCCCAGGCCGCCGTGGCAGCGGGCGCAGATTACGTCGCCTTCGGCCGGTTTTTTCCATCTGGTTCCAAACCCTTGGCAGCGCCAGCGCAAATCGAAACCTTACAACGCGCCAGGCAACTATTGGATTTGCCGATTGTCGCAATAGGCGGCATCTTGCCGGAAAACGCCGGGCAATTGCTGGCGGCAGGTGCAGACTTATTGGCGGTGATTGGCGGCATCTTTGACAACGAGCCGCAGAGTTCGGCGCGCGCCTACCAGGCTTTATTCAATAACCCCCATCAGGAGTAACATCATGCCGGAACATGTCTATCAAAAAGTCGAATTGACGGGTTCATCCAGCCAGGGCATCCAGCAAGCCATCGAAAACGCTGTCGCCAAAGCCGGCCAAACTATTTCCACCATGCGCTGGTTTGAAGTAGTAGAAACCCGCGGCCATATCGACAGCGGCAAAGTGGCGCATTGGCAAGTGACGATTAAGGGTATGCGATCTTTTAACCACGTCTATCCGTGCCGATTAAAATCTCCGAAGATAGTGTCCACTTATAACCAAGTGGACACCTATGATGGAGAACAAGAGTCGTTTATCTCGACCATTGGTCGTGGGGCAGCGGAGCGATGG
>CAIOHN010000331.1 GCA_903858105.1 uncultured Pseudomonadota bacterium | reverse complement strand
TTCTTCGACTTCTAAGCCGCCTGCCCGGCGGCGAACAAACACCGGAATGAATCAGTACAGCCGGAAGTCTTCTAAGCCGCCTGCCCGGCGGCGAACTTATCGGATTCGGCCAATGTCATTTCTTTGCTCTTCTAAGCCGCCTGCCCGGCGGCGAACCCCGGCCCCTGATCCCCGGTTTTTCTTTCTATCTTCTAAGCCGCCTGCCCGGCGGCGAACTCGATTACGCCTTGCTCGGTTTTTTTGCTCTTCTTCTAAGCCGCCTGCCCGGCGGCGAACATCTTTTCCCCTTACTGGGTAAATTGTTGAGTCTTCTAAGCCGCCTGCCCGGCGGCGAACTGGGGCGAGTGGATACCCTATGCCACGGTTACCTTCTAAGCCGCCTGCCCGGCGGCGAACAGCCGAGAAATAAAACGATCACGCGAACGGGTCTTCTAAGCCGCCTGCCCGGCGGCGAACTATCCGGTACTGCTGCTTATCCCTGGCAATATCTTCTAAGCCGCCTGCCCGGCGGCGAACGCTTCCTGGCCGTAGGTGTATGGAGTTAACCACTTCTAAGCCGCCTGCCCGGCGGCGAACTTCACCGACTTCGGCCACCATCTGATGCACTTCTTCTAAGCCGCCTGCCCGGCGGCGAACGCGGCCTTTGCTGACTTGAGACTTGTTTTTCATCTTCTAAGCCGCCTGCCCGGCGGCGAACTGAAACTTCACCTCATTTTCTCCTTAACAATTATTCACTTACTTCAATTTTCACCGCTTTAGGATCGATTTTGGGCTGTGCTGTAGGTTATTGATATTAAATACTTATTCAAGCAAGCTTGCTAACGAAGCTAAACAACTGGTCCAGTACCTCCTGTTTTTGACAGGTCTCGATCAACTCGGCACGAAAGTCGCGTTGCGCCTGTTTGCCAGCGCCTGCCAAGAATGCCGCTGGCATGATATAGGCATCCTTGATCAGATCGGCCACATCGAATACCAAGGCGCCGCGCCGGGTTTTACCGTGCAATAACGGTAGTGAAAAGCTGATGCCCAAGCCGTTCAGTACCGTAGCAGCGTAACCGTAGGCGATGTAGTTGCCGTGGTCGAGAAAGCCATTGATACGATCTTCCACACTCTCGGCGGCACCTTTGCCTTCCTCGCGCTTGAAGCTTTCTGCTTTAACAGCTTGCGCCAGTTTGGCGTAGAGCGCCTTGGCCCATTTGGCTTCGGCTAACAGCAAGCCTTGACAGCTGTCCGCGACGTCAATTTCGTTGTCGAAGCGTCGTAACAAATCGTCAGTCAAGCTGATTTTTCGTTTTAACAATTCGCTGTTATCCGACCAGGCATCCAGCGTCCATTCCGCGCGCTTACGCAGCACTTGTTTGGCCATGGCGATACGGGTGGGTTCGTCGAACCACGCCTTGACCCAGGCCTGCATGTATTCGGTTGGCCGATATTCGCTTTGCGGGGCCAGAAAGGTATAGTCAGTCGCCGAGAACAGTGGTGAGCCGCCTGAGCCGCAAAAGCCAACCAGTACGTTGGCATCGGCCAAACGGCGGGCAGCGGCATCGGTGATGGAGGTGCCCTTGCCCAGCAGTACGAAGGCGGTGTTACGTTCGGGGATGTTGAAGAAGCGTTCGATGGCTTCACCTGTTTCGGTCAAGTAAACCACTCGCTCGTCTTTTTGCATGACCCGTACATGCTCCAGATAAAACACGTTCGCGCGCTTTGACAGCATAATGCTGCGCGGCTTGACTTGCGCCTTGGTCATGGCAAATCCGGCAATGCGAAAGCCCGGCTGGATACCGACAGGCCGTAGCTGTCCGGGAGCACGTCGCCGCTCCGCCATTCGATTGGCGCCGCGACGGGGTTGATGGCGACATACAAGCCGAATTGCTGCCCGGTACTCTGGCTGCTGAGAATAAAATACGGCAAGCGTC
The DNA here is from genome assembly GCA_903858105.1 of uncultured Pseudomonadota bacterium. Taxonomy (GTDB): domain Bacteria; phylum Pseudomonadota; class Gammaproteobacteria; order Methylococcales; family Methylomonadaceae; genus Methylomonas. The sequence goes on along the minus strand of CAIOHN010000331.1, from coordinate 9,490 downwards.
GCTGATCGGCTTGATCCATGCGTCGCTGCCGCAAACCATCTTCGACATGACGGCCGGATTTACGCGACGGGATGCGGTAACGGCTGTATTGCAGCCAAGCGCCGTCAAAGTCTTGAGAAACTTTGCGCGGATAACCGAGTTGCACGTAGTCTTTCATCAGGTTGTGACCGGAGATTGCCTCCACCAGCGTATCGAGATCATCGCGGTTTGTGGCGAAGATGCGCAATTTCGCGAACGGCGCAGTCTCGAAACCCGGCAGGGCCAGCGCGTAGTGGCCGGGGTATTGTTTGAAGGCGCCGTGTAACACCCGTAATGCCGCGCCGGCCAACACCGGCGCTGGCAAGCCCGTACCTTTGCCGCCGGTTTGCACGGTCAAATCTACGTAACACAGCGGATTCATTTACCACCCTCCGAAAATACCCCGCCGCGAATCAAGCTGGCGGTGACGAACATCCCATCGGCGCTGGCCGGGTCTAATTGGTTCAGACGTTTGACCATGTCGAAGGCACTGGTCTTTTTGTCGCGGAAGAAGCGTTGCGCTTCCAGGCTGGCACCATTGGGTTCGACGGCTATCGGCCGTTGATAGCTATCAAAGTCCGGGTACCAGGTATCGATGGTGCGCAGGGCATTGGAAATTTTTTGATCGCGCAGGGCGGCGTGGCCCATCTGGCGCATGCCTTCGGTTTTGTCGGCACGTTCCGGTGTACCCAGGCAATACAGAGAACGGGCAAAACCTCTGGGTTTGTCTTCCAGATAATTTTGCGACGGAAATACTTCCAACACGCCCTTAACGCCGAATTCGATCCGAGCGACGATGTGCAGCGTGGCGGTTAGATCGCCGCGCAGACCTTGATCGATGACATCGGCGACGGCTTTTTCGGCATCGGTATAATTATCGAAACGGTGCAGCGGGATGGTCAACGCGGCAAAGTTGGCCAGCTTTTCCTTATCCCGAAATACGCTCACATTGATGTTTTCAGCGATCAGTCTGTTGCGCCACAACCAGCGGGCGTTGGCGATGTTGCGGACATAGCGGCGGGCGACTTCGACGGTGCCTTCGCTGTGTTTGGCGCGGTCGATAAAGCCGTCGATACTGGCGCGCAAGGCACCGATTTCCTGATCGGTATCCTTGGCGCCGGGAGCACAGGCGAACAGGGCTTGGCTGAAATCCAGAAAGCGCAACGAAAACGTCACCACCAGCGCATCGGCTTCCGGGGCCAGTTTGGCGGTGTCGGTGGTTTGAATATTGGAGACCTCCTGGCGCTTGGCTTCGGCGGTTGTCGAGGTTTCGCCGTCGCCGGTCTTGTTGATATTTTGGGTACCCCGTATGCCGTGGCGGACGACTTGCACCGGATAAGGCACATATTGACCTTCGATCTCGTTGTAAAACAACGCATCGGAAATCACGATGCCGCGCTGAAACGACAAGACGCCGGGTAATCTCTTAAATATTGCTTCGCTCATGAATGGTTCTCCTGTTGAGTAACGATAAAGACATCGGATTGCGGCCAGTAGCCGCGCCATAGCGGCAAGGGGCGTTCACCCCAAGCGCGGGGTGTGACGTATTGCACCAAGCCGACCAAGGGCTCGGCGTAGGCGTGGGGATAGTTTTCGCGGACGCCGCCGCGTTTGGCAAAATCGGTGACGCTGGCATAACCCAGGGTAGTGGGTGTCAACCAACTATTGGATAACTGACTAACATCGGTTGCAGACTCGTTGGATTTAGGTTTGCCACAAGCGGCGATGAGGGCATCCAAAGGATCGCCGTCAGTCATTAAATCCATGCGCTCGATCAACCAGTGACCGCCGCGTAGCACGTTCTTGACCTCTTGCTCGGAGCTTAGGACTTTTATCGGTCCGTGCTGAATAATTTGACCACCGGCCAGGCGGGCTTGAGCCAGAAAGCCATCGATCTTATTCACGCTGGGCAGTCCATCCTTGCTGTCGAAGGCCAATAGCAGCGATAGCACTAAATGGCAGGTAGCGGTAGGCTGTAAAGACAGCGCATATTTGTTTTTTGACGAATAGTCGTCGCTGTTGATGAATACCGCGCCGCGTCGTTGCTGGGGATGGAGCTTGCCGTAAAAACGTTCGCCCAAAAGTTGCGCATGATGATGAACGATGCCCACCGCTTGCGGAAACACCCCAACCCTCCGGCCGAGTTGGTGGGCAAACAGATTAGCCGCCATTACCGGCGCGGCATTAATCAGCCACCAGGTGGATTGGGCGTTGGCACTTTGAATTTCCAGGCGCGGCAGCAATAAATATTCGTAATTCATCGCACCGACTCCTCTATCCAACGCGCGACTTGATACAGCGACTGGCCCTCTAGCGGCAAGAACAATTGTTGATCGTTTTTGCCGGTTTTATAGCGGCCGATGGCTTGGGCCACACGTTCACCAAACGCTCTAGGCCATGCCTTGCTCCTCTCGCTTGGATCTATGAGTCCGCGAATGACCGAGTCTTGCAGGCTGTCGGCCAATAGCGTTTCGCCGAACAGGACCTGGTGTCGTTCCAGTAAGCACAAGGCTTTCCGGCCTTGATGCAAGATAGCTTTGGCTAGATCCTGCACCCGCTGCTGCTCTTGATCGCGGCTTCTCATGTCGGTAGGAATTTGGCCGTTGTTTTTGGCGACTGCTTCGCTACGCCAGTCTTTCCAGGCCTGCATCGGCTTGCGCGGCAAATTGACGGCTATGCCGTTATGGTGAATCGCCAGCGCAGCACGGATGGAACGGTCCTCGGTCGGTGCGCTAAACGCCCATGCGGTTTGCATTTCCCTTACCAGAGAACCGACGTTTTGCGGATTGGAGCCGCCGACACCCAAGGTGGCCGGGTTGATCTTGTTCAGATGGCTATCCTTGGCCGCTTCGTTGTGCGCCTGAATTCTCCGGTTGATTTCCTGGCTCAAGCCGCCACAAGGCAAAGGCGTTATCGAGACATAATCGCCAGCTTTCGGCAGCAATAGCTGTCGCATCCTCGGCGATACATGCCGTAAACCTTCCGGATCGGCATAGGCTTCGACTAAAACTGCATCCAATAATGATTTGAGCGAAGGATAGTTTTCGCCCACGGCGATCACCGCCTCGGACTCCGCGGTTTGTAGGCGTCGAATTTGCTTGATCACATCCGCCACTTTGATCGAACTGTCTGCCTCGGTTTTATTGCCACTAGGATTTTGCGTGTAGTCCAGTGCCAATTGCGTTTGCTTGTCCAGCAAACAACGCACGGAAACATACGGCATAGGTAAGCAGCCTTGTTGGCTAAGGCGAACACCGAAACCATCGGCATTGGAGTTAACGCCCTTTGCCGAAAAATGCACCAACTTACCAGCTTCATGCCGATAAATCTCCTCGGGAATCGCTTGCCAAGGCGGCTGTTCTTTTTCTATTTTGGGTTTAGCCATAATATTATCCCTTTAAATATACGAATTATGTTCTTTTCTTTGGATGTAAATTTAGTGCGGCTTTTGCATTCTGTCAACAATATCTTTATCCTAGCAATATACGTTTTCCGTCTTTTGTAGCGCATGCCCACACCAGCCCACTACCGCCCTCCCGACGAAGTCTGTTTTTTTATCCTGCGCCGCGCCGTACGTTTCGGCTTGGCGACTCGACGCGATGTCATCGACGCATTCGGCAAGATTGGCACGACTAAAGCCAGTCTGGCGATGGACAACGCGGCAACGCATTGGCCCGCAACCTTGGAGCGTACCGGCAAGGCTGTGCGGCCGCGCGCCGATCCCCCGATACCTCCGCAAGCTTCGGAATCCCAACTGATGGCTTGCCTCGAGCAAGGTTTGCTAACGCTGCGCGACACCGGTTTTCGACAAAGCGAATTGCCGGTCAGCATCGTGCAATGGACCCAAAACGCACCGCAAAAACCGGGCGTGTTGTTGACGATTACCCAAACCATCGTTCACCAACAGGGTTTGCGTATTTTTTACGTCGGCCTACGCCGCGACGAGCCTGCTCGTTGGCGCTGGTTGTTGCCGACCGGCCTGGAACGAATTGGCGATCAGTGGCGCTTGATCGCGCAAGATCTGGAAGACATCGGTTATCCGATCAAAGTGTTCGTGTTGCCGCGCATCGCCGATGCCGAAATCGCCTGGCAGAAATTACCCAAGGATTTGATCCGTTTGGCCGCCGACGACCGCGTCGTCGAACTGCCGGTTAGATTGAATTCTGAATTGGGCGATGAGCAGGTAACCGTATTGAGCCATGAGTTGGGCATTCAAGATGGCAAAGTCAAATTACCCAAGCGCGGCATTTTCGAGTTCTTACGGCGTTTTTCTGATCAACCAGCCAACGCAAACGCGGTGTGGCCACCATTGTTTAAGGACGAATAAACCATGCATGTATTGTTTGTATCCGCTTGTGAGAAGAGGTCTATCAAGAAAACCCGCGCGGTGCTGGATAGTTTTGCATTGCGTACCGGCGAAAAAGCCTGGGCGTCGCCGATGACAGAGGAAGGCTTGCGCGAGGTGCGAGCCGCATTGAAGCGGGTGGCGACCCGACAAACCGCCGTCGCCTGTTATCGCAACGAAGGCCGGCTGCGGATGAAACTGCTATGGATTGTCGGCTCGCGCAATGCTTTCGGACCGGACGGACATTTCCCGGCCGGGTATAGATTGGCAAAGTCATCGACGCCGACACCGGATTGGCTGCGGGTGGCGTCGTTATTGGCGCAGGCGGCTGGCTGGGCGCATGATTTCGGCAAGGCCTCGCAAATGTTTCAAGCCAAATTAAGAGCCGACGGCCCGCTCAAGGATAGTGTGCGTCACGAATGGGTGTCGATGCGTTTGCTGCAATTGCAGTGTTCCGGCAAAACCTGGGAAGAGGCATGGCAGATTTTGAAAAGCTCGAAATCGCTGGAAAGTAACGCCTTGGAAAACGGCCTCCATTCAGCAGCCGATGTGCTGGATTATCTGGTCGTGACCCATCACCGTTTGCTTGGACCAAAAATCACTGCGCACCAAAAACACATGACCAAGCCAGATGAAAGCAATCATTTTTCCGGCGAGACTGTCAATCTTGCACCGCTAGCCGCATTGTCGAATAAGCCTTTTGAGGCGGTACAAAGCCTTTTAGAGCGCATCGAAAAATTGACACCGGGCAAATCACCTGCTTATTGGCGCGCGATTGCAATATTCACCCGCGCCGCGCTGATCATGGCCGACCATGTGGTTTCCGCGCGGGCTTACGGCAAGGAATCCGATGCTGGGTTATTCGCCAATACCAAGTCCGGCAGGCTCGATCAACCCTTGGAATGGCATCTGGCGGAAGTGTCCCATGCCGCTGCCGATTTTGCCTATCGCATCGGCACCATACGTTTGCCGGGCTTGAGCGAACAATCCGTGGAATCGATCTGCCGTGTTGCCGGCAATGCCCGGTTTCAATGGCAAGACAAGGCGGCGGAAGCGCTGGCGGCGTTTCGGCAACGGTCCTCATTGCCTGTGCTGGCGCTAAATATGGCCGCCACCGGTAGCGGTAAAACCCGGATGAATGCTAGGGCGGCCTGTGCGTTAGCGCAAGGCCCGGTAAGGTTTGCCGTGGCGTTGAATCTGCGCACATTGACCTTGCAAACCGGCGATGCCTATCGGCGGCAGTTACACATCGGCGACGACGAACTGGCTTGCATCATCGGCGATAGGGTGACATTGAAATTGCACCAACAAAATCAGCTGGCTAACCCTGACGATGCCGATGAAAATGAAGCCGAAACCGAATTCGATGTGTCGTCGGGCGAGTTCGAGATTCCGGCTTGGCTGGAAGAGTTTGCCACCAATAAACGCAACTTCAAGACCATCACCGGCGCGGCAATCCTGATATCGACCATCGATTTTTTGATTGCCGCCGGCATGCCCCACAAGCAAGGTCATCATGTCGCCGCCTTGCTACGCTTGGCGGACAGCGATCTGGTGCTGGACGAAGTGGACGGTTATGACCCCAAGCCGTTGGTGGCAGTGTTGCGACTGGTGCAAATCGCCGCCATGTTTGGCCGCAACGTGATTTGTTCAACCGCGACCTTGGCGCAACCGGTTGCTCAAGCCATTTATCAGGCTTATCTCAGCGGAGCCGAATTACGCGGCGCGTTGCATGCTATTCAACCAACGTTTGCTTGCGCTTTGTTTGATGATGCCTCGTCGCCACAACTGTTCGACCATGAGACAGGTATCGACTTTAACGCATTTTACCAAGCACACATAAATAAACAGCACGGAGCATACGCTCAAAAGTTGGAACGTGTACCTTATCTGCAAACCGTTCAGGACCAAACGCCAGAGGCGTGGCGGCAAGCAGTGCTAACCGCCATTCACCGACTACACGGTGATCATGGCTGGCGGCATAACGGCAGCAGTAAGCGTATTTCGTTTGGATTGATTCGGATGGCCAATATCGTGCAAGCGATTGAGACCGCCCGCTTTATTGCCGAGAATCAGGCTAACGCCAAGGTCGCCTGTTATCATTCCCAAGATTTTCTGATTCAACGCTTTTTGAAAGAACGTACCTTGGATTGCCTTTTGCAACGCAGTAACGGCAATACCAACATTGAGCGAGACGCGGAAATCAACGATATTCTGCAACGCAGTGAGCATGACGAAATTCTGTTCATCGTAGTGGCGACGCCGGTGGAAGAAATTGGCCGGGACCATGATTTTGATTGGGCGGTAATAGAGCCGTCCAGTACTCGCTCTATCGTACAGACCGCCGGCAGGGTCAACCGGCATCGACATGTGGCGGTTTCCGCGCCGAATATCGCGATATTGCAATTCAATCACCGCTGGGCACGCGGTGAAAAATCCGTGTTTTGCAAACCAGGATTCGAAATAGACACCTATGTCAGCCATGATCTGGCTGAACTACTGGACTGGGACGATCTGTCGGCCCTTGATGCTGGCTTAATGTTCAAGCAGCATCGCCTTGCCCAACTGGATAATGCCGCCATCGATAAAATCTTAACGATACCGCTTGATCGCCAATTCGATTTGACGACAACGACGCCTTGGTGGATTACTCAGGCGCTGTACGAAGTCTTTCCGTTGCGGGATGATGTAACACGCCATGAATTTTATCTTGATGAAGAAGAGCAATTTCAGAAGCTCTATCTAAACACCGACGGTAAGCTGGATTGGCTTGAGCGAACTGACTCGGTTACAACAATTCAGCCAGTCGCTAACGATTGGCTGTCTTGCAACAATCGCGAACTGTTTGAGCAGTGCATGGTATTAGACTTAACATTGTCGGATGGCATGCGCGTTTCAGTCAAAAAAGAGAAAATCACATACGACATGTCGTTTGGATTTTATTGAATTACCGGTTTGTAGCGTCATCACAACCTCACCCCCTCCGACAAATTCCAAGCGCCGACGTTTCGTCTATTAGCTGGCAGCGATAGAATGTGTAGCGCTCTTTCAGTTCAGGCAAAGTCTCTTGATTACAAGACCTGGTACTCGTTTATTGTGATTGAAGCTTATCAAGCTGCGTATTGCCACGATGGCGATTTTGATCGCGCGTTCGTGGTTTGGCCGCTAATTTTTGTATCAGACTAAAAGCGTTTTATTGCGATGGATCTGAGATTAAAATTGGCAGAAATTTATTGGTTTGTAGAAATTTGCGTACTCACAGTTTCGGCCAATTGCAGACGACCGCAAATGGCCACTTTATGGCTACGAATTTGGCAAAAGAAACAAATGTAGGCTGGATTAAATGATAATGAAACCCAGCCTACGAGCTAAGGCAGTACATTCAACGTTGGCTGCTATGGTGTACTGCATGGCTGAAATTTACGCTTGAGTCGCTTTTTTACGTTGAGAAGCAAAACCGAGAAGACCAGCGATTAGAAGGGCGATAGAGGTAGGCTCTGGAATAGAGGTAGGCTCTGGGACTGAAGCGTTTGTGATTAGTTCATAAGTCGCAACGCTACTCGAATCCCTGTATAGCGTTCCGTCTTGATTACGCCCGCCCTGCCAATCTTCAATCCGTGTATTAGTATCTATTCGTGTGACCACAGTGGCCCAGGTTGTGTCTGATAATGATGCTTCACGTATCGGACCGTATGAGCCGAATGTCACGTGCACTCCTCCGGTGGCTTGTTGCGTACTTCTGTCTGATTTTAGTATCGTATACGTGTCGAGTGGGTTGGTAGATTCAACATCGAAGTTGCTGTAGATCTGATCGAAACCTACCCTGACGTTATTAGCGGGTCCGTAGATGTCAAACGCCGTGACGGTTAATGCACCCGCTGACACGCTATTGAAATAGAGACTAACGTTTGACAAATTATCCACATAGACTCCTTTATTTGTGCCATCAAAATTGAGAGCCCAGGTGTTACCGTGTGAATCAGAATAATCAAGTGTGTATAGACTACTAGCTTGTATTAGCTCCGTAGTGGTTAATAATAATGTTACAACGACTAGCTTAAATGTTTTGATGTTAATCATTTCGTGTGTACCCATGGGTTTACTGCGATAGTGAGTGTGTTTTTGTAAATAAAAATATTATCGGTAGACAATCACTTGCTACTTCCCTCTTGTACACTCCTCATTTATAAAATATTAAAAAGTTTTTCAATTAAACAAATAATAAAATTAATGATTTATACTGTCTGTACGTTAGCCAACATAGTCTATAAGTTAAAATTATTTTTTATAAAAGTCGGTACAAAAGAGGGAAATAGAGACAAGAATATTGACTTACTGGACTTTCCCAAAATCATTCCCAGCATAAAAACAAACTGATAACTTATTGAAAATATAGTCGAATCTTGTTCAGCGCAATTCTTTTTTAGAATAATTTGATAGTCGCTGTCTTTGAAGGGAAAAACTATTGTGGTTCATCAATAAAAAAGCCACCGCTAATGAATAAGGACTATTCTTCTGGATATTTCAGAACAAAAGATTTCAGATGACAAAGTCCGAATTGATTTCTATGATTGCATGCAAGCCTCAACATTTACCTCAAAGAGATAGTGCTTTCGCGGTAAAGAGCATTGTTGAAACTCTTATTAACTTTATCGAACTGGCGAATCAATCAGCGTGACAGATACACACGCTGTTTTTTAAACCTGGATTGGAAGTGCGACACAGGTGAATGTCTACCGTCAAGACTATCCTCTAATCAGAGACCTATAGGCATAAATGAATTAAGTGATTTTTATCCCGGGAAATTTCTCCCGGAAAATCTGGAAAGTTTCGAAGCTGTCACTATGCTGAAGATTTAGCCTATCCATCTGCCCAATATCGCTATAACACCTCGCGGCGTAAACCTGGTAACCTCGTCTCTCAATTTCGCCGGACCGCTTTATGTCGTTTGCTGTGCTTGGTGAAGGGCGGTTTTAGGGAATCGAAAGTATGCGATCTTTTAACCACGTCTATCCGTGCCGATTAAAATCTCCGAAGATAGTGTCCACTTATAACCAAGTGGACACCTATGATGGAGAACAAGAGTCGTTTATCTCGACCATTGGTCGTGGGGCAGCGGAGCGATGG
>CAIOHN010000330.1 GCA_903858105.1 uncultured Pseudomonadota bacterium | reverse complement strand
GATAAAACCAATCCATTGGGCGAAACAGCAAGGTTGGCACTGGAAAAGGAATTTAAATCGGCCTGCTTTGCCTACGAACATCGATCACTCACTATCAGTCCCATCGAAAACGCCTTGGCCATTGCCGAAGCGCTGCCAAACCATGCCGAAATTTACCTGGTTACCCATTCGCGAGGCGGTCTGGTTGGTGAGATGTTATGCCTGGGACAACGCGAAATGACTCCCGATCCTTTAGACGATGAGTGGTTGACTAAAGTTTTCGACCCAAACAGAGACCGTACGCAAAGCGAATTATTCGGTTTCGGTGCTAAAAATCCGGAGGGTTACACTGACCAGAAATCCCAGTTGCGTAAATTGCTGGAGATACTGGATAAAAAACAAGTCAAAGTGAAGCGTTTTGTACGGGTGGCTTGTCCTGCACGCGGTACAACACTGGCATCAGGCCGTCTGGATCGCTGGCTTTCCGTACTCAGTCATTTAAGCGGCTCCAACGATTTCGTGGAATTTATTCTTGGCGTCGTGAAAAAACGCACCGATCCCAGGACATTGCCAGGCATCGAAGCCATGATGCCGGGCTCCGCACTGATCACGCTCCTGAATTCAACCTCGGTTAAAACCCAAGCGGACTTGACAGTCATTGCCGGTGATATAGAGGGCGACTCAGTCTGGAGTAAATTGAAATTGCAACTGAGTGACTGGTTCTACAGCAGTGAACATGATTTGGTCGTCAATACCGGTTCCATGTACGGCGGCCTGACCAGGGTAGCCGATGCCGCACGATTTTTTTTCGACCAAGGCACCAACGTCAATCATTTCAATTATTTCAAAAATGCGGCCACGGTTGAAAAGCTTAAAGACGGTTTATTGCGTGCTGATAGTTATTTGGCAGGTTTTCAGCCGATTGCTGCAGCCAAACATCAGGAGCCTGCCCGAGGCAGCCGAACCAAGCGCAGCCAACTCAGCTCCGGTCCGCTGGCGATTGTGCTGCCCGGCACCATGGGCAGTCACTTGACTCAAGACCGTGAACGTATCTGGCTGGATTATTTTGCCCTAACCAAAAGTCGTCTAGCCGAATTGGGCATTGATGCGCCTAACGTTGAAGCCGATGGTTTGCTGGCGGATTTTTACGGAGATTTTGTCGAATACCTTGAAAATACTCACCGCGTCGAAAGCTTTGCCTACGATTGGCGCGTCTCCATTATCGATAGCGCCAAACGACTGGCCACGTTGGTCGAAAATCGTCTAGCCGATTGCGAAGCCAGACATCAACCCCTGCGGTTTGTTGCCCATTCTATGGGTGGCCTGGTTGTGAGGGTAATGTTTGCTATGCATCCGCCGCTGTGGAAACGCTTTCAAGCCTTGCCGGGCAGCCGATTAATGATGTTGGGCACGCCCAACGCGGGTTCATATGAAGCGGTACGCTGGCTAACTGGCTGGAACCCGACTCTGGATAAACTGGCGTTACTCGATTTCACCCACGATATTCCCGGTCTGGTCAATATCGTCAACCGCTACCCGGGACTTCTGGAATTACTGCCTGCCAATGACGGCAAACTGGATTATGCCGATCCCGACATTTGGCAGCAGATATGCCTGGGCGGAGACAAAAAATGGCCGCAACCTCAGGCAGACCGCCTGCAAGCCCTAAATAAAACCTGGCAGTGGATCAAAGAGGCTCCTATTGATTCCGAACGGATGATTTATATCGCTGGTTGGGCCAAGGATACCGTCAGTGGTTTTGAAAACACGGCGGGCACACGTGG
>CAIOHN010000329.1 GCA_903858105.1 uncultured Pseudomonadota bacterium | reverse complement strand
TGCATGATTTGGGCGTGTTGATCAATTTCAGAAATCTGCAGTATTTCGATACCCAAATCCTGAATCCGCTGTGGCTGACCAACGGCGTCTATCGCATCATCAATTCCAGCATCGTTGCCGAACGAGGCGGTTTGTTACGCGAACGGGATTTCGACGCGGTGATCAACGATCCGCGCTACCAAAGCCATAACACCAGTGAGCGCGAATTTATTTATCCCAAAGACAAACTGTATTACATCGTGCGGGTGATGCAGGAGTTTGAACTGTGCTTTCCTATCGGCCCCAGCGATTTTATCGTACCGCAGCTATTGCCGGCCAACGCGCCGGAATTTGCGCCCGATGGTGCCCTGCTGCGCTTTGTGATGCATTTTCCGGCATTTTTACCCAACAGCGTATTCCCGCGGTTGATGGTGAAGCTGCATGACTTCATACGCGGCAATGAACGCTGGCGCACCGGCATGGTGCTACATAAAGCGTCGGTATTCGATGCGTTGGCCAGAGTGCGTTGGGACAAGGAGGATCAGCAATTATTGATCGATATTTGCGGCAACGAGCGGCGGCGCTTGCTGAGCTTTATTCGGGAAACAGTCAAGGAAATCGTCGCCGATTTTACTGGGCTGGAATTTGTCCAACGGGTGCCGGTGCCGGATTGCGCTGGTTATAAGGATTACGATGAGCTGGTCGAAGCCGAGAAAGCCGGGGAAACTGAAATTTTTGTCAAGGAGCTAAAACAGCGCATTGCCATTGCCAGTTTATTGGATGGCATCGAGGAAGCTGCGATGCGCGACGAAAACCAGCAGGTGCCGGTCAAGGCTTTTGTCTCGTATTCGCATAGAGATTTGGTGTATTTGAAAGTGCTGCAAGCTGCGCTGTCGCCACTGGTTCGATTACAGAAACTCAGTATTTGGGATGACCGAGTCATCGACGCAGGCGATGAGTGGCGGCCGGAGATTCTGAAACAGCTCGAGCAAGCCGACATTGTGTTGTGCTTGGTTACCCCCGACTTCGTCAATTCCGATTTTTGCTACCTGCAGGAATTTCAGGCAGCACTGGACGCACATCGGCGCGGTGATAAATCCATCGTGCCCATCATGCTACGCCAAACCGATTGGCAAGACTTGCCGTTGGCGGAAATTCAAGGTTCGCCGGGGGAGTGGATTGGCTCCGCCGCCGATCCGGATGCCGCTTGGTGTCGGGTTTCGGAGCGTCTGCGGCCTGTCATCGAAACCGCCAGAGAGCGAAAAGTACGGAAATTAGAAGCCGAAAATGTTCCGACACGGACTAGATTAGGCGCAGGGTGACAGGTTGGCTGTGCAAAACAAAATCCCCGTTACCGTAATAACCGGCTTTCTCGGCAGCGGCAAGACCACATTGCTGAATCGCTTACTGGCCGACGGGGTAAAAACGGCGGTGGTGATCAACGAGTTTGGCGCTACGCCTATCGATCAGGATTTGCTGGAAGAGCAGGATATACCTTTGACAGTGTTATCCGGCGGTTGCTTATGTTGTCAGATCAAGGGTGCGTTGTCGCCGACCTTGAAGAATCTGTGGATGGCCTGGAACAATGCCGCAACCAAGCCTTTCGAACGCATTATCATCGAGACTAGCGGTGTAGCCAGCCCGGAACCCATTCTGGATACGCTGTTACGCGAGCCTTGGTTGTCCAAAAGCTATCGATTGCAGCATGTGATCGCCACCTTAGCCATTCCACAAGCTTTGGAGCAATTACACCGTTTTGCCGAAGCTCGTGCCCAAATAGCCTGGGCGGATCAGCTATTGCTCACCCAGGCTGATTTGGCCGAGGCGGGCCAAACTGCAGACGTTTACAGCCAGCTTCAATTGCTTGCACCGGCTACACCTTATCAGCTGGTGAATTGGCAGATTATGAACACTGCTGACATGCTTGGGACTGCCGTGCCTAGTTTTCGGCGTTTGCCGACTAATCAGCCCTCAGCCGAACACGATTTTCGCAGTGTGTCTCTATACCTTGATCATCCGCCGATCTGGCCCAAATTACAGGACATCTTGCAAGATTTACTGCATCGTTATGCGGAAGAACTGGTCAGAATCAAGGGTGTGGTTTATTTGCCGGATCAGGAGCAACCTTTAGCTATTCATGCCGCCGGAGGTCATCTGTATCCGTCGTCATCTCTACCGATTCGCGCAGCAGATGACCGGCGCAGCAGACTGGTATTCATCATCCATGCCGACATTGAAGACTTTTCGGTCGCATTGATGGCTGCTTTCGATGGCGCCGAACTCAAAGCTATACGTCTGCATTAACCTTGCAGGAAATCCAATTGCATTTTATTTATGCCGTTTGGTAGTCTGTTGACAAGCTTAATCAGACTTTTCAACTTCAGGAATCGCTATTTTGTCAAAAACTCAATATTTGCAAATTTTTGTCGCCTCACGACCACGTTTTCTGATTTTAACGCCTTGTTGCTTATTGCCAGCAGTCGCTTGTGTGGTTGCTGAAGGGGTGCCTATAAATAATCTGAATTTGATCTTGATTTTTATAGCGGCGTTAGCCGCCCATATGAGCGTTAATTTGTTTAATGAATGGGAAGATTTTACCAGTGGATTGGATCTTCATACCCAGCGCACCCCATTCAGCGGAGGTAGTGGAACTTTGCCCGCGTATCCGGAAATGGCTGATGCAGTAAGGGCGGCGGCTATTATTAGTTTATCGATTACTATTGCTATAGGTTTGTTTTTAGTTGGGACTGGGGGCTGGTATTTGGCTTTGATCGGTTTGCTAGGTATAGGGCTGATCCATTTTTATACCAGCAAAATTACTCATCATGCATGGCTATGCTTGATTGCTCCAGGTTTGGCTTTTGGGCCGTTGATGATGGGCGGTACTTATATGGCGCTGGGTGGCCAAGGTGGGTTGGCTGTGTCTGTGGTTTCGTTAATAGTGTTTTTTTTGGTTAACAATCTTTTGTTGTTGAACCAGTTTCCTGATTTGGAAACAGATAAGCGCTTTGGCCGCATACATCTTCCTATCCTGATCGGCAGACAGCATGCTGCTAGGGTTTTTGTGTGTTTTTTAGTGGCGGCTTATCTGGTTTTGCTTACAGGTATTTGGTTGAAGGTTTTACCTGTTTATAGTCTATTGGGCGGATTAACTGTTTTGATGGCGGTTTACGTTACGAACACAGTGATTCAGCATGCTGAAAATGTGGAATTATTAAAACCAGCGATGGCATTAAATGTTGCTATTACCTTGGCTACGCCGGTTTTAGTTGCCGTAGGTATTATTTTGCCGGACTGGATTTAGGCTGTTTTCTAAGCAGAAAAGCCGTGATTATTCAGTTTGAAGTTCAACGAAATTAAATGTTGGACTTCATTTCAGATGTCCTTCAGTGGCAGAGAGAATTTGAATTGCTACGGAAAGTCTCACGCATAAAAAAACCGCTCGAGAGCGGTTTTTTTATTTCCTGCCAATAAACGATTAACGTTTCGAGTATTGTGGACG
>CAIOHN010000328.1 GCA_903858105.1 uncultured Pseudomonadota bacterium | reverse complement strand
GGCGACTTGACCGACCAATTGGCCGCAGGCTGCGTCGATGTCTTCGCCGCGGGTTTTGCGGATGGTGGTGACGATACCGGCGTTGTACAAAATATCCCGAAACTTCAAAATAGTTGCGCTAGGGGAGCAGCGATAATCAGATTGTGGAAACGGGTTGAACGGGATCAAGTTAAGCTTGGACGGCACGTTTTTTAACAGCTTAACCAAAGCGCGAGCATCTTCTGCGCTGTCATTGATACCATCCAGCATTACGTACTCAAAAGTAATGTGTTTTCGGGGGCCGGTTTTGGCGTAATCGCGGCAGGCTTCCATCAGTTGTTTCAATGGGTACTTGACGTTGATCGGTACCAGTTGATCGCGTAATTCGTCAGTAGGCGCGTGCAAGGAAACTGCGACGCTGACATCGCAGACTTCGTTCAGGCGTTGCATGGCCGGCACGATGCCGGAGGTACTAATGGTGACGCGACGCTTCGACAGACCGAAGCAAAAGTCATCCATCATTAAATTCATAGCCGCGACCACGTTATCGAAATTAAGCAAAGGTTCGCCCATGCCCATCATCACCACATTGGTGATACGGCGTTCTGGTCCCAGACGTTGCTGAGCCAGATAGAGTTGGCCGATGATTTCGGCGGTGGACAGGTTGCGGTTAAAGCCTTGTTTGGCGGTCGAGCAAAAGGTGCAGGCCAGCGCACAGCCGACTTGCGAGGACACACACAAGGTAGCGCGCCGTTCTTCAGGAATATAGACGGTTTCTACCCGATTGCCGCAATGCATCTGCACGGCCCATTTACAGGTGCCGTCGGAGGCTAATTGTTCGGCGACAATTTCCGGTGCCTTGATTTGGCAGTGTTCTTTAAGGTGATTGCGTAGCGATTTGCTCAGGTTGGTCATCTGGTCAAAATCACTGACGCCTTCCTGATAAATCCATTTCAACACCTGGGTGGCGCGAAACGGCTTTTCGCCGAGCTCGACAAAAAAAGCCTGTAGGCCTTTCCTGTCGAAATCAAGCAGATTGATCAACGCGGGCTTAACGAATGCGGGCGCAGAGTTCATCGGCAGAGAAAAAGTAAGCGATTTCTTTTGCAGCAGATTCTGGCGCATCGGAACCGTGTACGGCGTTTTCGTCGATACTAACGGCGAAATCAGCGCGGATAGTGCCGGCAGCAGCTTCTTTAGGGTTTGTAGCGCCCATCAGTTCACGGTTTTTCAGTACTGCGTTTTCGCCTTCCAATACTTGGACAACGACCGGGCCGGAAACCATGAAAGCGACCAAATCTTTGAAAAAGCCACGTTCTTTATGCTCTGCATAAAAACCTTCAGCTTGTTCTTGGCTCAATTGCAGCATTTTTGATGCGACGATGCGCAAGCCGTTTTTTTCAAAGCGGCTGACAATTTCCCCAATCACATTTTTAGCGACTGCATCAGGCTTTATGATTGAGAAAGTACGTTCGATTGCCATGTGTTAACTCCCGTGAGAATTGTTATAGAAAAATATTTCGACATTATATCGTGTCTGGCAGAGTCTTGAAAAAAACCCTGCCAGCAAAGTATTGCCACCCGTTGCGATAAGCAACGCGTGGCAGCGCGAAACTGGCGGAAAGCCGGTATTAAATAGATATTTTTTCGACTTGACGGTTACGTCCGTAAAACCAGTTAACTAACATCCGGGTGCCGGTTACTGCGGTAAACAGCGAGGTCAAAATACCGATGGTCAATACCAGCGCAAAGCCTTTGACCGGGCCGGTGCCGAAAGCGAACAGCAATACCGCGACGATCAAGTGAGTGACGTTTGAATCAAGAATGGTGGCAAAGGCTTTTTCATAGCCAACGTAAATGCTGGCCTGCATGCTAAGCCCGTTGCGAAGTTCCTCGCGGATCCGTTCGTTGATCAGGACGTTGGCGTCAACCGCCATACCCACCGTCAACACGATACCCGCCATACCGGGTAAGGTCAGGGTGGCTTGCAGTACCGACATGATGGAAATCAGCAATACCACGTTAAAAAGCAGGGCAAAGTTGGCGATCAAACCGAACGCGCGGTAATAGACCACCATAAAGAACACCACCAACAAGAAACCGGCAGTAATGGACAGTTTACCTTGGTCGATATTTTCCTGACCCAAGCTTGGGCCGACAGTGCGTTCTTCGACAATTTCAACTGGTGCCGCCAGTGCGCCGGCTCTTAACAATAAGGCCAGGGTGCGGGCTTCTTCAGGGCTATCCAAACCAGTGGTTTGGAAGCGTTTGCTGAAGCTGTCGCGGATTGTGGCC
This sequence comes from uncultured Pseudomonadota bacterium, assembly GCA_903858105.1. Lineage (GTDB taxonomy): Bacteria > Pseudomonadota > Gammaproteobacteria > Methylococcales > Methylomonadaceae > Methylomonas. The sequence continues at coordinate 1,078 of CAIOHN010000328.1, read as the reverse complement.
ACGCTGATGACTTTTTCGACTTTTTCTTTGTGCTGAACTTTTTCGCCGTTGACGATTTTGGTTTCAGATTTGTATTCGATGAATACCACCGCCATCGGCTTGCCAATATTTTCCTGGGTCATTTTGCCCATTTTTTTGGCGCCAACGCCGTCCAGCGTTATAAATACTGCAGGTGAGCCATCTTGGTCCAGGCCGGAAGAGGCGTCGGTGATTTGGTCGCCGGTAACGATAACTGCGCGTTTCAATAACACTGGGCCACCGTTTTTGTCTTTATACAAGCGGCTACCTACTGGCTCATGACCGCTCAGCGCCGATTGCACATCGTGTTCTACGTCAACCAGACGGTATTCCAGGGTGGCGGTGGTGCCCAATAATTCTTTGGCGCGGGTGGTGTCTTGTACGCCAGGCAATTGCACGACGATACGGCTATCGCCTTGTTGCTGAATGATAGGCTCAGCCACACCCAACTCGTTTACCCGGTTGCGCAGGGTGGTAATGTTTTGACCCAGCGCAGCTTTTTTGATTTCTCTGAGGTTGCGCTCAGGAATGGACAGCATGAATTCGTTAGGGCCGCTTTCGACCAGTTCCAGGTTACGAAAATCTTTGTTCAGTACAGCGCTGGCGGCAATGGTTGCTTCTTCGTTAGGTAGCACGACTTTAATGCCGTCGGTTTCTTTGGAAACCGATTGATAACGCACCTTGGCATCGCGGAATGCCGCGCGAATGTCGTTGTTGTAGCGTTCTTCGGCTTGTTTCAGCGCGCTGTCCATATCCACTTCCAGCAGGAAATGCACACCGCCGCGTAAATCCAGACCCAGATGCATCGGGTTTGCCCCCAAGGCGCGTAACCAATCAGGGGTCGCTGGTGCCAGGTTCAATGCCACAGTGGCTTTACCGGATTGCTGATCGCGCAGCATGTCAGCAACTTTCATTTGATCGTCGGTGTTGTTAAACCGCGCCAGAATTTTGCCGTCGTTAAATTCAAAGCCTTTCGTGGCAAAACCGGCATTTTTGATGCTGGCCGCTACGGCGTCAGCCTGACTCTGCTGTAAAGGCGTTGTGTTGGACGACGCCAATT
>CAIOHN010000327.1 GCA_903858105.1 uncultured Pseudomonadota bacterium | reverse complement strand
CAGCCCAAAACAAGGATGCGCCCAGCACAGCAAAGCGGGACCGTGGCATGGACAAAAATGTACGGATTTCGCTGTAAAACAATAGTATTTTCGAGCCGGGCTGGGGCGGCTTGCGCAAGCCTGTCGGCAAGAACAAAGTCGTTGCCGCCGATACCAAAAATAAGCCCATGCTGGCTAACAAGGCCGAGTTTGGCGAAAAATCGGCCAATTTCGCGCCCACTACCATGCCGGTCAATATGGCCAGTATGGTCGATCCTTCGATCCAGCTATTGGCTTTAACCAGTCCGTCGTGGCCGGCCAGTTCCGGTAAAATGCCATATTTGGCGGGGCTATACAGGGCTGCGCCCACACCCACCAGACAATACGCCAATAACGGTTCCACATGTAGCAGCAATAATCCGGCGCCGCAGGCTTTTATCAAATTAGCCACAATCAATACCCGCGATTTAGGATAATTATCGGCAACGCCACCTACCCAGGGCGCCAAAACCACAAAGGCTACTAAAAACACGCTCTGCAAAGCCGGCACATACCAACTGACAGGCTGCGCGGTTTGCATCACCATAGCAATGACGGTGAACAATATGGCGTTATCCGCAAACGCCGATAAAAATTGTGCGACCAGAAGCGGATATATGTGTTTGCTCATCGTTAGACTTTAAAATTAGATGAAAAATGCCTGGCGACGCCAAAATGCGGTATCGCCAGACTAATGACAAGCATTTAACTATCGTGCTCGGCATCACCCGATACCAAGCGGGCTGCCAGCGTATTTGCGCCGGGATAATCGGTTTTTCCGGTGGCCAGCACTGGAAATTTATCCAGCACAAACACTTTTTTGGGCAAGTTAATGGTGGCGACGCCGGGTGAAGCCTCTGCCAATGACTTGGCGCTGGCATCGCGACGGGTAGTCAATAGCACCAATTGCTCGCCTTTGCGCGGATCAGGCAAACTTACCACAACATGTTGTGCCTCTGGCCAGGCGTGAATAGCCAATTGCTCCACCGCACCCAAAGACACCATCTCGCCGCCGATTTTAGCGAAACGCTTGCTGCGGCCCTGTATATGGATAAAACCTTCATCATCGACATGCACGATGTCGCCGGTGTCGTACCAACCTTCGCCGTACAAAGGCGAGTTGGGCGGTACTAATACACCCGGATTGTCGGGCAGCAGATAGCCTTTCATGATGTTGGGACCGGCTACGTGCAGTTTGCCAGCGTTTTCTATACCGGGCACTGGCTCCAATTTATACAACATGTCGGGCATAAAACGACCGACGCTGCCAGCTTTATAATCCATCGGCGTGTTTACCGAGGTAACCGGCGCGGTCTCGGTAGCGCCGTAGCCCTCCAGGATGCGGATGCCAAACTTATCCAGCCAGGTGGTGCGGGTGGTCTCCTGCAATTTTTCGGCACCGGCCACCACGTAGCGCAGCGAATAAAAATCGTAAGGATGGGCTTTTTTGGCATAGGCCGCCAAAAAGGTATTGGTGCCGAACATAATGGTCGCACCCACTTCGTAGGCCATTTCCGGTATTACTGCGTAATGCAGCGGGGAAGGGTAGAAGAAGCTGGTCATGCCGTTCAACACCGGCATTAGCGTGCCGACGGTAAAGCCAAAGGAATGGAACATCGGCAGAAAATTTAACACCACATCGCCTGGCCCAAAATCAATACGCGCTCTGATTTGATTGTGGTTAGCCAGGATGTTGGCATGCGACAGCACCACGCCTTTGGGCAGGCCTTCTGAACCTGAAGTAAACAATACCACCGCCGCGTCGTCGGCATCGTAATCGTGGCTTTTGTACCAGTATTGGGCGGTTTTGGCTTGTAGCCAGCCGCTTAATTTATCCAAGCCCGTCAGCGATGCCGCTAAATCTTCTAAAAACACCAGCTTGACTTGATTAGCCAATAAGGCCGCTTCGTCCTCGAGATGCGCAAGTTCGATAAACTTGCGCGACGTCAGCACACTTTTGATTTGCCCAGTTCGGCAAGCGGCGATCATGCCGACCGCGCCGATGGAATAATTCAGCATCGCCGGTACGCGGTTATACAGCTGTAAACCTAAAACCACATTCAGCGTTTTGCAGCTATTGGGCAGCAATACCCCCACGTTTTCGCCGTTTTGGGTGATTGTTTTAATGAGTTTACCGACGATGATGCTGCGAGTAATCAGCGCGTCGTAGCTAAGCGGTTTGCGCTCCAGGTCTTCCGCAACCGTGTAAGCGCCGCCGTGAATACTGCGGGCTTTGAGCAAGGCTGAAAATATGGTTTGTTGGTGATGACTGGTGGCAAACATCATTTCGGTCATGATGTCGGCCAGAATGTGGCCGCTGTGTTTGCGGCGGGCTTTGCCTGTCACATCGCCGTGAGTTTCTATCAACGTCGGCGGCAAGATATGGATGGTTATACGCGGAAACCATTGTTGGCGGATGCGTCCACCCAGTTTGGAAAACCGGCTAAATTCGGCACCCTCGATTCTGACCGGCAAAATAGTTGCCCCGGATTTATCTGCCACCATGCCGGTGCCGTCGTAAATCTTCATCAACGATCCGGTAACGGTAATGCGACCTTCAGGAAAGATAACGGTTTTGGTGTCGTTTTGCAGATGATGGATCAGCGCTTTTAAAGACAGCGGGTGAGTCGGATCCATCGGGAACACTTTGGACAAGCGCAAAAACGGCTTTAGCCACCAGCGTTCGGAAATTTGGGTGTTAATTGCAAAGGTAATGTCGTCCGGCAAAAACACGCCGAGCAGCAGTGGATCCAGAAATGAGGTGTGATTGGAAATAATCAGTACCCGGTCACCGGCTTTGGCGTAGTTATCCAGTCCGATAACCTTTACTTTGTAAACCAGCTTAAGCAGCCAGTGTAAAACGATTTTTAACATAGTGTTCCTCCCGTAAGCGCATATTAGCAGACAGATTGCGTTTTGCCGGGTGTACTATAAACATAAATTAAACTGCGTTCAATTAGTTTTTTTGAAAATGATACAAACAAAAAAGCCATCCCAATCGAGATGGCTTTTCCCATGCAAACCAACGTCTTTTACTGATTCTCGTGACGCGGGTTTAATCGATATTAAATATTGCCTTTGTGTTTATGCTACGAGCTTTTTTTGGTTTTTGCTTTGGACACCAAACCAAGCCAATAGCGCAGGTGCAAATAAAAACACGGAGCCTGGCAACGGCACCGTAGCTGGAGCTGCGGTTACTCTGACATTTCCGCCTTGTGCGTTTGCTCCAATTGGCGTGCCGTCAAAAGTATAGAAGCCTGATGAGCTGCTTATGCCTATTGAGTAAGCGGTGTTTATTGGGCTAACAGTCAATGCTTTGAACTTTACGGTGCCCAGCAAAGTAGGTCCGGTGACGTTCAAACCTGCGCTTGCAGGGCTGTCGAAAGCAATTGCTTCGGCGAAATGGATTGAACCAGGGGAAATACTGTTGGCAAAGTCAGCGTCAGTGTCCGAACCAAAGACGGTGCTGGACGTTAAAGACTGGGCCGACAAATCGGCAGTGTTATATGTCAGGAAAAGATCGAACCCGCCGAGGTCGGAGAAACTATCGACATATATATTGGCGTCGAAAAATGAGCCAACGCTAGTGGTGTAAATATTAGAACTGTTAGAAAATTTAATATTTATGTTGTTCGCTTCCGCAGTATGGAACATGCCAGCGATTGCCAGCACAATCAGTCTAATCAATACATTTTTGTTCATAGGGATTCCGTCAATTAGTTATGCCGGGACAGAATTCCCCGGCATTTTGTAAAAAAGATATTTAATGACCTAAGGCGTTGGCGTAACTAAAGCACATTTAGCTAAAGTGCAAAGTGTCGCGGCTTTTCTGTAATCGGCGATGTTGACTCTTAAATCGCCATTGACATCGGATGGATCGCCCGCACTGACAAATTG
>CAIOHN010000326.1 GCA_903858105.1 uncultured Pseudomonadota bacterium | reverse complement strand
TTCTCGTTCCCACGCGCTGCGCGGGAACGAGAAATTTAGGCCGGAATAAGCGTCCGCGTTGCCGACCAATATTGCCGAGAAGGCACACAAAAATTGAAAAACCGATTGGATTTAGTCCTCACCCCTTTTTAAAGAGTAATGTCAATCCGCAGGCAAGAGTGTGTTCACATTCCCGGCGGTACTTTCTTCCAATCATAGCCTTTTGACGCCAGGTCGTAGCCGGTTTGGAAAAGTTGCTGCATATAAGTTCTATCGAATTCTTCGTGGTGTAGCGCGTTAAAATCCTTAGGAATGTAAGCGAGGTTGTAATCCAAATCATCACGTTGAGCTATGGTAAAAATCTTGTAAAGATCCCCAACGCCCTGTGCTTGAATTAGGGCAGATATAGCCCGGCCAGCGATGCTTAACGTCAATCTTTCCACCTCCTCACGATCAGGGTCCAGGCGAGCATTGCGAATTAGGTACAGACGTCGTTCGCGTTTTAACCCCTGGTTTTTGACAACCTCTGACAATTTTATACTGGCTGGGTAAACGAAGGCTTGAGATTGAGCCCCACCATCCACATGCATTTCCTGGTAACGCTTGCCATTGACTTCCACATCGATCATCACCGGCGGAAATGCTCCGGGTATAGCCGACGACGCCAACATGATTTTATGAAATAAACTTAAAGCTGCAGCATTATTGCTAGCGGCAATTTTACTCATGTTCCAAATCACGGCCTGGCGCGCATCCAAATTTGTCGTCGCCATTAACAACGTGCGACCTTTCGCATACTCAGCCGCAATTTCCTTGAGCATTTGCATAGTGACGTATTTCTCAACCAACTTACCTAGTGGTTCATTATCAGCCAGGGCATCGTCAAATATGGCGGCCAACGGGCCACGTTTTTGCATAATATCTATTGGCGTGACCTGGGTAAAAACCTCTTTAAGCGCATCGTCATACCGGGGGCCTAAAAAAGCAAATGGTGCCAGTAGCGCGCCAGTACTGATTCCGGTAACTAATTTAAATTCTGGCCGCAATCCTGATTTTGTCCATCCACACAGCAGACCCGCGCCAAAAGCCCCATCGTCGCCGCCCCCGGACAATGCTAAAAAATTGACGGGCGGCAGTTTTTGATTGTCTGAGGACTCAAGCGTGGCTAGATGCGCCCTTTCTTTTTTTACGCTATCAATACCTTCACGTAAATGCTCATCGGTGATTTCAGTACCCACTATGAATCGCACGCCAGGCATGTTTACCACCTCTGCCTTAACAGTCAATTCAGGCGGTACAGCTTGTTTTCGTGTGGGTAGTGAACAGGCACAAAGCGCCAAGGTTACGACCATAATCGCTAAGTTTTTCAGTCTACAGACAACGGGGAATTTCATAATAGGCTTTATAAATCTTAGCTGAACAGAGGACTATCGGTTGCATGTTATACAGCCAAAACAGGTTTGAAAAATTGTCGAGAATATCAACGATACAAAGCTTTTACATCTTCAGGTTTTGCATAATCCACACCAACGCTAATCACAAAGCTGGAAACCTCTTCCAAGTTCATAGAGGACTCTTTGATCTTTGATTTATGTGCCATCACGGTAAATCCCGAAGTGGGGTTGGGCGATGTAGGAATATAAAGAATATAGCAATCATCGATTCGGTTGGTGACGTAAGCTGGCACCCACATACCATCCTTGGGATATTCGACATAAACTACTTCCCGCACCTGAGATTCTTCATCAGTTAAAAACAGCCGCAGCAGTTTTCGGGTAACTCGATAAATGCTGCTAATAATAGGTATGCGCTGAATGATGCCTTCCAGGTAATACATGACTGTGGTTTTGTCGTGTTTCAGCAACTTGCCGAAATATCCCAAAAGACTTACTGCGGCGAGGAATAGAAACAGGGTGACAAAAGGATTTTCATATTTACCATGTACCAGCAGCACGAATTCGCGTAACAAACGTTCAACATAAATTACAATCTGAAACACCAAAGCTATTGGAATAAAACCGATGATTCCAATCAGCACATAGTCTAAAAACGCTTTTAACGAAACCTTCATGTTGCCCCCTTCAGTTTAAATAGCTTGTTTTATTTATGAGTTACACCTGGATTTCTTTGCTGGTATCGCTGGGTCTGTTTATCGGCATGATGAGTTTGTTCGGGCTAGGCAGACGGCTTGGTCTGAGTTGTTCCACTAAAGACGATGGCAAAGGCTCCGGTTCCCTGGAAACTGCTGTGTTTGGCTTACTCGGGCTGCTACTGGCGTTTACCTTCTCCGGCGCAGCGTCACGTTTTGAAGATCGTCGCCATGTCATCGCCGAAGAAGCCAACGCCATCGGCACGGCTTATTTGCGTCTGGACTTACTGCCTCAAAGCGCCCAAACCGAGATAAAACCCTTGGTTGTACAATACACGGACATGCGTTTGAGCGTCTAGCAGAACTTATCTGATAGCCAGGCGACGGAAATCAAGCTAACTGAAAGCAAACGCTTGCAGGATGAAATCTGGCGGAGCTCAATTGCAGCCTGCCGCCAGCCAGATGCAGCGAATCAAGCCGCCATGCTGTTATTACCGGCATTAAACGCCATGATCGACATCACCACCACACGAGCCGCACCACGAACACCAAACCGTAAAAGGGCTTTCTAAACACTGAAACCAGGTAATGCAGGTAGGATTTGTAAGTGTTTAACGCGATTGACATGGCAAACTACCTGATGATCATTGAGATGAACGATATTGAGCGACGAAGGCGCCTACCAGACAAGCTACCAGCACGGCCAGATAAAATTGCCCAGTTAAGGCTTCAAAATAAGACAACACCCGTGCCAGTCCACTGGTGGGTGTAATGTCGCCATACCCAAGACTAACCAAGGTGACAAAGCTGAAATAAGTCACTTGAGCAAATGGCTCGTCTGTGGAAGTCAATCCCGAAAACGTCGCGAGACCTAATAACTGTAATAGTCGAAACAAAATCGCCCAGATGAAGCCGATCAGCAGGTAAACGCAAAAAGCGCCCACTAAAGAATTGAAATCCACGCGGCGCAGCGTAAATACATGCCATGCAGCAATCCAGGCGCTGATGCCAGCAAAGGTCAGCATCAAACACAAGCCTGCGATTTCCAGGCTTTGGTTGGCAAGTCCTAATGCACTGCTGCCGGAAATCAAGGAAATAGCCAGCGCTAGCCCCAAGCCTGCGTAGAATAAGCGGTGTGTCCCGGTTAGGCTCCACACCGCAATCAGCATAAATGCGTTAAATATCAACGTTAGCGAATAGCGACCGATCACCGGCAAATGCTGTGCGTAGGGAACGGTCAGCAGCATCAGCAGTAAACCCGCGAACAAGTAAAAAAAATTACCGCCACGGTAACTAACCCGCTTGTTTTCGGAATTATTTTGGGTTTGAGTTGGCTGCAGCATTGCTTAACCAGAATGTGGCTTCGCCTTTTGCCATTGTCTGATACGCGGCATCGCAGAAGTTGTCTCGCTCCAGCATGCCATCCGCAGTCAACAAGCCCGCATAGACACCAAAATACATGGATACTTTCTGCCCGAATGTTGCCAACTCTGCCGCAGTCATTGTGCTGTGATTTTTATCAGTGAAGCCGGTATCAAATGCGTTTTGGAATTTGCTTTTGTCCAGCTTCAAATCCTGACATAAATCGCTGGCAACCGCTGCGTAGGCCAAATTAGCCAGTAGCTGCTGTTTGTCTGCGCCGACAAAATCGACAATCTTATCGCTGACCCCAGTCCAGGCAGGATCGAGCTGTTGCCAAGTTGGAGAATTGGATTCGTCCGCTTCGCTTTGTGCTTCCGCCAAAGCCGACGCGGGAATCAGAATCAGCGGCATCAGCAAGCTGGCCGCAAAGATATACATTTTCATAGTAACTCCTACGAGTTTGGTGCCACCGCTAACCGCGGTATCAATGCCTAGGATACAAGTTAGCGATTTCGCAATCGCCGGTGGTGTCGATAAGGCCTATACGGTGGACGGTAGCCTGGTCTGAGATGCGGACGCCGGTCTATGATCACGGTATCGTGCCGGTCGTCATCTTTATCGGCAGCCACTGCCAGTGCAGCCGCCCCAAGGGCCAAGCCGGCAACCCCGGCCGTGGCACCATAATCAATACGCTGTTGTCCGCTATAAGGATCAACTGTGGTACAGCCCAAAACAGCTATCGACAGGCTTATTCCTAGAAAATAATGTCTAGCTAAGGTGTTAAAGATTTTCACGATATACCTCGTTGTTACCGGCAAAATGATGAGCTAATTAGGGGTGTGCTATTTGCGCCCCCACAAAATGACTTCCGCTTTCCCTGCATCCCTGAGTTTTTGATGCACGAACACCACCTTGCGGATCAGGCGCGCATTGCCGGGCAAATCAATCACACGGGTGCGTTCGCCAGCTTTGATGATACTGCGAACCGGTAAATCAAAGACTTCGCCATCGCCTAAATGCACGGCCACCGATTCAAAATACACCGCAGAGCCGCTTACTTCGATAACGACTTGTTTGACAAAACCTTTGCTGGCCGCGCGAATTTCATCCCGCTCCATGCGCGCGTTGACTTTTTCCTTGCCAAGTTGCACCCAGCCATCCGAAATACCGGCATGTACAGGATTAGCCAAGCAGACAAACAGCGGCAAAAATAGGCGCTTAAATATTTTTTTCATCTTTCCCCCAGGAATAAAACTATTGATCGATGCTGGAAAAAATTGGATTTTTCCAGCATGATTTCGGCATCGATTCTGACACGAAAGACTGCTTGTAAACATACCAATGTGCCCAAAATGGGCAGTATTGGTTTCACCGGGAAGCCAATCGGCTTACTATGCCGGTAACACATCCAATGGGATTAGAGCGAATGGCAAATGATCGTCAACTGCAACCGGAGCAGACCCGCCAGCTCTACTTTCTGATCAACGAATTTATTCTTTGGCACCTGAATCGGGTGCGGGCGCGCTTTAACGGTGATTTGGATTGCGCGTTGATTTTGGGCGAGATCGCCCACTTCAACATGCAGAAAATTATTTCGCGCGCTCACCAGCCCAATGCAACGATGAACGACGCCTTGCGCCAAGCCAAAACCGCGAAGTATTACTCTGAAGTTTCGGATATTGGCGAACTAATCAAGCATTGCAACGCCTTCTCCATCAGTGCCAGCACCGGTATTCCGCGCGAGACCGTGCGCAGAAAAATTCAATGGCTGGAGGAACAGGGCTGGGTCGAAAAAAACGCCAAAGGCCATTTGTCGATTACACCTCTGCCTGCCGAAGCGTTTAGGGAATTTAATCAAGAAATGGTGGCCGAGTTCCTTAACATCCAAAAACGTATAAGCGCGGTTTTGCAACAAGATTAGCGGCTAAATTTACTAAAACCCTAAAAACCAAACTGGAGTCTGGCATGAATTTACGTGAACGACTGACCGACATCGGCAACCGCGCTTTAAATTTTAAAAGGCCGCTATTTCGCGGTGGCGTCATGCTGGCTATCGGCGCAACCCTGTTAAGCACTATCCTACTTTCACCCAATATTGGCATGATGGGTGTGCTGAATTATTCCTGGCTACTGTTTTGTGGTTATTTTTTGCTGCTATTAGGCATTTTTGAATTTATAGAAGCGATATTGGCAGAGGAGTTATTAGGGTTTCTATTAAGCATGCAGTACGCCCTACTCGATATCGTCGTTGGATTTTTGATTGATTTCAATTTAGGAAACGATCCCTCACGCTTGGCGCTACTCATTGCTGCATTTTTGATTATCAAGGGCATGGGCCGACTGATTTTTGCCAATGTAGCCCAACTGACTGAACGCCGTTCGGTGTCTATGGGTGCGGCAATTTCGGTCGTACTCGGCCTGTTGATCAGTCTGCATTGGCCAACCGAGGCAGCCTGGTTTATGGCCCTGAGCTTGAGTTTGGAAATTGCCTTGCGCGGTTGGGCACAGATGATGATTGCTTTCTGGATAAAGGACAAGCAAATCCCGGAACCCAGTAATCTCGATGTTTGAAGTGTTTGGCACCTCTAAAAGCACTCTTAAAGGTTTCCCTATGCACATCCGTTGCCCGCATTTGACACTAATTACTTTGGCCATGTTTCTCGTCAACAGCGGCTGTAATCAGAGCGCTCCTCAACCGCAAACGCTGCCAGCTCCGGTGGTCGAAGTCGTGACCGTTGAGCCACGAGACATTCCGATTCAGCAAGAATGGATTGGCACGCTGGACGGCATGGTCAATGCGCAAATCACCGCGCAGGTATCCGGCTTTTTGATTAAACAAGCTTATCAGGAAGGTCAACCAGTCAAAAAAGGTCAATTGCTTTACGAAATCGATCCGCGCGTCTTGCAAGCCACTTTGAATGGCGCGCGCGGCAATCTTGCCAGACAAGAGGCTGTGCTGAAAACCGCCAAGCAGGATGTAGCCCGCGTCGAGCGCTTGCTTCCTGAAAGGGCGGTGAGTGTTCGCGACCGCGATAATGCCGTGGGCCGCGAAGCATCCGCACAAGCGGAAGTGACCGCCGCCAAGGCTGCGCTGGATAACGCGGTACTGCAGCTTGGCTTCACCCGTATCAGCTCGCCGATCGACGGCATAGCCGGTATGTCCAAGGCGCGGCTCGGTGATTTGGTAGGCCCCGGCAGTGCGCGTGGCGAACTGACTATAGTTTCGCAACTTGATCCGATCAAGGCTTACATCCCGCTAAGTGAACAAGCTTATCTGCAACTCGCCAGGGAACGACAGCAGACTGATCGCGACGCTGATAATGGCAGCTTGACCTTGATTCTGGCCGATGGCTCGGTTTATCCGCATACCGGTAAATTCTTTTTTGCTGATCGTCAGGTCGATAGCAAAACCGGCACGATTCAAGTCGCGATTCTGTTTCCCAACCCGAATAACTTGTTACGCCCCGGCCAATACGCCAAAGTACGGGCTGTGATCAAACAGAAAAATCAGGCCTTGCTGGTACCGCAACGCGCGGTGCTGGAACTGCAAGGTCGGCGGCTGATGGCTATTGTAAAAGCCGACAATACTGTAGAGATGCGGCCAGTGGTACTCGGCGAAACGCTGGACAATCACTACGTGATCGAACAAGGCTTGCAAGCGGGTGACAAGATTATTGTCGAAGGCTTGCTGAAGTTAAGACCTGGCATTAGCGTCGATCCCAAACCTTACATCGCAGTCTCGCCTGCAGTTGTGCGCTAACGATTATGGCCGCATTTTTTATTAATCGCCCGATAGTCGCCATCGTTATTGCCATTCTGATGGTTATGGTGGGGCTGGTGTCTTTGAGTCAGTTGCCAATAGCGCAATTCCCCAACATCGCACCACCGGAAGTGCAAGTTACCACCACCTATACCGGTGCGGATGCTTTGACCGTCGAACAAGCGGTGGCAACGCCGATTGAGCAGCAAATGTCCGGCGTGGATAACATGAACTATATGTATTCGATCAACGCCAACAACGGTTCGATGTCGCTGCGCGTCAACTTCGATATCGCTACTGATCCGAATACTAATCAAGTGCTGGCGCAGATGCGTAAGTCGCAAGCCGAATCGCAGCTACCGCAAGACGTCCGCAATTTTGGCGTCAACGTGCAAAAGTCGTCGGCATCGCCGTTGTTACTGTTTGGCTTGTATTCGCCCAATGGCAGTTACGACAACGTGTTTCTAGCCAACTATGCCTATATCAATATTAATGACCAGATGACACGGGTTAAAGGTATAGCCAGTGTGACGGTATTCGGCGCCGGGCAATATGCGATGCGCATCTGGGTCAAACCCGATCAGCTGGCCAAACTGAATATCACTATCCCTGAAATCGTCAGCGCGGTGCAGGCCCAAAATACCGTAAATCCCGCTGGCAAAATCGGCAGCGAGCCTGTGCCTGCGGGCCAGGAATTTACCTATGCAGTGCGCGCACAGGGGCGACTGCAAACCGAAGAAGAATTCGGCGACATCGTGTTGCGCGCCGATCCCGGCGGGGCGATGGTGCGAGTCAAGGACGTCGCTCGCATCGAGTTGGGCGCCCAATCTTACGATATGATCGGCCGACTGAACGGAAAACCGGCGGCATTAATCGCGCTATATCAATTGCCCGGTTCCAATGCCATTGAAGCCGCCGAGGGCGCCAAAAAAATGATGGCGGAACTCAAAAGCCGGTTCCCTGCCGATCTGGATTATGTAGTGGCGCTGGATACCACGCTGGCGGTCACCGAGGGCATCCATGAAATATTGGTAACCTTGGTTGAAGCCTTGGTGCTGGTAATACTGGTGGTATTCCTGTTCCTGCAAGGCTGGCGTCCCACCTTGATTCCGTTGCTTGCGGTGCCGGTGTCGCTGATCGGCACTTTCATGCTGTTCCCGCTATTGGGTTTTTCGATCAACACCTTGTCGCTGTTTGGTTTGGTGTTAGCTATCGGTTTGGTGGTGGATGATCCCATTGTGGTAGTCGAGTCGGTCGAACACTATATTGAAAAAGGCTTAACAGCCAAAGAGGCTACGCTTAGAACCATGCGAGAAGTCTCCGGCCCCGTCATCGGTACGACGCTGGCATTAATTGCGGTGTTTTTGCCCACTGTGTTCATTCCGGGCATCACCGGTCGCTTGTATCAACAATTTGCCGTCACCGTATGCGTGGCGGTGACCATTTCCACCTTCAATTCGTTGTCCTTGAGTCCGGCCTTGGCAGCGTTGCTGCTGAAACCGCGTGTGCGAGGCAACGGCGCGTTGCAACGGTTTTTCGATGGCTTCAATCGCGGTTTTGGCCGCGCCAACCAAGGCTATGTCAGTGTCTGTCGCAGCATGATACGCAAAGCCTTGTTCAGCATGATATTTCTGTTGCTGCTCAGTTTGCTGGCCGGGGTGTTGGGTAAAGGTGTGCCGATGGGCTTTTTGCCCGACGAGGATCAAGGCTATTTGTACGCTGGCTTGCAGTTACCCAATGTCAGCTCACTGCAACGCACCGATGCTGCTACCCGCAAAGTTGAACAAATTCTGGCGAACACCCCCGGCGTTGCTGCTTATTCATCGGTGATTGGTTACAACATGCTCAGCCAAGCCCAAACCACCTACAACACGTTTTTCTTCATTACTCTTAAGCCTTGGGCCGAACGCAGCCAACCGGAAGCACAATACGCCGCTATCAAGCAGCACCTGGCGCGCGAACTTGCGCAAGTTACCGAAGGCGTGGGCTTTGCGTTTCCGCCGCCAGCTATTCCGGGGGTCGGTACCTCGGGCGGCGTGACCATGGTGGTACAAGATAAAGCGGGCAACGATCTTGGTTATCTCACTCAAAACATCGATAAATTTATCGCGGCGGCGAGGCAACGCCCAGAAATCGGCAATATTTTTTCCACCGGCTTGCCGTCGGTGCCGCAGATTTTTGTCGATGTGGATCGGGATAAAGTCTTGAAGCATGGCGTGAATCTCGCCGATGTGTATAAAACCCTGCAAGCCTATATGGGCAGCGGCTTTATCAATTACTTCAACCGCTTTGGCAGACAGTGGCAGGTTTATGTGCAAGCCGAAGGCGAGTATAGACGCGACGCCGAAGCACTCGGCCAGTTCTATGTGCGCAACAGCAATGGCGACAGTGTGCCGCTGGCGACTTTGACTAGTGTGCGTAAAAGTGAGGGCCCGGAATTCACCATGCGCTTCAACCAATTTCGCAGTCAGCAACTCAGTGTCACTGCCAAGCCCGGTTATAGCTCCGCTCAAGTTATGCAAGCCTTGGAAGCGGTATTTGCCGAGAGCATGCCCAGCGACATGGGCTACGACTATCTGGGGATGAGTTTTCAGGAAAAACAAGCGCAACAAGGTATATCGCCGACCACGGTGTTTGCCTTTGCCTTGTTTTGCGTATTCCTGATTTTGGCCGCTTTATACGAAAGCTGGAGTTTGCCGTTGAGCGTATTGCTGGCGACGCCGATTGCCGTATTGGGCGCTTTTGTCGGCTTGTTGGTCGGCCAATACGAAAACAATCTCTACGCACAGATTGGTCTGGTGATGTTGATTGGTCTGGCTGCCAAAAACGCTATTTTAATCGTCGAATTTGCCAAGCAAGGGGTTGAAGACGGGCTATCGATTCGCGATGCGGCATTGGAAGCCGCGCGCTTGCGTTTGCGACCTATCATGATGACCGCCGTGTCGTTTATTTTGGGTTGTGTGCCTTTGGCGATTGCCGCTGGCGCTGGCGCCTTGTCCCGGCAAGTAATGGGCTTTACGGTAATCGGTGGCATGTTGGCCGCCACCGTCATTGCGATATTTATCATCCCGGTGTTGTTTTACGTCGTGGAAACCAAAGCCAAGCGCCCATCGGCGGCGAGCGGTGCTGAGCATGAATAAGTATTGGCTATGCGCTACCTTGGCTATTTTGAATGGCTGTTTTCAGGTCGGGCCGGATTATGAAAAACCCCGGGTCGATGCGCCGCCGCAATGGCGTTTTCAGATTGCCGATGCGCAACAAACCGCCGATCTGCCGTGGTGGCACCAGTTCAACGATTCCATATTGAACGCGTTGGTCGAACAAGCCTTGACTAACAATCTTGATCTAAAAATAGCGATTGCCAACATCGAGCAATTCCGCGGTGTGTATGGCGCAACCCGTGCCAATTTATTTCCGCAACTTTCCGGCCAGGGTGTTTACGACCGGCGACAAGCCAGTGCGGGGCAAACCGGCGCCGCCAATGCCTTACCGGACAGTGACTTTGCCCAACTGGGCGTCAGTATGTTGTGGGAGCTGGATATTTGGGGGCAATTACGCCGAGCCAAGCAAGCGGCCTACGCCGATCTGCTGGCGCAACAATCGGTGCGCGACACCGTGGTGCTGACCTTGGTCAGCGCGGTTGTGCAAACCTACATCGATCTGCGTGCGTTGGATTACCGCTTGGCTATCACCCGCCAGACAGTGGATACGCTGACCGAGGAAAACCGCATCGCCAGAACCCGACTGGACGCCGGCTATGCGTCGGAAATAGAAGTTAGCCAATCCAATTCCGAACTAGAGCGCCGCCGTGCGCAAATTCCGCTGTACGAACAACAGATTGCCCAAACCGAACATGCACTAAGTTTGCTGCTTGGACAAGCTCCCACAGCAGTCCCGCGCGGGCTAGCGCTCGCAGACTTGCAAGCACCCGCGGTGCCCGCTGGCTTGCCTTCGGATTTACTGCTGCGCCGCCCGGATATTCAACAAGCCGAACAAAATCTGATCGCCGCCAATGCACGAATCGGTGTAGCAAGAGGCGAATATTTTCCCAAGGTGCGTTTAACGGGCGATTTAGGTCAAGCCAGCCTGGAAATGGCCAGTCTGTTTGCGCCTGGCGCCAACTTTTGGACTATCGGTACGCGGGTGCTTGGCCCCATTTTCACCGCTGGAAAAATTGCCGCTCAGGTGCAAACGGCAGAAGCCGCCCAACAAGCTGCGCTGGCCGATTATCAAAAAGCCATCCTGAGCAGTTTTCGCGAGTTTGAAGACGCCTTGATCGCCCGCGCAAAGTCCGAAGAACGTCAGACTATGCAAAACCAGCGAGTCGCTGCCTTAAAAAACTACCTGCATTTATCACATTTGCGTTTCGATGAGGGCTATACCCCGTATCTGGAAGTGCTGGATGCTTTACGCCAATACTACGAAGGCCAGATCGAATGGGTGCAAGCCAACAATGATAGCTTTACCGCCACCATCCAACTCTATCGCGCGATGGGCGGCGGTTGGTTGACGCCCAAATCGGCTGGCGTTTTAAAAACAGAACAGAGTTCTGTGTTGTTTCCCGAATGAAATGGTTATGAAATATTTCTCGTTCCCACGCGCCGCGTGGGAACGAGAAAACAGATTGGGAATGATGATCGGCTTATCGCGCTAGCGAAATGGCCGGTAAACTCTTCCTTGCCAGAGAGGCAAGGAAGAGCAAGGCTATTTAGGCTTTGCGTTTTCTGCCTAAACCCAGTGCGCCAATCAAGCCGGTGCCGA
>CAIOHN010000325.1 GCA_903858105.1 uncultured Pseudomonadota bacterium | reverse complement strand
CGTTAAGCTGGCATGCGTACCGGCAGCACTGGTAACCGCGCGATCCATGACCACACCATCACTACCAATCACCGCCAGGCGATAAGCCACGGCATTAGCTAGCGTCACAGGCGCATCCAAGACCACAGACGTGACACTGCATCCAGTTGAACACCGACCACCATACCGATTACCACTGTTTCGCAGCGGATCTGCAATGCGAACAATATCGCCCGGCTTATCGTTGAATGCCGCTAGCGACGGGCTAAACGTGACGCTGTCTATTTCGCGCCGACTGGTGACCAGTAAGCGTTTCCCTCGCCTATGGGCTTCACTACGCGAGGTGCAGCCCAGCATTGTTTCTGCTTTTAGGTTGTAGCCATAGCGCTCGATGCCTGATAAATCTTCAATATATTCAGCAGACAATCTTGATTGATCTGTCGGGTCGTTGTATTGAATTTGCGCTGCGGTATAACGCACCTGTTTGCCGCTGCCTGCATAGACAAACCGGCCCTTTATCACGTTTGCCGGTACATAAAGCGATGACACTGACTTGGGCGCATCCTGCGTCAAATAAACCGACGTGCCAGACCATAACGCTTGCGCGTCAAATATCCCAGCAATCTGGCTGACCATATCGTATGACGGCACACCCTCCATGATCTGCGCATCAACGCTGTATCGATGCTCATTCCCGCCCTGGCCGTCACTGACCAGCTGATCGCAGCGCTGGGCAAGTTGATAAATAACCCATTTGTCCTGATAAGCCGGATCAATATGGTCGCCCAAGCCATGACCCTCAGTCACCAGCAAGGCATATAAAAACCACGCAGGGTTACGCGTCCAGGCCCGCACCAAGGTGCCATCCCAGTCCGCCCCGGTATAGGCCCGCGTGACTGGGTTATACACAACCGCATGCGGCACAAAGCACAGCCACCCATTCAAGTCGTAACTACGCACCGGAATGGATGAAAAATAACGCGTATCAAATGTCAACCGGCAATGCGCTACATTAGGTCGCCGTAACTTGGCATACGTCAGCTTGACGTAGGTATCCCACTTGAAAGCGCTGGCGGTATTAGCGTCTGGGTCAGCTGTCAGCCTGGCGACTTTTATGTCAAAGCTAGTGGCCGTTGCATCAATCGCACGTAGGTTTATAACAAACGCTCGCTGATAAGGCCCGTCTTGCTTGTCGTTGATATGGTTTCGACCGCTCAAATCCGCGGTAACCCATGCGCCGCCAGCTGGCCTAACCTCAATGTCAATATCAACGATTGTGCCTATTTTATCGCCAGATCCAGGATTGCTTTGATACAACCCGGCAAAGGTGACAATAACCCGCACCGCATCACATGACGGATCGGAAATGGTGCGCGTCACAGGCGCAGCATGCAGAATGGGAACATCTACCGCAACGGGCGTTCCCACAGCATCATCAACCGTGCCGGGAATATACGCCTGGTCTTGTGTACCCAGCCGATAATCAAAAGAAACCCCCTGAAAATTCAACGTGCCATCCGAGGACTTAATCGGTGTGCCGTCCAGCTTGACGCACTTTAACGGGTCCACATCTGGAAACCCGGCGATTTCGCCCCACGCCCACGCTTCAACAATCTCAATAATGCCGCGCGACCGAACGCTGTCCGCAGCATAAATAGGCGCTCTAACTGGATCGCTGCCACCGCCGCCACCCATGGCGCCACCGATAACTGATATGCTTTGACTCATACTGGCACATCCTCAACCCAGTAATTACTGGATAACACAATCGACCCGCAATCTTGCACATGACCGGCTATGATTGGGTAAGGATGCCCCGCAGCGGTTACATTCACCGCACCGTTGGCAATAAAGGATGGCTTGCTGTCTGGGCGTTCAAGCTGAGTGGCTGTGGTATTTTTCTTTTTGCCGGTAATAACATTGGCAATAGCAGAGACCGCCATTGAAATGGCGATATTGATCACCGCCGCGACAATTACACCTGCGGTGCTTGCGGCAAACGCTGCACCCGCTACAAACGCCACAATAGCCTGGCCATCACCGCCTATCCTTGGAACAACCCATAATTCCTCATTACCCCAAGGATCTGCCGCGTTTAAATTATGCACTTGCCGCGTTAACTCTGGGGTATCCAGGTCATGCAAAATCACAACATAATCGCCGACATCGCAAGCTGCCAAGAATCCATCCCGCTGCACAGCTATAGCCCGCAGCGCTTCGGCTGGCGTTTTCACATCCAGCGACCACTCCGGTTTAAACAACTCTAAATCGCCAAATAACCGGATCGTTTTCATACCGCCACACCATCTGACAATTGCGACACGTGCCGCAAGTAACACACTAAACTTTGCCGCCAATACTGCCCAAACATCTCCAGGCGAGATAAGCATGACGCGCCTGGGTGATGCAATATGCGACTGTCGCCCATGTAGATCGCTGCATGATTAGGACATACAGCACCACGTAGCTGCATAATCACCACATCATTGATCTGCGGACGCTCGACCCGCTGAAACCCAGCCGCCAAAAAGCCATTAATAAATGCATCCATATTTCCAACATCTTCCCACCAACCCCATTTCTTTCTATCGCCGTCATTTAGATCGATGCCCAACTCATGCCAGCAGTAATCAGACACCAGGTTCAAACAATCCAGCACACCATAAACAAACTCTCGCCCCTCATAAGGCGCGGGCAAAATGCCGCGCGGCTTATACACATGCATTTGTCCGGCAGGGTATGACAGGATAAAAAACGGCAGATTGCAGCGCTCCGCACTCGCAATGTCGCCAGCGCTTGGCTCAGCAGATCCATTAGGGTGGCTGTGATACACCGCCGTGATCAGCCCTTGATATTGCACTTGCAACAGCGGATCAATCAAAAATGACTGCTCAGGATTTGGGCTTAAATTTTCGCATTCAATAACCTGGGCATTGCCGTGCCCACCCAGAATCAAGCCGCATGCTTCACGTGGAAACTCACGCGCCGCGTGGGCTTTTATTTTCTCTAAAACAGCATCATGCATCAGACGTTACTCCGTCCAAGGCCAGGATTACCACCGTAATCCAGCGGACTATTCGCACCAAAGCGCAGCTTGCAATCTGTGACGCGCTTGCCGCAGACATCGAGCAGCGCACTGCCGACCGATGTACCTGTGCGATCAAACCATTTGCTTGGATCAGTACCCGGCCAGCTGCAGCCAGAACCGCCCGCCGTTGATTTGTATCGGTGCGGGCAACCGGTAGCAATGGCAATCATGCCCGGCAATTCTTTATCCAGGAAATCCAGCGGACTCGCTAGCTCGAACTTAACTGTAAAATTAGATTCCTCGGCCCTACGCTCGATCAGATAGAACTCATCGTGATATGCAGCAATATCGGCAATCACATATTGCGCCAGGGTGCGACGGCGACGAATAGTAGCGCCCACCAAATCCTGATAGGTTTTGCACAGGTCCGTTACAAACCGCGACGGATTCCCAACCTCGGCAATCGGCCTGGGGCTTGATCCTGTGCCGCGCTTTTCCATGCCGGTCATAATCAAATACCACGGCTCGTAAGTATTTCCCTGAAATACAACCGGCGTGCCGTCAGTATCTTGCCCCGCATAAAAATAATATATCTGGCCGACACCGATGCTATTCAGGTCGATCGAATACAAATCAATCCGGCCCGATGGCGCTAGCTTATGAACTTCGGCGTTTAAACTCATGGCTCAAACACCTGACGAACGCTAATCGATAATCGCCACAAGCCCTGTGACCGATCGGCTTTGCGTGAATTGGGCGCGGCTTTAAATTTTTTCTGCACATAGTCTGGCGGCGCTGTCCAGGTCATTGCAGTAATGCAGCGTGCCGCGTTTAAAATTGCCAGCGCAGCGATATATTCAGCGTCATCCAGATCAGTCCAGATCAGATTCCATTTCTCATAAACAGGGTTTAAACCGGTTTCGATAGTTTGCTGGTAATTGTCGCCAAGCTCTAACACATCGACCACATCGCCAAAATCAATGGCCGATGAAATATGCACACGATCCGGGTAAGGAATATCAGCCATAGTTATGCCAGAAGCCCGCCAGGGCGTTTTTCGGTGGTGATCACTTCACGGACGCGGGCATTGATGATGCCGCCCAGCGTTGCCATGTTGTCTGAATTGCCGTTGCCGCCAGAGACGTTAACCATGGTGCTGATTTGCACATCACCCGATCCGCCTCCCATGCTGGCGACCTGGCGGCGGCTTAACACCATCTCGCCGGTCTGCAGGATGGCGGGCACTTCATCCGGCTTTAAATAGCCGCCGTTATGCAATCGCGGTGCGTCAGAAAATACGGACGGATGCACAGAGATACTTGAGCCGCCAGCGCCGACAACGCCACCGTCATGGAATAACGATGAAAATATAGAACTGATGCCAGAGCCAATGGCCGACCCCCAGCCACCTCCGCCGCTATCCTTGCTTTTAAAGCCGTCGAATATTTGCGCAGATGCCGCGTTGGTCGCCATCTTTGCCATGGTTTTGGCGAAGCTTGACGCTAAACCATCAAGCCCTTTGTCAAACGGGTCAAACAGGAAATCAGCAAAAGCCGATTCCATGTTGCGCGCGGCTTGCACCGCATATTCGCTCATCTGATCCGTAGCCTGATTGGCGTTATCAGACAGGCCGTTGTAGTCTTTGCCCATCTTGTCCAGCACTTCTTTGAGCTTGGCATCGTCGGGAATAATCCCCATCGCCCTGGCTTGCGTAGCGTCTGAAATGCCGCTATTTAAATCACGCAACTTGGCGTTGAAACGCTGATCGAGTCGCTCATACTCACTAGCGGATTCAGACCGCTGCTTGGCAGCCAGGCGCTCACCCTCGGCCAATATGTCATCCGCTTCGATCAAGTCGTATTTGGTGCGGATTAGCTTTTCAATTGCAGCTGCTTCCGCTGCGGTTGCGTTGGCCGTTGAACTGCGAATGTCGGACAACACTTTTTGAGTTTCAGCACTACGCCCGGTCAGATCGATCTCAAACTGTAGGTTTTCGACTAGCTTGCGGATACTGTCTGCGCGACCTGACTCAGCTTTACCGGCGGCGCTGGATGCTGATGCAACCTTTCGTGCCGCAGTTTCGACTGCATTGTTTTTACCAATGAAATCTTGAACTGCGGCGGCGCTAGTAGCTGGCCCAGCAGACGATTCGGATTTTTGTTTAACCTCGGCGTTTTGCCTCTGGAAATCAGTCAACAACTTTTGGCGCTGCTGGGTTAAGCCTCTTAATTCATTTTCCAGGCCGCCCAGCGTTTCATCCATAAATACGGATTTAACAAAGGTTTCGCCAATACCTGCACCCCGTAACTTATCGATAGCTTCCTTGGTGCCTGCAATATCCTGATTGACCTTTTGTAGCCGGTTGATAGCGACCTGATAATCACTACCAGCAGCCAGCGCTTCAAATATCTTGCCGGGATTGAATGAATCAGTAACTTTGACCGCATATTCCAGACTTTGAACAAATTGCGCCATGCCTGGAATTAGCGGCCCGACAACCACCGAAGTCAGCGACGCAAAGCTGCGCGTTAAAGTATCCAGCTTATCATTGAGATCAGCTGCAGCCTTAGCCTGCTCTGTCGTGATGCCGGTCATCTTTTGACCTTGCTCAACCTGCTGGCGTAACGCCTCGCCGCCCTGCATCAACAGCGGTGCCATTTCAGCATAGGATTTACCCAACGCCGCAGCACCCAGCGCAGCCCGTTGCTGCGGATCTTCAATGCTACTGAATACATCTGCCAGCTGCATAAACGCTTCTGCCGGATCTTTGGCAGTAATGCCCAGCTTGGCAAAATCCTCGGCATTCTTACCGATATTGACGGACAGCTTATTGGCCGCTGCAGCAAAGGCTTGCATATCGGTATCGGCCAGCTTGGTGGCCAGCTGAAACCCAGCCAGTTTTTCGACAGCAATACCCGTCCGATCCGCCATGTCATTCAGCGCATCTGCCGCATCAATCCCTGATTTCACAAATGCAGCAATACCAGCAGCCGATAAGCCAACGCCAATTGCTGACAAAGACCGATCTATTTTCTGCCCGATGTTTTCTGATTTTGCCCGGAATTTATCCAGCGACTCCATGGCCTTATCAACCTGGCCCTGGAATTTAACCATATTGGCCGTGAAATCGACCGTTACGCCTTGCGCCATGTGATTACCTATTTAACCCAAGCTCGCGCGTGATGGAATCCAGCGCGACATAGGATGCTGAAATGATTTGTTGACCAGCCTGACTGGCGTTGGCATTGAAAGTATCGCGGACAAAATGAAGTCCCTCGATCGCCTTGCCGCCAGAGCGATACCGAATACCTTGCTTATAACGACCAATACGCCGCTTGCTGGCAATCAATCGCTTTTTAGCGTCCAGTGTTTTTTGGTCGACAATACCCAGCGTAACAGCCTGGCGACCGGTAACCGCTTTGCTGCCGTGGCTGTAGCCATTTTCGACAAACTTGGCATACCATGCGCCCTTGATGTCTTTGCGGTTTTTACCGGCATAGACTGTGACATACACCCCCACATTGCCATTTTTTCTCAACGTGTGAATGCTGGAATTGCGCACCCGGATGGCCTTACGCAACCGCCCTGTTTTAACCGGCGCAGCTGCTCTGATTTTTCGGGCCATCGTGTTGGCGCCCTGGCGCAATACGCTTCGCGCGATCCGAGTCGCCAGCCGATCAGGCAATTGGCTCATCGCCATTTTTACGGCATCCAAGCCTCTAACCTCTATGGCTGACACAACACCCCACCCGCATCGACAAACGCCTGGCGCAATTTCTCAATACTGTTTTCATGCTGGCCATAACCGGCCCCCGGCAAACTTGCCCAGATCCGTTTGCAATTATTCACGGCATCTTCAAACCGTCCTGCGTCAATATCATCTAGTGCGCGGCATTCTTTGATTTGCTGCAGCGCGACCTTATCTTGAGAATTTGGCCCGAAATCCAATAGCTGCAGCTGCACCTTGTAGATTTTCCAGTAGCGATACAAAAGCTGGTACCGGCCAGCCGCCGTCGAGTAATTGTCGATGCGCTTGATATAAACGCGCTGATTGGGATGATCAGCAAAGCTTTCAAACAGACCGCCACCCACAACCACGTTATAGCCATTTTTACCTAAGCGCGCTGTGCCCTCGGACACAGCGAGCATATCTAAAAAGGCTTTTCGATTAGCGTTCATTACTGATGCCTAGCAACGCCTTTGACCTTCTCGACCGTGCGCAGCGTGCCAAGACCTAACAAGCCAAACAACAGGCTGGTCAGTGCCTCAGTTTCTATGCCTGGGAAGATCGGCGGCAAACCATTGGCAACAGCAGCACCATTTGCCAGCGGCCTTACTAAAAACTCATAGCCATAGCCAAGCGCGCCACACCAACCTACTGCTGGACGCCAGCCCGACACAAAGACAGACGCTGATGCCGCCTCTGTTTTATTGATTTCCAGCTGACCCATGACAGACTGAAATTCCTGGGTAAGCTCAGCCTTTAACGCATCCGCTTTAGCTTGGGCTTCAATGTTAGCGTCTGGGAATATCTTATCGACAGCCGTTGATATTAAACTTGCAATTGCATCAATTCCGATCATAAATCACCTTTTATTAGTCTTTCATCCGCCAGTCATCGATCACCAACCGCATCAACCGCACTGATTGCTCAATGTCATATAACCCCAGCATATCGCAAACGACTGGTAACGCTACCCAGTCGATCGCGCCATCCATGAGATGTAACGCTTCATAAATCAGGCACAGCTGCGGTGGTGGCTCGGCTTTTAGTTTGTTATTGCTGAATTTGGCTCGGCGATCGGCTCCAAACCAGTCTCGGGCTTTTTTTCGTCATCGACCTGCTGGTTGTTGTAATCAATCCATAGATCCAGAATACGGATAGTCAGCTGAGATAAAACATCGGGCCTATCCAGTAACCATTCGCCCAGCAATTCGACACTAAACGGCACCGGCACTGACACGCCACCTGGGATTAGATCGATTTCCTTAACATCCCAACCATCGACAAAATGATTGACGGCATACCAGGCAGCATCCCGCCAGCCTTTTGACTTTAAGCTGAAAGGCTCAGCCATCCATGTGGGCTTGGTATTGTCAGCACTCGACAGCCACTCCATGGCCTCCATCGGCGTTGGCCGACGGATAGTGTAGTGATGATCGTTGATTTCAATATCGCGCTGACGTGCAGCGCGCATTTTTTCGATAAGCACCGACATATTAGGTCAAGTAGTAGGTTGGCACACCGTTGCAGCTGATGTTGATCGATGTTTGGGCTACCTGGCCGGTTGAGCCGGTAGGCACACCAGATGCTGATACAGTGCCGTTGAACACCATGCGTTCACCAGACTCAAACACAAACATGAATGCCCTTTCAGCTTTCAGTTTTGATGCAGCAATAGCCGCCAGCAAACCGGCGTCGTTCAAATCCCATTGAGATTGCACTGCAAACTTAATCGCAGAGAACATGCCGAAACGGACTTTCTTGATCGTGTCATGGATAGTGGTGGCATCGATCTCATCCGGATCACCACCGCTGACAGCAACACTGGCAAATGTGGCAAACGTGGTGCCCATAGTCAGCTTTTTAGCGCTACCGCCAGCAAACGTGCCGTAAGCCGTAGTATCCTCACCTTCCAAGTTAAATGCGTCTGTAGCTGCGCCCGACACACGAAACACGCGGTTGTTAACCTCGCGCATACCTTGTGCCGATAGCAATACAAAATCACCGTTGGCGTAGCCGTTGGCAACAGCGGATGCTACGCCAGGGTTTGCCTTTGCTACAGCGGTAACGGTTTTGGCGGTCGCAATAGCAGATTGCATGTATACCGACACGCCTGTCCAAATAGGGGCCTGTGACATTGATGATTCCTCGTTTTGATTTGGCCCGGACATGCCGGGTTAGATTTCCGCGAATGCGGGCATAAAAAAACCCGCACCAGGCGGGCTTGAGACTGTTTAAGCGATGGGGCTTGATTCAGTAGATCGGTAGACCAGCTGGTAACTTAGCGCCACCACAAATATTTCCGGATCTGTTTCATCTTCACGGTAATCCGTGCTGATTAAACGCAGATCATTACATCCAGCAGGCTTAGAAATCGTCTGCTCGATTGATAATGCGTAATCGTCCATGCTGGCCTCTGGCTTTTCCGGATCGGTGCCACCCCGCAACCAGGCATTAACCGATACATTGACGGTGCGCACTTGCGGTCTGGGTGCCGGATGAATCGATTGCATATCAACCGTTTCGCCCTCTGAAAACAGCGTGACACATGGATACACATTGCGCACCGGCGGCGTCCGCTGAATCCAGACACCTAGAAAATCACCGGAAGCAACCAGCTGCGCCTTTAACGCTTCCAGATATGCGCGACGCTTATGCATTAGCGATTCCGGTAATCAATGAAAGGCCGCAAAAGCTGCTTGGCGGCATTTGGCATATCTAACGGCCTCAGCCCGCCCTCGATCACAGTCTGATAGCGCTCATTTTGCCCGCACACCAGCTTGATCGCTTGCTTGATCATTTCTGGCACCGCTGCCGCATTGCCGAAACCGCAGATGTATTCCACCTGCACTGCATTGGCAACCGCACGGGTTTGCGGCCAGCTTTGTTCAAAGCCTGGCAATATCCGGCTTTTGATGGTATCGACCTGGTAAAGCAAAGGATTCAGGGTTTGCAACGTGCCGGATGCGTCGATAAATTTAACGCTGGACACTGATTGCAAAGGCCCTCGCAGGTTGATCTGCGTATTATCTGATGGGAATGCGTCAGCGTAATACGTCCAGGTTTGCGTCACGAACGCAATGCCAGCACCCTCACCGTCTGACTCGCATAATTGTCTGGCAGCAGTTAAGTTGCTATGCAATACATCGAGCCTAGCGGCGAAGTCAGGGGCATCCATGCCTAGATAGGCTTGCAGTTCTGCGTCGGTGATAGGCTCGACGGCGGGCGGTGTTTTTAAAGGCATGATTAAATTCCGGGCATAAAAAAACACGCCGGAGCGGGTTTGGTTGGGCGTTTTGCGTTATGGCGCGACAGCGAGGTAATCTGCGCACGCACCCTAGATATTGATGGCAGCAGAGCCAGGTTAAATTCGGTTAGGTTGGTGGTGGTTATCATGCTGCCCTGCTACACCAGTGCATTAGGGTTTTGTAGCTGATTCAGAGACAGCCCTGGCACAATGCGCGGAGCCGAAACGCCAACTTTCAGCACTTCTCCCGCCGTACCTGTAGCCCCTATCGAGAAACTGATTATAAAAGTTGCAAGGCCGCTACTAGGCTCAACCATCTTGAATGGTGGGATTACTAATTTTCCGCTTAATGAATTTGTTAAATCGCCGCAGTTTGTTGTTTTGACAATATCAATCAGTGTCCTTCCTTGGCCTGTTTTCGTAGAGTCAACCCTAGCGGTAAAAGTAAGTTGTTTTAATACCTCACCATTGACTGACTCAATATAATAATCGTACTCTATTCCGTATATTGTGTTGGCTGGATAGTTATTAGCAATAGACGGGTGAGTGAATGTATATGTTAGAGAGCATGCAACATTGGATAATGTCAACTCAGATGTTTGCATGTTTATATTATTGATTACCTCTGTTTTCTTATTCGCAATAGTTGCACCAGATCCAGAAAAGGCAATAGCTATGCTATTGCAGACTCCGGCAGTCTGTGTCAACATCAAAGGATCTGGAAATATAGATGCCCCTGGGTATCTTATGTTGCTTGATTTTCCGAAAATTCCTTGCAGCACAACACTTTCGTACTCAGCCCACATATTATCTCCATGCAGCGATAGATGTACGCCATCGACAGAGCAGTTATTAAGAAATCTCCCGTCAGAGCTTCTCAAAATGCCCACAGAGGATAAAACATTTACTTTTTTGTTTCCAGAATATCTTGAAACCGCTAGATCATGTAAGTAGTTTATCGCCAGCCTGACAGATGCAGGGTCTGCTGTAGCTGCTGTGGTTACTGCTACGCCTTCTGTCCCATCAGCCAACCCCATGGCAAAAATTGTTTCAAAAAATACATAAGCGCCTGATTGCAGCAATCTTTCAACAATAGCAATGTCGTTGACAAATACCGCATTAGCTACAGATTTCCAGTTGCCTGCATTGACGGTACTGCCCGCATACAGATCATTAATCGATTGTCCACGATATATAACCACATGGGGATTCATTGCAAGCAGATCAGTTGCGGCCCTGCGAGTGCTAGACGCAGCTAATGCATCCCTTGCCAACATCTGCGTGGTATTTTGTCCGCTTATTCCGCAGTTCCCGACAATTTGTGCTAGTGGATATTTTCTGCTGATAGTTGTCTTTGTTGGGTCTAGGATCATATCCAGTATGCCACTGACCTGGTGTGTAACTACAGCGGCTTCATAATACTGATCGTAATTTATGCCGTCAGTTTTTGATATATCCCCTATATTTGCGGCCGAGTCTCCGAACATGACTATTCTTACTGGAGTGCCTCGCGTGACCTGTGTAGCAGGAACCAAATCCGCCCCAAGCGTTGATGGTGACCCAATGACTTCGGCGGCGTATGTTGCCAAACCCAGCCCCACAAGGCGCGATTCCTCCGATCCGGTCAGCGTGGCAATATCGCCATCTTCATAGCCGTTCCATTGCCGTAATAGTCTGATTGTCATTTTTTGCCCTCGTGGCTGGGAAGGGGTGGGTTATGCGGTTGCTGCGGCGTCGTCAGCGTTGCCGGTTTCGTCGCTGCTGCCTGTGGCGGCGGGTTTTCTTTGCTGGGCGATCTGCTGGGTTTTTCTGGCTGATTGGCCTCTGTAGCCGGTTTAGTATCCAGGTATTTTGCAACGCGGCACTGGTTGACCAAATGCTCTGCAAATTCTTCACTGACGTTCAATATGTCACCGGTCGATAAGGTGCCGTGGCTGCGCGTAATCGCTTGGCCAAGTATTTCAATTCTAGGCATGGGAGTTACTCCAAATAAGGGCGGCCCATCCTTGGGCCAATTGGCTAACGAGAACTGCTATTAAGCCGGAGTCAAATCACCGTAGCGAACGGCGGCCGGACGCTCTACCGCCAGCGCACAGCGGCGCTCTGCCAGAATGGTGATCAGGTTTTTGGTAAAGTTGTCGCTGTCGCTGTCGGACATTTGGATGGTGACAGACTCACGGTCGTAGAATGTTGCCGCTTGCGCCAAAGATGCTACCAATACGTTATCCGCAGTGATGGCGTTGGAGCTGACCACCGGCACGCCGAACAATGCTGGCGCAATGACTTGGCCTGGGTCGCCTAACAAATAACGGTTTTGTGAATCTTTCGCCAGGCGAATATTCCACCAGTCTGTTGGATTCAGGATGATCACGTCTGCGCCATATTCAGCCACTTTCAAATCGCCAATCATTTTACCGATCAGGTCAAAGCGGTTATTCAACAGACCGGCAGCTGTCAAGCTGGCTGCGGAATAGCCATGTGCGGTGAAGTTGCCGGATTTTGTGAAACCAGCAATGTTAGGCGCGGTGCCGTTGCCTTGAATGATCTGGTTTTCGACTTTGAGATTGACACCGTAGATCATGCGCAAATCAATATACGCAGCCAGCGCCCGGTTATCAGCCGCCAACTGCTTGGATATTTTTACCCAGTGCGCAATGGTAGACATTGGCACGTTAGTCGGAGTAAAAGTGATGGACGATTCAGGCTTGGCTGCGCCCTCTGCGGTTTCTGCCGCCGCGTTGGTAAACACGTTCTCTACAACGAAATCGATTGAACTTGAGCTAGTTGGCAAAGAACCCAACAACATTTCAAGCGTAAATTCTCGGAAAGCACCACCGATAACACCTGGGCGACGATCAGAGAACGTATTACCCACGGTATTGGTGATGGTGTTTTTGACTTCGATACCGGTTGAAATGCCGCGAGAGCCCGCCGCAATCTTGCCGACTACGGATTTATATTCGTCCGATTTGGTGAATAAATTACCGGCAGTTTCCAGAGCATTATCGCTATTACCATCTGCAACGCCTTTTTGCTTAATCAGCAGTATCTCATCTGCCATTTCGCGTTGTTTAATGCCCAGGGCATCCAGTGCGTTTTTAGTTTCAGTCGATACCGATCCGGCGGCCTTAAATTCTTCCTCTGCCTTTTTGGAAAATGCTTCCATTCGGGTTTCAAGGCCATCCAGGGCTTTCATCACCGGCTCCAGCACTTCACTGCCGACGATTCCAGCCAGCGCTAACCCAGAAAAGCCCGAGTATGGATCGATTGCTGGCAACAAAGCCGCAAAGGATTGAACCTCATGCGGCACTGCACCAACGTTAAACGCCAGCACCATGCCGGCAAAAGCCAAAAATACGGCTATAAATGTTTTGATTTTCATCAGTTAAACCTCTAATTTTGAGTGGAGTTGATTGATTCGTGCGGTTAGCTTGGCAATATCGGCATGTTGCTGATCCCCAGCAAAGATGGATTTGCAGCGGGCGATGATGATTTCCGCGTCACCCTTTTTAAAGCCCCCGGCATCCCGCAGAAAGCGTTCAAAATCTCTTACAGTTTCCAACTGCGCAGCAGCGGACTTAACATTGCTGACGCGCGCATTGTCGTCAGCAGGAAATGTGACCAGTGATATTTCGACCAGGCGCGATACTTTTTTGATGATGCGGCCCATGCCATAGGCATTCGGATCCGTGCCGCGTGGCTCGTAATCGCTACCACTCAGCATGTAGCCAATCGATAATCCGTCGATAGTGCCGTGCTTGAGCGCTGCATAAGCGCAATCAGCATCGTCCATGCCAGGCGTAAACTCGCCAATGACGAACAAACCCGTGTCATCTTCTTTAATATCCAGCCATTTGCCGACCGGTAGCTCGTAGCTTTCGTGATTAACGAACATTTTCGGCCAAATAGTCGCTAATGAATCAACATAGGCGCCCGGCAAAATAGTGTCACCGTAGCTGTCAACGCTGTTAAATACGGACGCATAGCCCGAAAATTGACCGGCCTTGGCATCAATTTTGATCTCACAAGCCGCCAGCTTTTGGGTTTTGTGCTCGTTTGCGGAGTTTTTGCTATGTTTACGATACATTTTTGCCTCTTTATTGCAAAACGGTGTTGATCGACGCGCTGGATACCGCCGCTGTTTGCTGGCCTAACATGTCGATGGGTAATAGATTAGATTGAACGGTATAAACATCGCCGCCGGCATAAGGTGCGTCATTTTCAAGTTTTCGGCACTCGTTGCGATTGGCCAGGCCGTTCTGCACTTTTTTGGCCGCAATTTCGATACGATCCTTTAAGCTGGCCCGCAGCAAGGCATCCATATTGAACTCAGCCGTGATCGTTGCCCGCTCTCTTGACGACATAACGCGCTGCTTTACCGCTTGCTCAATCATCACCACGTAAGGCCGAATCGTTAACTTGTAGAAGTTTTCGATAATGTCGCCGGAGGAACTGCCTAGAGTTGTCGTGCCTTCGGTTTGATTCAGCAAAATAGCAGGCACACCGAACCAGCGACCAATCTCTTGCACTGAAAACTGGCGTGTCGTCAGCAGCTCGATATCTTGCGGCGTTAAATTGATTTGGCTCAACTTCAAATTACCCGGCAAAACCTGTATTTGCCTGGGCGCTTTTGCTAATTCATCGACTCGATCTTGCAGCTGACCCCATTGCGCTGGCGTCATTGTCTGCTCGGGCGATAATATGCCGGTCGTGCGGCCATTGGATGCAAACAGACCATTGGCCGCGCCCTGGGCGTTGACTGACTCAGAAACCGAGATCCGCATGTATTCCAGGCGGCTCATACCGACATAACCACCGCACATTTCGCGAATGTGCAGCACGTTTTCAACAGGAATTGGCCGAACATCACTGCCGTTGACGTAGTGATACACGTCATCACCGCTGGCCTTTGTCTCCAATTGCACCTGATC
This sequence comes from uncultured Pseudomonadota bacterium, assembly GCA_903858105.1. Taxonomy (GTDB): domain Bacteria; phylum Pseudomonadota; class Gammaproteobacteria; order Methylococcales; family Methylomonadaceae; genus Methylomonas. The sequence goes on along the minus strand of CAIOHN010000325.1, from coordinate 14,716 downwards.
AGCGGGCAAAACGATCAACGCAAACGCCGATCCTTTGCTGTCACGCTTGATTTCGGCATAGGCATTGCCACGCAAAACCAGATTAAGCAGCATGGCAATCCAGAATTCGACCGGCGTTTGCCGTGAATTTGGGCGGTTATGGAGCAAATCCCACAGCGTAGCGTCGCGCGCCTCTTCGCGCAGGCCGTTTCCGGTTGTGCGATAAACCATGATCGGCAGCGTGGCGATAGTTTTGGCGATGATTTCCACCGCCCGCCACACCGTTGCTATTTGTAGTGCCCCATCTACACCGACACCTCTAACATCTTGCACGATGGTTTCGCTGGGGCCAGACATTTGCCGGCCATAGCGATTCGTCAGCGCTGCAGACTGGCCGAAACCAAAGAATTTAAAAATATTCATTTATATCCGGATCGGGTTTGATAGGAAGTAATCAAAATCAGGCAATTGCTCACCCAACACCATCGCGCGGCCAACAGCCATAATTAACGCAACAGCCGGGTCGATTTTTTCAGACGATTTGTTTTTGGCAGGCTTAATATTGCCAGCATGATCTTGATCAGCCACTACATTGGACATTGCCCAGTTTAAAACCGGATCGTTCGGATGCTCGATCAGGTTGGCCAGGTAACGCCGCTCAAATTCTTTCATTGCGGGCGACATGCTGAGATACCCCTGGCCGAAGGAAACCATTGGCGCGCCCTGCTCCAGCATGTCATTGACCAGCTGGCTGGAGTTGTAGCGGTCAAAAACGATTTCTTTAACCGGCAATGTCTGCATCCAGTGATCCAGATCGGCCTTGATCCAGTTGTAATCGACGACATTACCGGGCGTCAGCGTTAACCAGCCCTGCTCATGCCATTGTCGAAATGGCACAGTCGTTTTTCGATACTTGGCCTCGATCGCATCTTCCGGCAAATAATGCTTACCAAATACCCGCCAGGTGCCGTCCGATAAAATCGCCACGCCAGTTGCGCTGGTAATGTCTGAAACTTGCGCCAGGTCAAGCCCAATATAGACTTCAACCACATCACCCAGATCGGCTGGTAAATAATCAGCGCCGCATTTGATCCAGCGTTCAATATTGCACCACTTGGATTCACCGGTTACCCAAACATTGAGGTGTTTGGTTAAAAAGTTGACCAGGGCGCTGGGCATCACTGCCGCCTGCCGGGCTTGCTCCCGCAAGTAATCAAGGCTAACTGAAATGCCTAGATTGGGGTTTGCCTTGATCCAGTTGGTTTCGTCTTGCCAATCGTCGCCATCGTCAATCGTGTAGATGATGGAAAAGAACGAGTCATCATCGACAAGGCCTTGCAGCACCTGGATGGCATAACCGCGAATTTCGTAACAGACGCCGTTTTTATTAAAGCCCGCCGTGGTAATGCCCCACATCAACGGCTGACTGCGAGCGCCAAAGGCAGATTTTAAAACGTCCCACATTTCTGGCGTTTTGTGCGCATGCAATTCATCCACCAAGGCCATATGCGGGTTAAGCCCGTCCATCGTGTTGGCGTCTGACGACAGCGGTTTGAAGTTGCCGAAATTTGTCGGGAATACAATCTGATGCTGTTGAGCATCAAGCCTACTGCGCAGCGGCCTGGACTGCTTGACCATCCGCTTGGCTTCTTCAAACAGAATGGCGGCCTGGTCGCGCTTAGTCGCCGCCGCGTAAATCTCGGGGCCTCCTTCATCGTCTTTGGTCAGACCCTTTAAACCGATACCGGCCAACTTGGTTGTCTTGCCATTTTTCCGAGCGATCTCTTCATAGACCGTGCGGAACCGGCGAAGCCCGGTATCTTCATAAACCCAGCCAAACACGACCGAAATGATCCAGGCTTGCCAGGGTTCAAGCTCGATCGGCTTACCTGCCCACTCGCCCTTGGAGTGCTTCAAGTAGCCAAAGAAATTTAGCGCTCTGGCCGCTTGCTCTTCGTCAAAAAAAAAGCCGCGTGACGCGGCCGTTTTTAAGTCTCTGTCTTGTCGCTCTACTGCAAGCCGGACAAGCTTGCCGACTTTAATGTTGCCGTTTAAAACGTCCCGCTGATATTGAGCCGCCTTGTCGAGCGGATTAGAGATTATCAAAGTCGTCGAACAAATCGCCCTGGCCGGATTGCATGCCACGCTCTGCAGCTGGGGCTAAACCAAATTCACCGACCATGGTGCGCCACTTGCGCCAGTCATCATTCAGCTGGGCAACTTCCGGACGCGATTTGTATTGGGTGCCATTTCGCCCGCTAGTCACATAGCGCCATTCGTTTTCGTCCAGATACTTCCTCGCATCCGCCAGGCGGCGACGCACAATGCAGTATTCGGCCAAAGAATCAACGAAATGCGGTTTGAGTCGGCCTAGCATTACCAGCTGCGGCGCGATGCGATCCCAAATCGCCAACTCATCGTCGGTAAGCCAGTCAGGGCGCAGGTCTTTCGATTTTGCAAAATGAATCGCTTGCGGCTCTTCATGCAGTGGCAGCGCTACTGCGTTACTTGCTGCTAGTTTTGGCTTTGCTCCTCTCATAACCTACTCCACCCACCTAATCCTCATGGGCTTTTTCTATTTAATTCGTCTGCCGCGTGAACATTGCTAGGGCGACGCAAAGGAAGCACCGCCCCCTAGACTTTTGACCCGCCCCCCGGCCTATCGCGACGCGTCTTGCTGTCATGACATGACTTGCATAAAGACTGCAGGTTGCCGTCATCCAGCGCCAACGGGTCATTGATCGAAGTGAATGGGGTAATGTGATCGACCACATCCATAGCAACAACCTTGCCCAGCTTCAAGCACTCACGGCACAAAGGCTCATCAGCTGCATGCGCATTGCGTACGTCTTTCCAAACCTTGCGTTGATAGAATCGATTGCGCTCTTTGTAATCAATCGTGACTGATTGCTTTTGAACGCGGAATGTTTCGCGGCGATGGGCATCACAAAACCCATCACGTCCAGTCACCAGCACCCGGCAGCCACCATGACGGCATGGCCTTGGTGCAGCGACTGGCATCAGTCAGTCAATCTGCGGCGATTGTTCTGCTCACGCACCACCGCAACCAGCTCACGCATGACTGCATTAGTCTCCTGCGCTCGGTCATCCGAGATCTTGACGCTATCACGATAAGCCTGCAGCCATTCCTGGCGCTCGGCTCTGTGCTCCTTGATCAGAAACACTAGGTAACAAAACAATGCAAAGATCACCAGACCAGGTAATCCAAATTCGGCCCATGGCCCAGGTGTATCGATCGGCATCCAGCGTTTCCTTTGGGCATAAAAAAAGCCCGTCCAGTTACCTGGGCAGGCTTAGTTGCTATTGTGGGAAATTAGACTGTATTTTTGCGCCAGCGTCAAGCGGTTTCAAAAACATCCTGCCAAATTGCTTTTGATACCGCACGATTGACATCTACATCAAAGCCACGAATTCTATCAACAGCGGCCTGATACCGGCCCTTCCAGACGCGTCTGAACGTTGTATCAGCAACACCGATCTGATTGGCAATAGACCTGGCGCTTATTAGCCTGCACCCACTACCATCGCATGCTGGACAGGCCTTAGCCCTGATAAACTTAGTCCCGTGACAGCGACGGCACGTATTATCGATCACCTCATCAACGGATAGAAATGCCATAGAATCCATCGTTCGCTGTAAATCAGACGCGTCCCATCCATCTGTTAGCGCTAGGCCATGCAGCCAACCCGCTTGATATTTGAACAGGTCACGCTGCGCGCCTTCATCGCGCATATACTTTGCCATGGCCAACAACATCGGCCCCTTCTCTAATCCAGATAAAAAACCCGCCACCTCCAGCGATTGCAGCTCAACCTGCCCACGACCACTCACCCGGGAAAAGTCAACAGCCACAGCACATAACCTACCCAACACCTCAACGCTCGCCACTTTCAATCTCCCGATATGATTTACACCGACGGCCATATTGCCCACCCGCAGAGCAATACGCCGCATTAAACGCCACAGCCACATACACACAGCCCGTACAAAGCCGACTTTCTTGATCAATCAACACCAACAATGGATCGCGGAAATCACGCCGCATCAGCTCACCAGATTCTGCTTTCACCGCCACTCATCCCCCTGGATTAAAAACCCAAGACCACCTAGACCGCTTTTAGACCAAAAATCCTTTATTTTACTGGGCTGGTCTAGGTGGTCTAATTGGTCTAAGTAATAAATAGATAATTAAAAAAAATAATCTCTGTCTCACACATCACACAGAAATTACCCACAGCAGCAAACAAACAAAACGCTTCGACCGCATAGACCGCCTAGACCGCCCCAGTAAATTCGCGGGTTTGTCAGTTCTATGGATTTAGACCGGTCTAAGACCTAACCCGATTCCTCACCAGACCAAACTGACTCATCAACCCCCCAAAGCTTCCCAAATATCGACCTGGACTCATCAATGCTCGGCAATCGGTAAAAATACGGCCGAGTGCCTTCCTCCCGCGGTCGAAAGCTCTTCACGCCCCATTTATTGAGATATGTGCCAACCGTGTGCATTTGCTCGGAGTGAGGGATATTGTTTTGCTTGCAGTAGCCGAGATAGAGATTACGCAGCGTCTCGCGCTTGATGGTCTCTGGCCAGACAGCCGACCGGGTTTCAGAGTAGGCATCACCGTCGTCATACAGATAGCCCAGCACCAAGGCTTCAAACCACCAGCGCACCACACTGGGCGCACTCATCAGCTTGAGATCCAGTCCGCGCCGACTGACATGCTCGGGAATTTGCCTGGGGTGCCACTCTTTCAGGTCACGCTGCAGCAGATAAGCAAACAGCGCCGCCGTGCCGCCGCCATCACGCATCAACCCATTCAGCTTTTTGAAGTATTGCCAATCGCCCTTACGCTCATCACTCACATCCGTAATGACGTAGCGACGGTCGTCAGCGCCTCGCGGCACCGCCCATTGTTCATTGGTGGCGAAAATACAGCGGCGGAAGGATTTGACCATCGACAGATCGCGGCCCTTGTATTCAATCGGCTGAATAGGATCGGTAATCATCGACTTCAACACGCCCTGCGCCGACTTATCACCACCCCATACCGATTCATTACAGAAGATCAGCAAGGCGTTGGCCAAGTGTCCTGAGAAGCGACCCGTGACCTGGTTCAAACTGCTAAGCATAAGATAATGCTCACTGCCGACGATGGCGGCCAACGGCTCGATAAATGTATTTTTGCCGATCCCTTCACGCCCCCGGAAAACCAAGGCTGTTTCCGGTAACTCCTGCGGGCGCTGCGCCAGGTGCGCACACCAGTTGATGATGTAGTCATACAATTCATCATCACCACTGCATATGACTTCATGCACAAATTCTAAGTAAGCTTGGCAATCACCCGCCGCAGGCTCTAAGCCCCAGCCTTGCCACAGATTCAAATAACCGGGCTCATTTTCGCCAGGCTGAAATACCATGCCTTTGTATTCGGCCCGATCCGGATGATTCAGCCAGTATTCGCCCCAGCCAATCTCATCACCGTGCTCGAACACTTTGCGATTGCAGTATTTCAACTCGAAATCTGATCGGCTGGAAAACGTCAGCAGCCGCTTGTGCATCACGGGATCGACCTCGCGATTTAAAATCACCGTTTTGCCGCCCATCGGTAAAATCGCATGCGTTTGGTTAAGCTGGCCAATCACATCATCGTCGCTGTCTACACTATCGGGCACATTGGCACCGAACCTGGCCGACAGCGATTTATATTCGTCCATCAAGCTGGCTTTAGTGGTATCCGCCTTTTTTGCAATCTTGCCGATCAAGGCCTCGACTGCTGGCTTTTTCAGATGCTGGGCTTTAGCGATCAACTGCACCAACACATAGGTCAGATATTCAAAGTCATCACCATCCTCGATCAACTTCTCGAAGTCAGCCATGTTGCGCGGTATTGCCGCAGCAGGTTTATCCGTCTCGCCCGGGGAGGCGCTGGAACTCGCGCTAGCAGTCGCATCCGATAGCGCCCGGGTCACGGCTTCCTTAACTGCCTCCTGACCACGCGTTGCCGCCAGGTCGTTAAAATCCGTTGAACTCATGCCGCTTCTCCAAATTCAGGCACTACATATTTGGCACCAATCGCTGCAGCGGCCTCGCGGGCCTTGGTCAATCCAGGATTGCCCTCGGTGCCGGTATCGTTGTCGCCGCAGATTAAAATCGTTATGTCTGGCAATTTGGCCCGCAGCGCTTCGGCTACCGGTTTTAAATTGCCAGCGTTAAACGCCACAGCCACCGCATAGCCTGTCGCCTCAAACAAACTGGCACCCGTGGCAAAGCCTTCACAGATCAGCAACACGCCAACAGGCTTACCAATGCTGAAATACGATCCAGTGATTTGCCCACCGGTTAAAAATACCTTTTGGCCATCGGGCTTGATGAATTGCAGCGTGGTCATATCACCGGCCGCATTACGCGCAGGCACCACCAAACTATCTCGCATGGTTTTGACGCCATAAGGCTTGATGCCCTTGGCTGTTAGATAAGGATGGCCACCATCACCACCTACTTTGGCTGACCCGGCTTTATCCCATAGACTTGCCGCTTTCTTGGCGGCATCAGCCCAAACCCGCAGCTGCTCAGCCTGGCGCTCGGCTTTGACCTGTTTATATTTTTCGGCCAAAGCTTCACGCTCAGCCTGCGTAATCTCTTTTTTAGCTTTCGAGCACCAACTATGTGATTCACCGGTTTTCCATGATCCGAATGCGCCGGCAATAATGCCCATATTGGCATACAGCGCAAACCAGCCATTGACCTTGCCTTTCTTGTCATCCTTGATGGCATAACGCACGATCTTGCCATCGGCATTGAATTGCAGTGATTTGGCCGGCGCCAAACCCATGTTGGCCATGGACTCTAAAAAGCTGCCTTCTTGCTCCGCAGTTAGCATAACTATCTAACTCCCCGATTAGCCTGCCATTGCCGACGTTCTTCAATAATTTTGTCTGCCCAACGCTCTGGATTTTTGTATGAGCGCTCACGACCTAGCGTGACCAGATCTTGACGAGTACGGGCTTTCTTTAACTCGGTGCGTTTTTGCTGCCGAATACGTTCCGCCATTTCTGGGGTTAACTCGATGAGCTGGCCGTCACGCTGCACTATCGAATCAGTGCGCGAAGCGCCTCCTTTTTCAACCACCTGACCGCATTCCGGGCAAACGGTCGCGGCCAAAGCCAAATGCACCCGGCAGCCCATGCAAATCTTGGTCGGCGCCAGGCCTGATTTACGTTTGTTGCGCACCAAGCCGTCTAATGTCCAATCGACTTGATCGGTGGGAAGTCCATGGCGACGCACATTATCAGCATGATCAAGTATGACGGCCTTATCCTTGCCCGGGGAGGCACGGAGAGCGCGGCCAATTTGCTGCATTGCCAGCGCGTAGGACTCGGTGGGGCGGAGAAGTAACGCGGCAAAAACGGCGGGAATATCTGTCCCCTCCGACACCACATTGCAGCTGGCCAGCATATGTAAACTACCATTGCCCAAATCCCTGATCATCTGTGCCCGCTCTTTGTCCGGCGTTGATCCGGTCAGCACAGCCGCCTGATAGCCACTTGATTTGAACTGCTCGACTACGTGGCCGGCATGCTCAACAGTCACAGTAAACGCGATCGCACTTCGGCGATCCGCAAAGCGACGGTAATGCTCGACCGCATCGCCGGTAATCGGCGCGCGATCTACCGCCCCCGCCAGGGCAGACGTAACGAAATCGCCACCTCTTTTTTTAACGCCTGACAGATCAATCGAGGTTGATGGCGCATACACCACCGGCCTGACCAGCTGGCCACGCTCGATCAATTCCACCATACTCGGCCCGATCACCATCACATCAAAGAATCCATGGGATGACATGCCCAAGCCTTTTCCGTCCAGACGACACGGCGTAGCACTAACCCCCAGCAATTTCGACTGGTCGTTGTGCGCCAATACTTTGCCCCAGGTGCTGTTTCTAGTCGCGTGATGCGCTTCGTCGATGATGACCAGGTCAAATTTATAGCGACCTTGCTTGTCCAGCTTGATGCGGTTGGCCAAGGTTTGCACCATGCCAACCTGCACCGGCGCATTGCTCAGTTTGGCATCCGGCGTGATCACACCATGCGGACAATCCCAACGCTTGAGCGCCGCCGACATTTGCGAAATCAACTCGCGGCGATGACCTAACAGCAGCACCCGCATACCTTTTTTTGAGGCATTAGTCGCGATATAGGTAAAAACGACCGTTTTCCCGCCCCCTGTCGGCAGCACCAATAGCGGCGCGTTGTAGCCTGCGGCATAGGTGCCACGCAAGTCGTTGACGGCTTCGCCTTGGTAATCAAAGAGCGATAGCAAAACGAGAACTCCAAACAAGATTATCCAAATCGCTTTGGAAACTATCTATGCTGCCTTCATTAGTGCACACAAAATCTGGCGCAACGGGTTTTATGCCCCTTTCACTGCTATGATCATCTACAAGATCGGTGTTACGGAAAACATGAATTATCACGCCCCCCATTTCGCGAATCAGCGCCGCTTCATTCTCAAACCGCACGTCATCGATCACTATGTCGCAATGCCTGTTCTGCTCAAAAAACTCCCTGGCACACATCACCCATAAATCAGGATGAATATGAGTTCGACCCCATTCAGTGCCCAAGGTTTGCAAAAGTTGCCGCCATGTGACACCTATGGGATGAATAACCTGCTCTTTCCCCTCATAAACCTCATATATTTCATCAAGCGTTAACCCTAACGCTGCCAACAAAACCTCGCCCATTTCTTTTAAAGGCTCAGCAAATGAGTAAGTAATAAAATCGTGACTTAGCAGCAAATGACGCGCCGCGGTCGACTTGCCCGACTGCTTTTTACCCGCAAACCCAACAATCATTTCCCAATCTCCCCATCAGCATCAAATACTGATTCCGTAACATGATCACAGATCCAGCCCAGCACAATATCCAGCAAGCTATACAGCACATAGCCAATCGCCAGCAGCCCGAGCAGCACACAGCCCACCAGGAACCAGAACAAGCCTTGCAGCAATACGGCAATGGCTGCCCACTCCATCACCACGTAAAACAGCACCGCAGCAAACAACATAAATTCCAACATTAAGAATCCATCGACTTGACCCTAACAATTCGCACACTGGGTAACCTTGTCCGGCCTACACGAGCGGCCTGATCGTTATCCAACCCAACCGCAGAAATGATCAAGACAACGGTTAAAAACTTGACCATACCCCGCGTAATCGCTTCGCCTACCGCTGCACATCTGGCATTGATACTCGCCTGACGCACCTGCAACTTGGTGTAAATGTGAACGGTATGCGCTTCCACTGTTTTGATGCTGATCGCCAGCTGCCGCGCAATAACCTTGTCCACCGCACCTTCGCAGATCAACTGCAAAACTGCTGATTCACGTTCGGTCAGATCCTGCTTATCCACTATGCTGGCTTTCAACATCACAACCACCCACCCAAAAGTGCTAAGGGAAATCCCCGATTGTTAAAAACTGCTCCTGTGTCAGAATTAACCCACCACAGATACAAACCAACACCGGAGCAAAACCATGAAAACACCAACTACCGCGCCCATCGTTAGCAGCGTCAGCGTTAGCGCCAACACCACTTACGATGTCGCCATCATTACCCTAGCTTTTCCAACGCTAGACCATCCTGAGCAGACCACGCAGCAAGCATTTGCCTTACCTCATCCAGCAGCCGTATCACTTGTTCAGGCAGTAATGGACGCACTTGATCAACTGAGGCTACACAACGATCAATCTCAGCAAGATCAGATGCACTGAGCGTGATAAAGGCTGGGTATTTAGCAAGAACCGAATCGGGTACCGAAAAGCGATTGGCTTCCAAGCGCCGTAAATCAGACTTTGAAAGAATGGCATTCATACATCACCCCAAAAAAATGCCCGGCACAGCGCATCTGTAACCGGGCAAGACGTAACAACGGGAGGTTTGTTAATTGAGTTAAGCAGCATCTTTGTTCTCGATGCTCTCGAAAAATTCTTGGAGCTTGGCGATGTTTTCAATAGTCGGGTTTTGAATTGCGCCGATCGCAAATTTTTGAAGCCAATGAAAATTAACGCCAGAAAGCTCAGCAACACGTCGGTAGTTGCCGTGCTGTGCTGTTAAATTTTTTAGGGTTTCAACATGCTGAAGAATTTTCATGTGCACATCTTAGCAATACATTGCTGAATTAATCAAGCAAAGAATTGCTAGATAACAAATAAGACATTGCTAATGCCTGGGGTTAAAGTCATGCTGATGAGTGAGACACTAAAACAGATCATCGTTAACAATGTCAGAAAACTGATTGCACACGAATATAGGGGCGCAACAAAAAGACCTTCGCAAGTTGCGATAGGCGTAAAAATAGGAATCAGCCAGCGATCAGTTAGCTATTTGTTTGACGACAACAGCACCGTTGAAAGCATACGCTCTGACACTATAGAGACAATTGCAAATTATTACGGTCTGGAACCATATCATTTAATGATTCCAAATTTACCAATCGAAGAACTCACCACAAAAAGAATAGAAAAAGTAATCGAGTGCTATTCGCAGGTGCCATTAGAATCTAGAGAAAATATTGCTCGCATCGCTGAAAATGAGGTGCGCTATAGTTCAATAGAAAAGACCGGAACCAATTAATTTAAAACGCATTTTGGTATTCTGAATGAACACTTATCGCCTTTATTTTCTTGCCGACGTAGACGACAGCAACCCCAAGCGATTTAGCACTGATCGCGACCTATTCCCGGGCAATGTTATCCAATTGCCTGAAACTGGTTTTTATCACTTGATTACCCGTCTCCACAAACAAAAGACAGGTATTCGGCTTGATCTTTCAGAATCCGCTCAGACGGCTGATGATGCTCGCTTAATAGCAGCTCAACTAGGGCACTTTTCAATAGATTAACCGCAACTTTCTGCACATCTATAGCGCTATATTCTGTATATGGCGCCATCAAAACTCGCGTAGTCGCTATCCCCGTCTGACCCATCCCAAATACAGCGACATGCAGCGCAGCAGCAACCCGTTTTTTAACATCCTCCATTTCATCCGATAGTTCTAAAACCTTTTCCATTTCAATACCTGCCAATTAAAAATAGTTTGTAGGTCAAAAATTTTACATGACTTAGCAAAGTATTGCTTGACACATTTCTGTTTTAGCAATAAATTGCTAGACAACCGAGCAAGCGCTCAGTTATGTGAGACCTCCTGTGCTGACCCGGCTTTGATAGCGGGTCTTTTTTAGGCCCATCACGAAAACCCTGCCGCCAGGGACTAAACACCCGGCACTCTCCAGGCAATGGTTGGCAGGGTTTTCGTGATGGCTCAACACGGTGTCCTCAGGCACCGACCAAAAAGGCCTGAGCAGTTTTTTGTAGAGGTATCAGTCGACAGGACTGATGCTGATCGAATCGATTGCTTTTGCCATATCAGCAATCGCCTAGATCGTTGGGCCATCAACCCCTTTAATCCAGGAGGCAATCATGCAAACCGGCACCTTACCTAAAATGACCGACACCGAATCTAGAGCTTTTATTGCCGACCAGGCACAAAAAGTCTGTGAAGCTGTGGCCAAGCGCCTAGGCACTACTTGCGTGCCGTTTGTAGTCGATGAAGTTACCCGAATGGGTATTGAAACCTGGGAACTGGGCGGCAACGCTAGAGACATTTATACCGCTGTCATTCTGAAAGCAGAAAGCATGTTGACCAGGCACCAGCACTGCAAAACAGTCGTTGATAGATTGCTGGACAAAGTCAGCAGCCTGAATGACGGCGCAATGCTCGCTTCACACCAAGCCCTATAAACATGAAACGCATTAATTTTACCGAGCAGGAAGATAAGCTGATCATCCAGGCTTATCAATCCCAATCGTATAACCTCGGCAGCGTGACCAAGCTTAAAAAGCTGCTGGGTAAAACCAGCGGCACAATACACCGCCGCGCATCTGAATTAGGCGTTGTGCCAGAGCATCGCAAATTGCACCCCTGGCAAGACTGGCAATGTCAGCTGTTAGAGGATAACGCCCACAAATCGCTGGTGGCTATCAATGCCATGCTCGTTAGACGCGGCGCGCCTAATCGATCGCTAGTCGCGATCCGTGCACAAATGCAGGACATGGGCCTGAAATCCCGCCAAAGCCGCATTGATGCAGGCGTGTATTGTCTTGGCCAGGTTGCCACGCTATTCGGCGTCACTAATGACCGCATCAAACGTTACATCACCGACGGCATGCTGGCCGCTAAAAAACGTACCGACATCACCGATCTGGAATACCAAATTACCGCGGCTGATCTGCGCAGGCTGCTGATCAATCACACCCATGAAATCAACTTTGCCAAGATCGACAAATATTGGCTGGTTGACGTTTTAACCAATGCTATCAAAGGAGTTTAACGATGGCGACTCAGCGACAAATAGTGATGGAAATCTTATTGGATGCCGGCACTGAATTTATAACTACTGCCGAAGTATTTGAAAAAATACCTAAGCAGTATCACAACTATTTCACCGATGGCACCGACCAGGTCAGCAAAATATTAAACGCGCTGCGATCAAACGACCAGGTCGAAAATGGGCCATCTGAAATTGTCGGCGGCAGATCAAGATTGACCTGGCGAACTACTTCCAAGGGTCGAACCTCGTTATTGGTTTGGCAAGAAGACGATGGTAAAACTGATGACGCCAAAGAAACCCAGACCGAACAAGAACTGGAACCCATCCGCGACACCGACAGCCATACCGGCGCCAGCCCCAACGAACTGGACGCCATCAGCGAACAGATCATCATCGTCAAATTTGATACCTCCGATTACCTCGATCGCAGCCTGCTGGCGATGGTCAATATGATCAGAACCGCTTCCGAAGACGACATCCCCGCGATCGAGCGCAAAGCCGAAAAACTGGCCTTGCTCGAAAAAATGGAAAACAACGATTTGCTGCCTGGCAATACCCGCGCACTGCTGGGTTACATCCGCCAGGACATCGAGCGCCTGGGTGATGCCGCATGAAAGAGCGCATTTACTGGGTCAATGCTGCTGGCCAGCTGCCAGACGATGAAATGACTGTCTTGCTGTTCCACCCAACGCTTAATGAACCCGTTTGGCTCGGTTATCACTTCCAGGGCCAATGGTTCACCACATCCGGAGAACAGTTAACACCGGGATCAGTAGCGCATTGGGCGGAAATGCCCGAAGGGCCAAAGGTGCAATCATGAAAGCTAAGTTGCTGCTAGAGTATTTTTGCGACGAATACGACCTGAGAACAGTTTGTAAACATCCGCACACAATGGGCAATGAAACAGTGGCGGCTAATGGATTTATAGCGCTAATCGAGCCAGGCAAAAAAGGATGGCCGCACGTGCCTGATTATTTTCTGGATAAGTTTTACGACATAACGCACGCGCACGAAAATAAGGTGTTCAGGCCGATTGATAACTTTGAAGTTAGTAGCAGGCCCTTATTCACCATTCCAGCTGTTTTTATTGAAGGTTATGCCGTTCAATTACCGTATTTTAATCTAATTAAAAACGCTCCCGGTTTAAAAATAGCCTTTTCAGACAAAGCTCTATTATTCAAGTCTGGCAATCAGCGCGGCATGATTATGCTGCTGCAAGGTTGTCAGAAATGACGGAATCCAGCACGGTAAATAAGCTGATAACAATAATTTACGCCTGGCAGCAACGCCGCTGGCATCGCTTACAAAAACGACTGATCGCCACCAGCACAACCGACAGGAACCGAGCAAAATGAGCACAACAGCAGAAAATAACCTTAGCACACTGAACACCGCCCTCTTCACCCAGCTGGAGCGCTTAACCAGCGCAAATGGTGAAGCAATGAATATTGAGATCGAGCGCAGCAAGGCAACCAGCCAGATCGCCCGTGACATCATCGCCAACGCGAAACTGGTGCTGGAAGCCGCTGAATTCAGAACCGAATACGGCGTGCAAGCAAAACTCCCCGCCATGTTGGCGCAGGAAAAATAGCATGCCGGCCAAACGCTACCATCGCTATACGCCAGAGCAATGCGCCTGGTTGGTGGCGAATCGGCCACAAATGCGATTGCCAGAGCTAGCCCAGGCATTCAATCAAGCATTCCAGACCGATCTAAAAACAGGAAGATTGCATGACAAATGCCTGAGCATGGGTATTGTCAACCCGCACCAATACAAACAAGGCAGGCAGCCATGGAATAAAGGCGTTAAAACCGGCGTATCAGGATCAACGAGCTTTAAGCCTGGTCAACAGCCATGGCGCGTAAATCCGGTAGGATCGTTCAGAAAAGATACCGCCGGATTCTTAACCGTCAAAGTTAAAGAAGGCACGCATCATTACAAAAAACTGCACCGAGTAATTTGGGAACAGAACTTTGGCCCACTGACTATTAATGACGTAATCGTCTTAGTCGATTGCAATAAAGAAAACCTAGAATTATCGAATATGGAAAAAATAACCCGGCGCGAAATGATGGCGCTGGCAATCCATGAAGATTTTGGCCCACATAATCACCCTGATATTAATCGGGCGACTATTGCCATGGTAAGGCTTGATATCGCCGCCAAACTAAAACGTGAGAAATCAGCATGATTAAGCACGACTACACCAAGGCGCAAATAGCCTGGTTGAAAAAGCATAGGCCATTACTGCAGCGCCACGATTTAACCGATAAGTTTAATGCAAAATTCTCAACAAACCTGAGCTTTAAAGCAGTTG
>CAIOHN010000324.1 GCA_903858105.1 uncultured Pseudomonadota bacterium | reverse complement strand
TGCTGGTTCACTTAAATTTTCGTTCTAATCTGGCCAAAACCCCAAATTCCTCAAGGCGTTGGCGCATTCCGATAAATTTTATGGCTAGTCGCCAAATCCAAGTATCTCTACCGTCAACATACCTAGGATAGCGTTTTTCATCACTTGCTTATCAGTGTTGTTACTCTGATTTGATACAGAGCTTTCGGCCATTTGGCTGACGCCAGCGCTCATGTTGCTGGTTCCGGTCAATCCTGCGGCGACACTGCCGGTTGATGCCACTGGCACACCCGTTCCAACACCACTCACCTGAATGTTGTTAGCGCCTAATACTGCCGTTGCAACCAAGAATACGTTATTGCCGCCTATACCAGCTTCGCCAGCATCAATCACACCTTTAGGCGCAAACAAATATACGTCTCCCGGCTCCAGACCTGCGGAACTTGCCGCCGTCCGAATACCGCTACCCGAAACAATCGGCGGAAATTCGATTTTCATATTACCTTTTTCATCAAAGCTGATGACAGGCGGTGGCGCGGCAATCGCCGATTTCGCGCCACGCCCGGCATCGATGTTGCCATTAGATGACCAGACCATGATATCGCCACTATCCAAGGCAAATACCCGCGAGGTGTTTACCATAAAGTCGCCGTCAACCATCACCTTGATATCGCCCTGACGCTGTACCACAATACCCAATTCAGAAGGATCCTTGGCACCAGCAAAGGATGTGGCCAAGCCGACGTTAACGAATCCACCCGGCACCACCAAATTAATGTTACCGTCGTCGATTGTTTGAATCTTGCTGAAGAACATACTTAAATCGCCACTCCAATCACTACCTGGAAACATCTGCTCTATGGCGGCGTAACCCCGTTTGTTATCTTTACTGCCACTACCCGCAGATGCCTTGCCTGATTCCTTAATCTCATTAAAGAATACTGGCATCAAGATCGCGTTTAGCTTAGGCTGAATGGCAACGAAATCACTGGATTTCAATTTGGCAAACTCAGCCATGGCCATCTGATCAGTCATGGTTTGATCATTGGTACGTTGGCGCATGAAATCGGTAATCCACAATCTGGCGCGTTGATCAACCTCGGCATAATTAGCGCTACCGTTTAAATAGGTAGCGATAAATCCGGCATAATCCAACTCACCATTGGCACCGGTCAGCATAGTCAAATTAGCACCATGCTCGGCCAAACTGGTATTGATGACGTTACCCACCGTCGAAATACCGCCTGAGGCCCCCAAATCGATATTGCGCGCAGCTTTGACCAGCACTTCACCCGGGCCGCCCACTTCAATTTTTGCGGAATTATCAAGCAAACCACCAGTTTTCGGATCGCGATCACTGGTATAGCGCACGTCACGACCAGCCTCAAGCACGCTGGTATCGTCCTGATTAACATGCTGGATCAGCAAGGACAGATTCACCATGTCGCGACCGGCTTTTACGACGGCTTTCATGGGGAAATTGAATACGACATTCTCAATATCGCCTTGCAACGTAACCAAACGTGCCGGTAAATCATTTCCAAGATGCACTGGTACATTGGCATGCAGCAATTTAGGCTGCGCTCCGAACGGACTGACCCGACCCACGGCGTCGGCCATGTTATTCCGTGCGATAGGCGCTTCGGCAGCAGGTAACAAACTGCGATCCGCATCGGACATACCCAGCCTGATACCAACCTCGGCTGTAATATCTTGCTGGGCAAATAAATTCAAATCACCCTGTGCTGACGGAAACAGAATGATCTCGTCCATAATCTTCAAACTGCCGCCTAAGGCTTGCGCATTTAAGGACGCCGGGTAAATCGCAGCCAATACTTGTTGATTGGAACTGGGGTTGGTTCTAGGAAAAATAGTGCCATCCGCCCCCAAGACCACATCGCCGGACAGCGAACTGACATTTAGTGCACTGGAAGTGCTGTAGCTAAAAAAATTCATATCGGCTTTATGCGCGATCATCGGATCCGATACACCAGTCAGGCTGACGCCAGTACCCGCATTCACATTAAAACGCGTATCACCGATCAACAGTTCCGGGCCATTCTGGAAGCGGCTGCCACCTGTAATTTGACCGCCGGCCGTCATACTGCCGTTGCCTTTACCCAGAAAATAGCTACCACCGGCAATATTGCCGCCGGCATTGATCTGCATGCTACCGCCGCCATTTACTTGCACTTGGTTAGTTAAAAAATCAAAACTGCCAGCTGTGCTATTGTCGGCATCACCGATCTGCTTGCCGGTGGTCGGCATCATCACATCCAGATTACTGATATTTCCGCCAGCCGATACTTTGACACTTCCGCCGCCAAACGAGCCGACATTTTGTTGAAAGAACGATTTGGTCCCTTTTGCAGGATTAAGCGTCGTCGCGTTGATATAACCCAGTGTCACTCCCCACGCGGACGGCCTTTGTCCAGAATGGTCGGTGGTGGCCGGGTTCCAGCTACCGATGCGGAATAACCAATCGTTAAAGTCATTATTTTTTACCACCGCGCCATTAATATTGCCACCAGCAGTCAAGGCCAAATCGCCACCGGCTACCGGATATTCGGTGTAAAACGATTGACCAACGAAACGGTCTTTCAGACTACCATACGGAGAAACTTCAGTCGGTCTGCCCGCATTGTAAATAGAAGACGAACCATCGGTGAAAGTGATGTCCCCTGCCGCCGTCACGCTCATATCGCCTGCACCAGTTCTAATGACTGCGCTAGACGCCAACACCACATTCCCGGAATTCACTGGTGCGTCGGAATCAGCCTCAGTATCGGCACTAGTATCAATTTTGACTATGGCCTTAGCATCGGCGCTAGTGGTGTCTGCTCCGGCCACCAAATTGTAAGACCATGATTCGCCGCCCTGTAATTTATCGGTGATATTGACCGATCCGCCAGCGTAACTAAAGACTGTGTTTTTAAAGCCATCGGAAAGCGATTTATCTACTTTAAAATAGCCGCTTGCTTTAATCGTTAACCCACCAGCGACATCATTCCAGATATTGGCGTCCGCCAGTTTGTCGTAGCGCCAGCTCATCAAATCCCAATTGTCTTTGAGCGTTAAATTACCCGTGTAATTAATTTCCACACCGGCAATCAGGCTCAAGCCATTGGCCAAATTAGCCACATTTTGCATGTTGGCAGCGCTCATATAGGCGCTAGTCTGGGTTTTGATGATTGTGATGTCTGCAGCGTTAATCTGCCCATCATTCCCCAAATCGGCGTTAAGGTATTTTTTAACCCCTTCCGCAGAAAACTTGCTGTAACCGCTGACCTTGCCGGCAATCGGTTGAATATTTATGCCATTGCTTGTCCGCAATGCCCGCAGCGTCACGTCGCCGCCTTGTCCGCCATTGCCGCCCACAGAAATACTCGAACCGTCTTGTATATAGATTCCGCTATTATTGTCGGAATCGTTATCTACTGAAGATAGCAAGACTTTACCGCCGCCAGCACCGCTGGCAAGACCCTCTGCGGTCAGGTTGGCCCCGGAAGCCAGTGTAATACCGTCAGCTGCATAAACATTGATATTACCGCCGCGGTCCGCAGCGTCCGCATGCAAGCCGGCATTCAGATTGATTGCACCTTGATCGGCGACCAAGGTTATAGTCTGTGCGCTGATGTTGACGCCGTTTTGTGAGAAATTATCGGCACGCGAACGCAAATAAATAGACTGATCAACACCAGCCTCAGCCAGTGCTGTCAGCATTGAATCAAAGCTGGTTTGCGAGTCAAAATTCTTGACATCGATCACAGCATTGCCGGCTTTGGCTTGCAATTCGCCCAACAGTATTACCGATTTCTCAGGTGTCTTAAACGTCAGGCTACCTCCCGCGGCGTTACTGCCGCCACTATCAACGTCAACCAGCGATCCCACAGCCAGCTTGACGTTACCATGATCAGCAACCGCTGAAAAATGACCGCCCGATGTATAGACCGCTTTGTCGGCAAATATTACTTCACGGCCAGCCAAATCAAGCTTGGCTTGGTCGCCCAAAATCACATCGCCGTTCAGTGCTCGCAACCCAAAACGACCGGAAGGCAAAACCGCTGTTGCATTAAAATCAATA
Organism: uncultured Pseudomonadota bacterium; assembly: GCA_903858105.1. GTDB lineage: Bacteria > Pseudomonadota > Gammaproteobacteria > Methylococcales > Methylomonadaceae > Methylomonas. The sequence continues at coordinate 3,896 of CAIOHN010000324.1, read as the reverse complement.
GCGTTTGCCGTCAATTCAAGTGCGCCGCCGAATCCTTTAGCAACCGCAGTACCGTCGCTCAATGCCTGCACATTAGCGTGCCCCGCGACGCTGATGCCATACTTGGTGCCGCCATCTGCAGTCAGCAATCCGGCGTGCAAATTAAGGTCTTTCCCAACCGTCAAAGAACCAGAGCTACTGGCGTTGAATGCATTCTTGGCGGTCATATTGACCGCATCAAAACCCAATAGTGAAAATTTACCTGTCCCCATCGCAATGGTGTCAGCGGATATGTCCAATTGTCCGGTGCCGCTCACACTCTGCAGATTTTGGGCTTGTGCGGTATTTTGTATATTCAGTGTACCGGCTGACAATCTTGCTTTGTCGGTATCTTTGCCGTAGCCCAGCAAGCCCGCGGCATTAATCGACAGATGCTCAAAATGCAGTGCTTGAATTTGTCCGTTTTCGTCAAGCTTGAAAGCGCCACTGTCATCCAAAAGCCCAAGTTTGCCGTATACGCCAATGCTATCGCGTGCTGTCAATATCAACTCATCAACGGTAAGGTCGGTCAACTTACGGTTAGACAGATTTAAGGCATCACCGCCCAGACCATCGACCTCACCGATATTCAATTTGTTGGCGGCCAAATTTAACGACCCGCCTTTCATCTGAATATCGCCAAGTAATTGCGACGATAGACTGGCATCCAGAAGTATCGAGCCCTGCTCTGCATTAAGCTCGGAACCATCCGCTAACTGTAACTTGCCATCAACACCGCTAGCGCCAGTTCTATTCAACGTGACTTGTCCGCTACTGGAGACCCTTAACAAAGCCCCGTCGCCAACGACATTCAACACGCGATCGCTACTATTTGCCTGACGGTCAGCAATCAGTTTGGCGCCGCTTTGCAATTCAACATTGCTGGTTGCGGCCAACATGAATTCACTACCTTCAACAACTGAGTCTGCGGTAAACACAACTTCCTGCGCAGTTACTTGCAAATCGGTTTCGTTGGCATTATTTAGATTGCGACTGCGCGCGCCACCTAGTAATAAGCTATCCACACGCAAGGCGTTAAGATTATCGGCCAGAATTTCCAAGGTGCCGTCAACCGGCACTTCACTTAACTGGTCGGTAACGACGATACGATTGGCGGCTATATCCATTCTGGAGCCACGACCGCCTTGTTGGGCGTCGGTAATAAACTGACCGTCCATCACCAAGCGAGTCTGAGCCACCAAAGAAATCTGACCGGCGTCCATTGACAATCCAGGTGTAGCGAGTTCTTTTTTCAACGCGTTTTGCGCAAAAAATTGATCACCGCCATGAATATCGTAAGTTGAATTCAACCTGACATCAGCCGCATTCTCCACTTTAAAGCCGCTATTACGTGAATCCTTGGTGCCGCTACCGGCCTGCATCAAATAGCCGGGCACAATCGACAAGCCATCAACCGTAGCTTGCTTGACAGCGAGGTCTTGCGTACCCGACTGCGGCGTGATCAAAAACGCGCCCGGTAACAAGGCATAATGACTGGGCAAGATGGCATATTCACCAGCTGCCAGTTCGTCGGTACCGCTCAAATAAACGGTGGTACCCGGTGCATACGGGAAGCTCTGTGATTCGTAATGATCATAAGGTGCCAATTGGCTACCCAGACTGGGTAAAATGGCAAAACCACCCTGATAGCTTGCGCTACCCGGTTGCAAATAATCAAACGAGCCACCCGCACCAGGCTGAAACTCGTAAGCCTGAATATCGCCGCCACCAGAAACATCAATGCGGCTACCTGTTTTGATGTTGATATCAGGCGCATCAAAAACCACACGTTTTTCCGGCGCTGCGTCTATCACCAAATTCCGTAGGCCGTCTAACGGATACAGCCAATCCAAACCACCTTGGGTCACGCCAAACGGAATGATTTGGCCTTTTGCAGATACCGATGTCAGGCTGTTTTGGCCAATTGTTAGTGTGGTACTTGCCTTCAGGTTTATGTTGCCCAGCGGCGCTTTCAATACCCCATTTTGGTTAATCACAGACGCACTCAAGGTCAATGAGCCACCTGCCGACATGGGCGATTTGTCCGTGTCGCTACCGGAGATTGTGATAACCCCGTCAGGATTGTTAACGACTGCGAAGGTAAAATTGCTCAATGTCGTTGGATAAATCTGTGTGGCACGTAAATCCAGATCAGCAGCCGTGACCAATCCGCCGACGAAATCTCGTTGATCATCGCCATTACGTAAACCGACACCGCGAATGTCGTGGCCGCTATTTAACGTAATCAGCTTAAATCCATCCCAACGTGTCGCGCCGTTCAATTGTATCCAACGCGCATTACCGATAAAGCGTCCATTACCAGTATTTGCCGTACCCGCCAAATCGCGATTCAAGCTCGAACCCAGTTGTAAGAAACCGGTGCTTAATTGGATATTGCCCGCTTGGCCGCCATCCACGCCAGCGGCGACGATTGAAGCAGCGTCGATGACAATGCGTTCTGAAGTCTTCAGATCGACATTGCCCAAAAAGGCCACCAGACCCATGCTGCTCAGAGATAAGTCCGCAAAGCCGCCAGCGCTTAAATTATCGGCATGTAACAAGGCTTTGCCAGTCAATTCATCTGGCAAATCATCGCCAAATTTGGCTGTTCTGGATAAAGATCGTGGCGCAGTCTGAATAACATTGATCACTAAGGGATCATCGGGATAAGGTACTGTCGGCTGGTCGGGTAAAAAGCGTCTGGATCTATTGAGTGATACGGACAGTGAGCCGCCTCGGGTATCTGCCGAACCAGATTGTCCACGCATATTGCCATCCATAACCACGCCTTCTGCGGCTGCAATTTTGATCGAGCCGGCGTCCGACCCTATCATTTTTTTAGCGTACGCAAAACCGCGTCCGATAGACGGTTGCAAAATGTCTAGGTTAGCCTGAGTTCCAGAAACATCCAGTCGCGATCCTTCCGCCAAAATAACAGCGCCTCGCTCGGCATATAAATTAATTTCGCCGCCAGCCAATACCTGGCCGCTTTGATTTCCTAGACTATCGATTGGATCGAGTCTGGTTGTGCCTTGCGCAAATAATTTGGCGTTTTCGCCAACCCAAATGGCTTGATTGGCTTGATATTCCAGGGCCACATTTGGTCTGATTTCCATAGAAATCCGACCGGCCAAGGCCTGCAAGGTACCATCGACAAAAATACTGCCGGAGTTACTCAGTAATGCGATGGTCGATCCTTTATCGGTTACGATGGAACTGCCAGTTTCTACTCGCGCGTCCAACTCTGCATTCAGGTTTAATTTATACGGCAGCCTTGCATGCTCTGGCAATAGTTCTAAATGTGTAAAACCGCGAAGATTGCTATCAGAGGGCTTATTTAGATAATTGGCATCAAGAACTAAATTTTTAGTCTTCAAATCCAATTGCGCATTAGATGCCACCGTCACACCGGCAAAATTACTCACTAAATTAACTTCAGAAAAACCGGACTCTGGATCGAACGCAAACGCTCCGTTGTTGATGACCAATCTTAGAGGATCGATTAGGGCCGATACTAATGCGTTGCCAACAATGATTTCACCACTGCTGATGGTCAAACTTCCGCCTTTCGTCATCGATGCGGCACGTAATTGCCCGTCAAGATGCACTTTGGATGCCTGTCCGACCGGACCTTTGGCAATCAGCGAAATACTGCCAGCCTTACCGCCAGTGATAGCGCCGTTCAATCTCAATTGCGCGCCGCCATTGGCATTTAATACAGAGCCAGATTTCAGATAAAGATCACCAACCGAGCTTAATTTGATGCTTCCGCCATCCACAAATAGCGGATCGGTCGGTGTGGCGTCATAGCCAGCACTTAAGTCGTTAACCCAGCGTCCAGAGACATCCAGAACCGCGCCAGCTGCGATATTTAAATC
>CAIOHN010000323.1 GCA_903858105.1 uncultured Pseudomonadota bacterium | reverse complement strand
TATTGGCTATCGTTCATCATCAACAGTTCCGATAAGGCCAGTCGGCCTACTCTATAGCAATCTTGATCAAGTTGGCAATTGAGCTGGTAATCGGGCATTTGTACCTCGTACAAACAAAATTTAATTTACGCGTTTAGCCGCTTGGCTGGCCGCTGTTTCTGCTCAGCCAATTCAAGGCTGATGTAACAACTGCTCACACAAGGCCGGTAAGGGCGGTGGGGGCAGCGGTACGCTTTTGGATGGCGCTTTGGCTTCCGCGGAAAACCACCAGGCCAAGCTGGCATCGCAGCCATCGCCTGCGGGCAAAGGATCTTGTGATTGGCAATTTGGATTATGCGGTGGGCATTTCAAACGCACATGAAAATGATCGTCGTGTTTCCACCAGGGTCGGATTTTACGCAACCAACTAGCTGACACATCAGTTTGACGGGTACACAACTCGCGCTTGATGCTGGCATTGACAAATATCCGATCCACTTCCGGCTGGTTGGCAGCCGCTTCCAACACTTTAGCCAGATCGGTGGTCCAATGCCGGTAATCGACAGCATCGGTTTTAGCGTTGACTAAGGAGGGCGCGCTCCAGGTTTCGCGTTCATTCGCGCTTAACAACCGGTTATGGGTCGGTTCCAGCAGCAAGAACCAAATATCCACATCCAGACCGCTTTGATGGCTGCGGTGTCCGCTTAAAGTGGGGCCGCCGCGTGGCTGGCCCAAGTCGCCTATCAGCAAGCTTCCCAATTTTTGCTCGGCCGTGATTTGGCCCAGTTGCTGGATAAAACCGATTAATTGGGGATGACCAAAATAACGGTTACGCGATAAACGCATCACTTGATAACCGGTACCCTCCAGTGGCAAGCTGGCCGCGCCGCTGATACAACCGCTGGTATAGGTACCTATGGCCTGGCTGGGCGCTTGCTGGTTGGGCGCGACAATCTTTGCCCAGTCTTGCGCAGTCGAGCCGGCCGTGGCATTGAGGCTGACGATAAAAAATAGTGAGCAAAGGCAAGCTGTTAAACGCATGATGGCTTTTAAGTAAACAAATGAAAGAGTGTTCTAATTATAACTTTGCGCTGTCCGTTGCATCAAAAGCGTTGGTGATTCTGCGTCCCATCGTCATGCTGGGCATCTCCACCCATTGATAAAACAGCAGCGACACACCCTGAGTAAAAGCCACGGTCAGCAACCAGCCGCCCAGCCACAGTGCCAGCCGGTTTTCGGTAACTGCCTCCAAAAGCTTTAAAATATGTGGTGTCAGGCAAATTAGTATCGCCATATGGCTCAGGTAGGCGCTGTAAGAGACTTTGCCGATTTGTCGCAAAACCGGCTGCGATAGCAGGGTTTGGGTGTGTGCCGAACCCAGGACAAACATCAAAATCAGGCCGGCACCTAAACCAGACGCTAACCAGCTTGCTGCCTCACCAATCAAGTCAAAGGGTACAAAAGTGCTGCTGGTATACAGCGTCAAACCCAGTAACAAAACAAAGCGTCGATGCCAGGTGCGGCTAGCAAGGTATTGCGTCAGTCCTGTGTAATATCGGGCAATCGTTAAACCTAATAAAAAATGCAGCAGAAAAAATGACACACCCAACAAGCTGGTCGCCATCAAGGCAAAAAATACCAGCCAGCCGGTGCCGCGCGAGGCCAATAACAAGCCCAGCGGCAATAACAGCGACAATACCAGTTCGATGCTTAAAGTCCAGGCTTGCGGTAGTAGCACAATCAACGAGGGCAGATTTAATAAAAAGCTTTCGCGCAGCATGTCGGCGGGCGTTAAGGGATAGTTATGCCACATCTCAGTTATCCAGGCAGTTGCCGGCATGCTGGTTTGGACAATCGCGCTGTCGAAGGTGTAGGTAAACAAACCGGCGCTGATGAGTAATACCAGTAAATAGGGCAGCCAGATCCGAAACATTCGATTGATCAAAAACCGCCCCAAATGAAACTCCGCCATATCAGGGTGGTGACCGTCCCGAAAATAGCGCAAAGATAATACCAGCCCGCTGAGTACGAAAAACATGGACACCGCCGCCGAGCCATCCCACCAGATATGCAGCGGCGAAAAATCCAGCACTTGCTGGCAAAAGGGTGTTTCGCAGGGCAGGCCGTAGGCAATGACGTAATGTTCGCTGATAACGGCTAAAGCCGCCAGGCCGCGAATGGTGTCCAGATAGCTGATGTGGGTTTTTGCTGACACGGGCTAAAGTTGCTTGTTTAAGTTATGGTAATTGGCAAGTCATACGCGTTGGCTTGCGCTAAAAATCCCTTTTACCTCAGGAGGCTGAAGTAAAAGACGAAACAGTTCCTTCTCCCTTCGGGAGAAGGTTAGGATGAGGGTGTATAAAAAATAGTTTACTGATTTGTAGCCCCTCACTCTAACCCTAATGCCGTTAAGTTAAGCAGTTTGTTGGGGCAGCGTCGAATTTATTCGACCTGAAAACACCCGTCGTGCGAATAAATTCGCATCTACACTTCTTAACTTAACGGCATTGACCCTAGCCCTCCCGCGAGGAGAGGGGATTTTATGACGGCCTCCTGAGGTAAGGGGGATTTTTAGAGCTGCCTTTTAGTCATTCGGTCTTTAGTCAGATTGACTATTAGCAATCAGCCGAGCGACTTTTCCGCCCAGCTATTTACATCAATCTCACCATTGCGACTTGCGGACATTAAAACTACGACCTTTGATTTTGCCGCCGCGCAAACAGGCCAAGCCTTTATCCACAGCACCGCGTTTTATCGCGACATAAGCATGTTTTTCAAACACATCGATTTTACCAACGTCATTGCCGGTTATACCGTCCGCGCCGGTCAACGCGCCCAAAATATCGCCGGGACGCATTTTATCCTTACGACCGCCATCTATCCACAAGGTGACCATCGGCGGTAAAAAGCGCTGTTCTGGGCCCAATTTAAACGGCGCGATTTCATCCCACTTCGCAGACATAGCCATATACTCTTCAATGGCTTGGACGCGATTTAGTTCCGCTTCACTGCATAAACTCAGGGCCAGACCTTTCGCGCCCGCCCGGCCAGTGCGGCCG
>CAIOHN010000322.1 GCA_903858105.1 uncultured Pseudomonadota bacterium | reverse complement strand
CTTCATCCTTGTTGTCGTAATCGCCGCTCATCAAAATGAGTTCGCCCTTGCTGTTAAGGAAATTAAAGAAATATTGCTGTTCGTCGTTGGTTTTAAGCTCAAAAGTTGCAGGCATGTTCTGGTCCCGGAAGCCAAAGAAAAAGCGCTACAGAAAAGCAAGCTAAGTGCGATCGGCAGACGCTAATAATCAGATTGCAAGCATTATGCCAATGAAAAACATCTTTATAATCAGCAGCAAAAGCAGATTTACTTGTCAAATTGTCAGCTTTGCCACACGCTATTGACGGCAATCCGCTAGGCGGCCCAGCCGACGACGATTTTTATTGTGAGCGAAAAATGACTTTGCTGAGACCGTTATCTATGAGTCCAATGCGTTAAATGTAAGTTAAAGCATGTTGCCCGTCGAAAAATTCTCTTTATTAGAATTACCTGCCAGCCATCAACAACGCGATTATCAGCGTCGTCTGCTTATGGACGGTAAGGCATTGGCTGTGCTGGTTTATGGTGACGAACTGGCTGCACAGTATCAGTTTGGCTCTTTGTGCTTGGTGGTCACAGCGTATGATTATTTCGACGGCGTAAACTATTGGTTTTATCTGTTAAACCCAGCCGGCAAGGTTGTTGATATGGCCAGCACTCCGGATTACTTCGGATTTATTGAATGGCACGAGGCACAGTTTGAAGATGAATTGAGATTTGGCTTTTATGGTTCAAATGATCGCTGGCATCTTTTGATACGTCAGCAACCATTCTGGTCGTTTGAGAAGGCGCAACTGGCTTTGCGGATGAATCGGTTTATGTTCTGCAAACGACACTTAACTTTTACCTGCACAAAGGCCGAGCCATAAGTTATCGATTACTCCAACGCATCAACCGGCTTCCGCCCAACCCCAAAGCTCTCCAGCAACATCAAGCCCACGCCTACACATATCGCTGAATCGGCAATGTTAAACGCCGGCCAGTGCGCGTGTTGGTAATAGACATCCAGAAAATCGATCACATAGCCATAAGCCACCCGATCAATTAAATTACCAATCGCCCCGCCCAGCACTAGCGATAAAGCCACCGCCATCAGAGTTTCGTGCTTTTGCAATCTTGCCAGCCAGACGGCGATCACGCTGCTCATCACCACCGCCAAACCGGCAAACAGCCAGCGTTGCCAGCCACCGGCATTAGCCAGAAAGCTAAATGCTGCGCCGGTGTTATGCACATAGGTCAGATTAAAATACGGCAGCAGCGGGATGGACTCGTATAACTGCATCGAACCATCCACCGCCAGTTTGCTGGCCTGATCCAATATCAGCGTCAGCGCAGAAATCCACAGCCACTTAAGCATAATGACGAATCTCGCCATTGCCAGCGACGTTTTCTACGCAGCGACCGCATAATTCTGGATGCTCAGGATGTTCGCCAATGTCGTAGCGTTGATGCCAGCAACGCACACACTTTTGCTGTTCCGACACGCTGACTTTTAGTTTTACGCCTTCCAATTCGGTAAGCACCGCGTCTTCCGGGCAGAATCGCATGCCGGCAACGCCCGCGTTGGAGGTGATAAAGACAAAATGCAGTTCGCTAGCCAGTTTATTCAACTCGGCGGCGTAGGCGTCATCGCAATACAATTCCACTTCCGCATTCAAGGACGCGCCAATAGCACCTTTGCCGCGCAATTGCTCCAGTTCCTTGGCTACCACGGTACGCACCGCCATCACTTTTTCCCAGGTGTCGCGGTTGATAGTGGCGTTGGCATCCAGCGGGTACAAGCCTTCGTACCAGGTTTCCAGAAACACGGATTCGCTGCGTTGGCCGGGAATGAATTGCCATAACTCATCGGCGGTGTAACTGGTGATAGGCGCCAACCAGCGGGTCAAGGCTTCTATGACATGGTACATCGCGGTTTGCGCAGAACGCCGCGCCAGGCAATCTTCTTTGGCGGTGTATTGGCGATCTTTAATAATATCCAAATAAAATCCGCCCAAATCGATGCTGCAGAAGGTCAGCACTTTTTGGTAAATGCTTTGGAATTGATAAGTGGTGTAAGCGGTTTTGATCTCTTCCTGTAACTGCCAGGCTTTATCGACCGCCCAACGGTCAAGCGCCAGCAGATCATCCTTAGCAACCAAATGCTGAGCCGGGTCGAAGCCATCCAGATTGGAGAGCAGGAAGCGGGCGGTGTTACGCAAACGACGGTAGCCATCGGAGGTGCGTTTCAAGATTTCGTCGGATACCGACATTTCGCCACGATAATCGGTGCCAGCCACCCACAAACGCAACACATCCGCGCCCAATGACTTCATCACCGTTTGCGGCAATACCACGTTACCTTTGGATTTGGACATTTTCTTGCCCTCGGCATCGACGGTAAAGCCGTGGGTCAACACTTGTTTATAAGGCGCGACGGCGTTCATCGCTACCGATGCCAACAAGGACGACTGAAACCAGCCGCGATGTTGATCGGAACCTTCCAGATACAGATCTGCGGGGAAGCGCAGTTGTTGGCGGCGTTCCAATACGGCAGCGTGGGTAACGCCGGAGTCGAACCACACATCCAGGGTATCGGTCATTTTTTGGTAATGCTCGGCATCAGCACCGATCAGTTCGGCAGCGTCCAGCTCAAACCAGGCGTCTATGCCCTGTTGTTCGATGCGCAGGGCGACCTGTTCGATTAATTCTGCGGTACGCGGATGCAACTCGCCGCTGTCTTTATGCACAAAAAACGCAATCGGTACGCCCCAGGTGCGTTGTCTGGAGATACACCAGTCCGGGCGATTGTCGATCATGCTTTCGATACGCGCTTGGCCCCATTCCGGCACCCAGTTGACGCGCTTCACTTCGTTCAAAGCGGTTTCGCGTAGCTTGTTTTTGTCCATCGCAATAAACCATTGCGGGGTGGCGCGGAAGATGATCGGGGTTTTGTGGCGCCAGCAATGCGGATAGCTATGCAGCAAGGCGTGGTGATGCAGCAATTTGCCGCGTTCGCGCAACACCTCCAACACTTTGTCGTTGGCGGTAAACACATGCAGACCGGCGAATAACTCGGTGCTGGGCAAGAATACGCCGTTGCTGCCAACGGGATTATCCACCGGCAAGCCATATTTCATACCCACGACATAGTCTTCCTGGCCATGACCGGGTGCGGTGTGTACCGCGCCGGTACCCGCATCGGTGGTGACGTGGTCGCCCAAAATAATAGGCACTTGTCGAGCATAAAACGGATGTTGCAGTAATTGGTTTTCCAATGCCGCACCTTTGCAATAGCCGACGATGTGGTGTTCGCCAATGCCGTAACGCAGTACCGCGTCTTTCAACAAGGCTTCAGCGATAACCAGGCGCTCGGTTTGGCCATCGATATCGCATTGCACCACGGCGTATTCCAGATCCGGGTTCAGCGCGACAGCCTGGTTGGCGGGTAAAGTCCAGGGTGTAGTGGTCCAGATCACGACAGATAAAGGGCCTTTGCCTTCGCGGTCACCGGCATGATGGCATTGAGCCATAAACGCGTGTTCGTCAACCACTTGAAAGCGCACGTCTATCGCTGGCGAGTGTTTGTCTTCGTATTCCACTTCTGCTTCGGCGAGCGCCGAGCCGCAATCGGTACACCAATGCACCGGCTTGGCACCTTTGCTGAGATGGCCGTTGGCGGCGATTTTGCCCAAGGCGCGGACGATGTCGGCCTCAAAAGCAAAGTCCATGGTCAAATAGGGATTATCCCAATCGCCCAGCACACCCAAGCGGATGAATTCCTCTTTTTGGATATTGACCTGTTTTTTGGCGTAAGCGCGACACTCTTTACGAAATTCGGCGGGAGTGACTTTACCACCCGCTTTGCCGACCGATTTTTCCACCATCAATTCAATAGGCAAACCGTGGCAATCCCAACCCGGCACATAAGGCGCATCAAAGCCGCTCAGGGTTTTGGATTTAACGATAATGTCTTTCAGCACCTTATTTACTGCGTGACCAATGTGAATCGCGCCGTTGGCGTAGGGAGGGCCATCGTGCAAGACAAATTTAGGCCGACCGGCGCAAACCTCCCGAATTTTTTGATAGAGCTGGTTCTCGTTCCATTTTTTCAGCATCTCCGGTTCACGTTGCGCCAGATTGGCTTTCATCGCAAACTCGGTTTTAGGGAGGTTAAGGGTTTGTTTATAATCCATGGTCATGTGTTGTCTGCGGTGCATTACAGCGGCTGAGGTGTCGACTCCGGCTGCTGAAAACAACGGTTGCGCGGATTCGCCCTATGATTTTAACGGCGGATTTTAGCATCAACCCCCCAGCGCTACAAAGTACACAGACGCAACAATCGCTAGAATGACTTACAATATATTGAATAAAATACTATTTGCCGTTATTTCCTTGCAACATTAACGCCTATCAAGCATGACAAACTCATCACTTGCCATTAAATGACATAGCGCATGAACTTGACGACTAGCATTCGCACCGCCCAAACTATTGCCGTAGAACCCGAGCAAGCCGTCCAAGAGCTCTACGCTGCCTTAGCGCAGGACGACATGGCATTGGTGATCTTTTTTTGCTCCAATAGCTACGACCGTAGCCGACTGGCTAAGGCGATACAGCAACTATTCGCCGACTGCCAGGTACTGGGCTGCACCACCGCTGGCGAAATTGGACCGGCAGGTTTACAACAACACGGTCTTGCCGGCGTCAGCTTTTCCTCGGCGGTTTGCCTGGCGACTGCCGGACTACTGACTAATCTAAAGCAAATAGAAATCCCTAAACTGCATCAATTCGCCCGGCAACAACTGCTGGATTTTCAAGCGCAGACAATCCATGCCGGCCCAGACAAAAACTTTGGGATTCTGCTGATCGACGGCTTATCGGTGCGCGAGGAGCCGGTTTCGGCAGCTTTGCAGGCCGAACTGGGCAATGCGCCGCTGGTCGGTGGCTCGGCGGGCGACGGCCTGCGCTTTGATCGCACCTTTGTTTATTTTAATGGCGCTTTTCATCACGATAGCGCGGCCCTGTTATTAATCAACACACCATTGCCGTTTCGGGTTTTTAAAACCCAGCATTTCGTGCCCACCGAAGAACGCATGGTAGTGACTGTCGCCGATGTGCGGCGGCGCGTTGTGCATGAAATCAACGGCAGACCTGCCGCTGAAGAATATGCGCGCTTGATCGGTGTCGATGTGACTGACCTTAATCCAGGATGTTTTGCCAAGTCGCCGATGGTGGTCATGATAAATGGCAACTATTATGTTCGCTCTATTCAGCGCGTTAATCCCGACGGTAGTTTGACGTTTTACTGCGCTATCGAAGAAGGCCTGGTGTTACGGGTGGCGACTGGCGAGGGCATAGTGGAAAATCTGCGACTAGCCTTTGACAAGGTTCGCGAACAAATCGGCAGACCGCAATTAACTTTGGTTTGCGACTGCATACTCCGCAAATTGGAGGTGGTGGAGAGGGGGCTTGTTGAACCGGTCAGCCAACTCCTGACCGATAACAACGCGCTGGGTTTTAATACCTACGGCGAACAATTTCAGGGCATCCACGTCAATCAGACTTTCGCAGCGGTGGCCATCGGCGGGGGTAGCAATGACTAACCCCAGACAAACCGCTGCTGTCGAAGCCGAATTGCGCGCCGAAATCATCCGCCTCAATAAAGTGGTTCAAGCCTTAATGAACCGCGCAGAACGTAGCACCAGCTTGCAAAGCTCTGATTTCAATCAATTTCAGACCGCCGTTTTGCTGCAAGAATTGGTAAGACAGCGCACTCAGGAATTGGAAGCCGCCTTGATTGAAAACAAGAAAGTCAATCAAGCTTTGCGCGAAGCGGAACAGAAATTTCATAGCGTACTGGATCAATCGCTGGTGGGAATTACCATGACTATCGATAACCGCTTTCATTACGCCAACCCAAAATTTGCGGAAATTCTCGGCTATAGCGTCGATGAGATTTTAGGTTTAGGCCCGCTGGACATAGCGCCCGAATCGGATCGGGCGTTTATCGGCGAAGTGACGCACAGAGGCTTGGCTGGCGCGTTTAAACAGATCACCTATTCCGTTAATGCCATACGCAAAGACGGCGCCACCATTACCGTGGAAATTTCCGGCAACGAACCTGTCAACATCGGCGGCAAACCGGCTTTGATTGCGGTTTGGGTGGATATTACCGAGCGGCTGCGTATCCAGCGTGAGGTTCAGGCCTTGCAGGAACAACTGCAGGATCAGGCCATACACGATCCATTGACCGGCCTTTACAATCGCTTGTTTTTGAACGAAAGCCTGGAGCGGGAGTTCGCGTTGGCACAGCGTCACGGCTATGCCATCAGCGCCGTCATGACCGATCTGGATCATTTCAAAACCGTCAACGACCGGCATGGACATTTAGCCGGTGACGCAGCGCTTAGACACTTTGCCGGCATTATGAAACAGCATTCCCGCGCCAGCGATATTAATTGTCGCTACGGAGGTGAAGAGTTTTTTCTGGTGTTGCCGGATACTACTGCGGAGATTGCCCTGCAACGCGCTGAAGAACTGCGTTTGGCGCTGGCAGCCGAGCCGGTGAAATGGCGTGCTGATTTAATTCCGATTACCGCATCGTTTGGCGTGGCGACATTTCCGCTGCACGGCGTATCTAGTACCGATTTGATCGATGCCGCAGACATAGCGCTATATGCTGCCAAGACGAGCGGGCGTAATCAGGTCAAGCTTTACAACCGCGATACAACAGCCAAAACTCAATAGACTGTCTTAACCACTGTCACGCGCTGTGTCATCGAATTTAAACGCGGCAAACAGATGTTTTCTGGACTGTCGGCGATGAATGTTAAGATCAGCCACCGATAGGACGCTGGCATAATTCTATAGCTGTCCGCTTTCATTGATCCTTAGCCAAGGTGAACACTATGCAACCCAAACTCGCCAAGACCCAAGTCGCTATTCACGAATTGCTCGCCAGTCGCTGGAGCCCGCGCGCCTTCGATCCTGACAAGCCGGTGAGTCACGAGCAGCTAACTGCCTTATTGGAAGCCGCCCGCTGGGCACCATCCTGTTTTAACGACCAGCCCTGGCGCTATATTGTTTGCGATAAATCCAGCGATGAATCAGCCTGGCAAAACGGCTTGGCGGTAATCGCCGAAAAAAATCAGCTTTGGGCTAAACATGCGCCGATTTTGCTGTTATCGATCGCCATGCAAAATTTTAATCACAATGGCAAAGCTAATCGCTGGTCGGAATATGACACGGGGGCCGCGAGTCTAGGTATTTGCCTGCAGGCGACGGCTTTGGGTTTGGTAGCGCATCAAATGGGCGGCTTCGATGCCGAGCAGGCCAGGCTAAGATTTAACTTGCCGGATGACTGCACACCTATGGCGATGCTGGCCGTTGGTTATCAGGCAGACGTGGCAACGCTGGCCGAAGACTTTCAGGCCGCCGAGTTGGCCGAGCGCAGTCGAGTCGAGTTGGAACAACGCTGTTATCTGGGAAAATGGGGCGAAGGCTTTAAGTCATAAACTGCGAGCGCACGAGGACAAGCCTGACTATAATATTGTAATGATTTGGATAAAAGGTTAACGCGGATGTACCGATTGAATTGTCGAGGTTTTTTATTGTTGAGCCAACTGCTGGCAGCCTTGGTGCTGAGCCAGTTGACCGGTTGCGCCAGTAACGAAAAAGCCGCTCTGACAGCCGTGCCAACACCTGATGGCGGCAACCAAATCGCAGTAACCGAAGCCTTGCAACTGCAAGGCAGACCTTATGTTTACGGCGGAGAGTCACCCAGCCAGGGCTTTGATTGCAGCGGCCTTGTTTATTATGTGTATAACCGCCAGGGCATGCGTCTACCGCGGGATACGCAGTCTTTAGCCAGACAATTACCCGCAATCCAGCCAGAGCAACGCCAACCCGGTGATTTATTGTTTTTTAATACCGACAGGCCGTTTTCACACGTGGGCATTTATGTGGGTGACGAACGCTTTGTGCATGCGCCTAGTGCGCGCACTGGACGGGTGATGGTGTCTGATTTGAGACAGCCTTACTGGCGGGAACGTTTTATGGGCGTCCGCCGCCCGCAAGCGCGATATTCTCTATCGCTAAACAGCAGCATCGACAGCTCAAGCTGCCGACTTAACTAACTAAACCAACCAGCGCACCACAGCATCACGCTCTTGGCGGGTTTTGACTCGCGCAGGCGGATTTTTCCGGTATCCAAAAGCTACCATATAAGCCAGCGTCCACTGCTGCAAATTGATCTGGGCGTCTTCTGCGATTATCCGTTCGACTTCTGCGCGCTCAAAGCCTTCTATCGGACAAGAGTCGATGCCGATCATCGCGGCGGCAGTCATCATGTTAGCTAGCGGCAGATAGGTTTGTCGGGTAGACCAATCGGTTAAAGTGCGTTCAGAGTCCAGTAAATCAAAATCGCTACGTTGAAACTTCTCGATCAAAGAGCTACGCAAGGCAATAATGTCTTCTGGAAACTGCTGCACCTCGCGCATGATGTGTTGCAGATAGGCGCTGTCGTAGCGCATGAAATGGCTTTTACGCACCAGCGTCAGCACGATATGACTGGCGGTAGGCAGTTGTTTTTGCCCACCCCAGGTAAATTGCCGCAGCTTTTCCCGCAGATCCGGATTTTGTACCACCAGAAATTGCCAGGGCTCCAAACCAAAGGAACTGGGCGAAAGGCGCGCGGTTTCCAGAATAAAATCAAAATCTTCGACACCGATTTTGCGCTCGGCGTCGAATTCTTTACAGGCGTGACGAAACTGATAGGCGTCGAGAATATCCTGTTTATTGATGCTCATATTTATAAGCTGTCGCCCACTTCACGTTGATAAAAAGGCCATTTTTTGACGTGCAAATGTTTTCTGATCGGGGTTTTGATTACCGACACGCACAAGGCAATCGAGAACAAGCACCATACCGCGCAGTACTCGTTAGGATCGTCGGTAGTTACATCGGAAATCCAGGGCCCAATCAAATAATGAAAGGCCACGAAACGCCACGAACCATACATGATAGGCAAATAAAACGCCGCCATGATGTAAGAAAACGCATGCAAACCCCAGTTAAAACCAAACAACCAGGTTACAGGTTGCGACATTAGTCCGTTCAAAGGCATTTGCCAGGCTATGTGCCACGCGCCGGATACCGAGCAGGTCTGCGTACCGCAAAAACCCTCGGTGCCTGGTACGCAATCGCCGGCCCAGGCGAATGGGAACATCTTGATTAACATCGCTACCGAACTGATGGCGCAGATGGTGTAAACCGTGGTGCGAATCTTGAGTTTGACGCTTTCCGGAATAAAGTACATCGCCACCATATTCACAAAAAACGGCTGGAAAGCGATATGCAGATAGCCAAGCAAGGTCAGCACCTGATTATTGGGGTTATCGCACAGATTGATGTAGACGTAGGTTGCGGCCTGCAACAATTCCATCAAAGCAAAATACGTTAATGGAATCCACAGTTCTTTGGATTCACCCTTATACGCCACATATACTGCGGTCATTAAACCTGCGGCAGCCAACACGCCTGACGCTTCTCCACTCCAACACATCTGGAATTACCCCTTTCTATTTTTTGTTTTAGGATAGGCATCCAACAGTGTTTTTGGGAAAACCCTGCAGTATCCGCAGCGCCGATTCCGCGGTTGCGGCAAGCGAGGCAGAGCAAAATACCTATTGTGTAGCTGTGATCATATTCACAAAGGGGCGGAATTATCCCATAAAACCGGATTTATAGCCGGATTTTGCCGAAAATCCTCAATACAAGTCCAAAGGATCAACATCTAACGACCAGCGTACTTTTTTGGATTCTTTTAGCGCATAAATTGCCGGCAACAGTCTATCCAGCAAATGATGCAAATCTTTGCGCTGCGGGCTTTGTAATAACAACTGAAAACGGAACAAGCCCGCGCGTCTGGCCATCGGCGCGGCCACCGGCCCCAACACCTGGGTTTTACCGGCGCCCAGCGCGCTGATCGCCTGGCATACCGCGTGTAAAAATTGCTGCGGTTCCTCGATGCTATTGGCTTGCACCCGCATTAAGGCTTGATAGCTGAAGGGCGGTAAACCGGCCTGGCGTCGCTCCTCCAGTGCACCCTGGGCAAAGGCCCGATAGCCTTTGCTTAACAAAGTATCCAGCAAAGGATGTTGTGGATGCCGCGTTTGCAACAGCACTTTGCCAGCATGATCGGCGCGTCCGGCGCGTCCGGCCACTTGCACGATCAACTGCGCCAGTCTTTCGCTGCCGTGATAATCAATACTGAACAAACCGCTATCGATATCCAGAATCGCCACCAACGTCACCGCCGGAAAATGGTGGCCTTTGGCCAGCATTTGCGTTCCCAGGATAATGTCAGCCTGACCGTCGTTAATCTGCTCCAGATACTGTTCCAATGAGCCTTTGCGCTGGGTGGTGTCCCTGTCCAAACGCACCACCGCTTTATCTGGAAATAGCGCACTCAAGGTTTGTTCGATGCGTTCGGTGCCCAAACCCAAGGCCTGCAGTTCGCCGGTTTTACAGGCCGGGCAGTGTTTAGGCAAAGCCTGCTCGCTGCCGCAGTGATGACAGCGCAGCAAACGTTCGGCAGCGTGAATCACCAAATTGGCATCGCAGCGCAGACAACGCGAAACCCAGCCGCAGCCGTGGCAAATCTGCACCGGCGCGTAGCCCCGTCTGTTTAAAAAAATCAATGCCTGCTGATTTTTCGCCAGCGTGGCGTGAATCTCTGTTAGCAAGGCGTCCGACAATCCGGCCTGCAGGCGTTTATTACGAATATCCAGTAATTGAAAGCTCGGTGCTGATGCGTGGCCGGCTCGCCGCGGCAAATCCAGTAATTGATAGCGCCCCTGGGCGACGTTGGCAATACTCTCCAGCGAGGGCGTCGCCGAACCCAGCAGTACGGGTATACCCAAGCCTTTGGCTCTGGCAATAGCCACATCCCGCGCCGAAAACCGAAATCCTTCCTGCTGCTTGAATGAACTATCGTGTTCTTCATCCAGAATAATCAGACCAGGCCGCTGCAAAGGCGTGAACAAGGCCGAGCGGGTGCCCAACATGATCGCCGCCTGACCTTGCTGCATGCTCAGCCAGGCCTGCAAGCGCTGTTTGTCAGTCAGTTTGGAGTGGGTCGATACCATATTGACAGCAAACCGCTGCAAAAAGCGTTGCTCAAGTTGCGGTGTCAGGCTGATCTCAGGCAACAACACCAACACTTGCTTGCCTTGCGCCAGCACCTTGGCGATGATCTGCATATAGACTTCGGTTTTGCCGCTACCGGTTACGCCGTCCAGCAGCGACACCGCAAACTTGCCCAGATTGGCAATAACGGCATCTATCGCCGCTTGCTGGTCTGGGTTGGCGGCTAAAGACGGTTTGGTCATTGCCACTGCCACAGACTGATCGGCTGCTTGCTCGATGACAAAGCCTTTATCCAGCAAGGCTTTCAGGGCGATTTTATGCTGGGCAAGCGCCGCACCTGGCAAGCAGACGCCGCTAGTCTGCAACAGAGATAACAGCGCTTGTTGCTTGGGTGCGCGTCGCAGTTGTTCCGGAAGTGTGCTCTGGCCCAGCGGACTAAGGCCGAAAAAGCGTTGCTGTGGCAACAGAGCGGGTCGGCCTTGGCGCAGCGCCGCCGGAAAGGCGATTGCCATCACTTCACCCGGCGGATGATGATAATAAAGGCTGGCCCAACGCAATAAGCGCAAATCGGCATCGGACAGCAGCGACTGCCGATCCAAAATTTCAATCACCTGTTTCAGTTTGTCGGTATCGACAGCGGAATTATGCTCGATAGCCAACAACACCCCCACCAGTTGGCGCTTGCCAAAGGGTATCAATACTCTGGCCCCGACCTGCAAATCAGCCGGATCGCAATCGGCGGGCGGCAAATAATCGAATAAGCGATCAAGCGGAACGGGTACCGCAACTTTGCAAATTAGTGTGCGGGCTGTGTCACAGTTAGGCATATCTGGTGAGATTTTTTTGATATTTAGCCGCTAAGTCTTTAACTAGATTGAGGAATTCAAGTTACCCACAATAGCTGTGGATAACTCTGTGGATTGGGCTTGCAGAAAACCGCTTAGTGTCGGTTTTTATTACACATTTATTAAATTGTGTAAATTTAAGACAAATGAATTGACTATTATAAATCAATAACTTAGGCAAAAAATTAATCTGTGTTAAATATCTTAGTGATCGATTCGCTTATCCTCGACCTGTCGCCCCAATTTTGTGCATAACCTACTTTAACACTCAGCTTTTTTAACTAAGGCAATGCATTAATGCACTTGATCTTTTCCAAATCAAAGGAACCGCTAAAAATCTCCTGCCCGCGCAGTGAACAGGCTTATGACATGCCCCCCTGCGGCGACTGAATCACGGGCTGCTGCTGCCCAAGCCTTCGGCATAGTTAAAAACGCCTCAATGCAAATCCGGCACTTCTTCAACCGCTTTTTGCGCTGGTTTTGCTGCAGCGGCGGCGGCTTGTTCCTGTTGTTTTTGTTTATTGCCTTCGCCGAACATCACCGCGCCAGCCATGAAGATGGCACCGGCGATGGCCATGATAGGCAAGCGACCGGGTTTGTCCATCCACAGCAGTATCCACTTGGGTTTGATCAGCCCGACGATCAAAATAACCACCGCAAGTATCATCACGTTAAAACTGTAGTAGATCAAAGTATTCATGTATCGGAGCCCTGTTTCCAGCAAGTTAAAGAGACATACATTATTATTAGCCAAGTGAGGATTGGCAATAAACAAATTAAATTCATATTTTAGGAGGCGCTATGGGCGGCTTTGGCTTATTTGTAACCGTATTGTTGGTGTTCGCCATCTTAATGGTGTTCATGAGCGTTAAGTCCGTGCCGCAAGGCATGGAGTACACCGTCGAGCGCTTCGGTAAATATACCGCGACTTTGACACCTGGCTTAAATATCATCATGCCGATTATCGATCGCATTGGCCGTAAGCTTAACATGATGGAACAGGTGCTGGACGTGCCGTCGCAGGAAGTTATCACCAAAGATAACGCCATGGTGCGGGTCGATGGGGTGGTGTTTTATCAGATCATGGATGCCGCCAAGGCCGCCTACGAGATTACCTATTTGGATATGGCAATCATCAATCTGGTAATGACCAATATCCGCACCGTGATGGGCTCCATGGATCTGGACGAATTGCTGTCGCGCCGCGACGAAATCAATGCCAGATTATTGAATGTGGTCGATGAAGCCACCTCGCCCTGGGGGATTAAAGTCACCCGTATCGAAATTAAAGACATTGCGCCACCCAAAGACTTGGTCGATTCCATGGCCAGACAAATGAAAGCCGAGCGGGAAAAGCGCGCGCAGATTTTGGAAGCCGAAGGCTTGCGTCAAGCAGAAATTTTAAAAGCCGAAGGCCTTAAACAAGGCGCGATTCTGGATGCCGAAGGCCGCAAAGAAGCGGCGTTCCGCGACGCCGAAGCCCGCGAACGTTTAGCCGAAGCAGAAGCCAGAGCGACCTTGATGGTCTCCGAAGCGATAGCCAAAGGCGATGTACAAGCCATCAATTATTTCGTAGCACAAAAATACATCGAATCTTTAAAAGAAGTCGCCTCAGCCAACAACAGCAAACTGATCTTTATGCCGCTGGAAGCCTCCAGCGTGATCGGCGCGCTGGGCGGCATCGGCGAGTTGGCTAAAGAAGCCTTGAACAAAAAGGCTTGATTATGTTGGAACAAGACATCGTATTTTGGTATTGGTGGGTGCTGGCCGTGGGCTTTTTGGCCCTGGAAATTGTCGTCACCGGTTTCTTTTTCTTGTGGCTGGCGGTATCGGCCTTCATCGTCGGCGCGGCAGTATTATTAGTCGCCACCACGCCGTTTAATGTGCAACTGCTGTTGTTTTCCTTGCTGGCAGTGTTGTCGGTGCTGGCCTGGCGCAAATATGCCCGCAATCGTGCAGTGGCCGTTACCGATCATCCTTTATTGAACCAGCGTGGCGCTCAGTATATTGGTCGCACTTTTTTCCTGATTGCACCGATTGAAAATGGCCAGGGCAAGATTAAGGTTGATGATACGTTTTGGAAAGTGCATGGCCCGGATAGTCCGATGGGGGCTAAGGTGAAAGTTGTCGCGGTTAAGGGGACGGTGTTTGAGGTTGAGGTTTGTGGGTGATTGAAAAACACAAAGTTAACTGGCCCTTCGATCAAACGTTATCAACACAGCAGATTGGTAAACTTGGCGAACTATTTGTCCAATATCGCCTATTAAAATTTGGCATTGAGTCAGCACATCTCACTACTGATGCAGGAATTGATCTTGTTACTTACGCTAGCAAAGGAAAAAAGGCGTTCACAGTACAAATTAAAACAAATTTGGCTCCAAAGCCTGCAGGAGGCAAAGGAAAGCTTATTCTCGATTGGTGGGTTCCAGTCAACTCACCTGCTGAATATTTCGCCTTCGTGGACATTTCGGAAAGCCGCGCATGGATTTTCCGTCACGAAGAGTTAAAAGAGCGCGCGCAACAAGCAACTGCCACAGGCAAGTACCATCTTTACATGTATGTTGATTCAAATGTTACGCAACGCCGAGATACTAAGCCAGCATTAATGCAAGACTTTGATGACTTCAAACTTGAAAACCGCATACGAGATTTGTTTTTTTACGTTTCGTAGGGTGGGCACGGTTTTTGTGCCCACGCAGATTTTAAATCTTGCAAAATAATGTGTCGCTAACGCAACGGTTTATTTAAATGTCGGTTCTCGGACCGACAACCGAGTCACTTTTCTTTGCTTGGCCAAAGAAAAGTAACCCAAAGAAAGGCCACCCGGATTCCGCTTTGATCCTGCGCTCCGAAGCTTTTGCCGAGGGTTGCCGGAAGGGCCATCTCTGGCCCTCCGGCAACGCGCCGCATCCATGCGGCGCCCCTGGCGGGCTGTGCTCGGCGCGGCATACGGGATCAACCCCGCTTCTCCGAAACACCCGGTTTTGTAGGATGTGCTGAACAGCGTGAAGCGCATCGTTCGCGGTTAATAAGCCTCCAGGAACGGCATTCTTACGAAGAATCTGTAACTTCGTAGCTCCAATTTGCGTCTATGTAATCGGAGGAATGTTTAAAGCTGCCAAACTTCTTCTCTTCCAAAAACCTCTCCAGCTTATGCTGACCCATACGCTATCCACGATACTCGCTTGGCAATCTCGCCTTGTCGATGTAGGCTAGCGCTTACGCCATTGCTATCTGCACTCGCTCAATGAAAAGCAAATATCTGATTATCGCCGCTGTGTTGCTGTTGATCGCTGCGATATTTGTCTACAGCCGTCGCCCACAACCAGTCGAAGTGGAAGCTTATACTTTGACCGAGGGCGAGGTGCGGGCCAGTGTGTCCAATACCCGGGTTGGCACTATTAAAGCTTGTCGACGCGCTTACCTGGCACCGGCGACCGGTGGGCAAGTGGCTAGTTTGCTGATCAAGGAGGGCGATAAGGTTAAACAAGGCCAGGTGTTGCTGGAAGTGTGGAATCAGGATTTAAAAGCCCAAGCCGAATTGCAAAAAGCCCAAATCAAAGCCAACCGGGCCAGTGCCGAGCAAACCTGCCAATTGGCGGGTAGCGCCGAACGAGAAGGCGCGCGGATGCAACGCTTGCAAAAAAATAAACAAATCGTCTCCGAAGAACAGGTCGATAAATCGGTAACCGGCGGCAAATCGCAACGGGCCGGGTGTCGGGCGGCGCTGCAAGCCGTTGAGGTCAGCGAGGCGCAGCTAGCGGTGGCAGAAGCCGCCGTGCAGCGCACACTGCTTAAAGCACCATTTGATGGCACAGTGGCGGAAGTAAATGCCGAGTTGGGCGAGTTTGTCACCCCCTCGCCACCCGGTATTCCTACCTTGCCGCCTATCGATTTACTGGATTTAAGTTGCCTGACCGTGTCTGCACCCATCGACGAAGTGGATGCAGCAGCCATCAAAACCGGCATGAGTGCTTGCGTGTCGCTGGATGCTTTTGCGGATAAACGCTGTTCCGGCGTGGTCACCCGCGTCGCGCCCTATGTGTTAGAAAAGGAAAAACAGGCGCGCACCGTAGAAGTGGAAGTGACCTTGCGTGACCCAAAAGATCTTACCGAATTACTCCCCGGTTACAGCGCCGATATAGACGTGCTGATCAACCAAAAAGATCGCGCCTTGCGCTTGCCCGCCGAGGCTATCCTGGAAAACCACAGAGTATTGTTGATAGACCCCGATAATCAGTTACAGGAGCAAAGCTTCCAGCCCGGTTTATCCAACTGGAATTTCACCGAAGTGCTGTCTGGACTTAAGGCTGGCGATAAGGTGGTCACCTCGCTGGGTAAAGAAGGCGTGGCAGCGGGTGTGACGGTACGTATCAAGCCATGATTCAGCTCAGCGGCATCCAACGGCTGTTTCAGGTCGGCGACCAAACCGTGCAAGCTTTGAACGGCATTGATTTGTCTATTAAGCGTGGCGAATATGTATCGGTGATGGGGCCGTCCGGCTCAGGCAAATCGACCTTGCTGAACATAATCGCTTTGCTGGATCAGCCGTCGGCTGGCCGTTATTTACTAAACGACACCGATGTTACCCGGCAAAGCGACGACGAGTTAGCCAGGATACGCCGCGACAATATCGGTTTTGTGTTTCAGTTTTTTCATTTGATCCCAAGGCTGACGGCGGCAGAAAATATCGAAATGCCGATGATATTGGCCGGTATCGACAGCAAGCAGCGTAAGCAACGCGTTTGGCAGGCGCTGGCGGCGGTTAATCTGCTGGATCGCGCAGAGCATAAACCCAACCAATTATCCGGCGGCCAATTGCAGCGCATCGCCATTGCCCGGGCCATGATCATGCATCCCGGCATTTTGCTGGCGGACGAACCAACCGGCAACCTTGACAGCAAATCGGGGCAGGATATTATCGAACTACTGGAAAATCTTAACCGGCAAGGCGTAACCTTGATTATCATTACACATGACCGGAACATTGGCGAACGGGCAGCGCGGCAACTGCGCATTGTTGACGGACGACTTGCCGATGGTATAAGTTAGACCCAAACGTAATTTTCTCGCAAAATCTAGCAAGGTGATGTGCGATACTGTGCGCTGAGTTACTGCTATGCCAGTATCGAAAAAAATGTAGGCAGGCAGAGCAGAACCTTACAAAATTAAACTGTTGGGCGTGATTACATTCAGCCCATGCTACCGAACAAGATACCGCCTGTATTTTTGAGCCCTTGCCTGCGTAAACAGGCACAGTACCCTATTAACCCGATTAATTCTTAGCATCGAGAAGCAGTCATTTTTTAACCAGTCACCCCATCTCTGCCTATGACAAACGCAAAATATCGTTCTATTTTCAGCCCAGCCAACGCTAGTCAACGGCAGGAAAATTTTGCCGATTATTGGGTGTTTACTCAGCAACACGGCGGCGAATTACTGGAAGCCGAAAAAGATCTGGCCAAAAAACGCGCCCGTCTGCAGCACTTTCAAAACAATCCAGTGCGCCTGCGCCAACCCTTGGCCGATCCGGCAGCGTTTTACCGTAATTACGTCACGATGGTTGACGATCCCAAAAGCCTCGATAAATTGACGCTGATGCTGTGCGGCATCTACAAATTCGCTCGCCACGAATGGGTAGGCATTAAAGGCGCTTGGGATGTGGTGCCGGATATGGCGAACTCGCATAGCGTCGAAGACAAGATTTCTCGCGTCCACTTGGCAGAAGAGTTTTGCCACTGGCGCTTGTTTGACGAAATGCTGAAAACTTGCGGTTTAGACCAGGTAGTCTGGGAGCCGTTAAGCCCGATCAAAGAAATGATTTATGAGCAGTTCCCCAAATTACCCGGTTTTTTGATGGACTCGCCGGCTTTCGTCACCGAACTTATGGGCGTTAGCTTTTATTGTCATTTGTATGATGTGTTTGACGAATTACTGGCCGACGAACCGGATGTTAAAGAACGTCTGAAAGCTTTGCTGGATGAAATCACCATCGACGAAGTCGCGCATGTCGGTCAGCGCCGCAACTTCATCGGGCCGTTAGGCATTAAAATCTCCCGCTACCTGGTCAAGCCGTTTTACACGCTGTTTTTCCAGGATATTCCAGAAGTTGCCGAATTATTCGATGTCAAAAAAATGATCTCGCACGGCGAGAACTTTGATTTTAATCTGTTGCCTGATTATATGATTGAACGCAGTTGGATACCGTCTTATTGCAAGGCAGCCGCTTAATTGGCCGGGTGGCTATGCGGCCTTGCATATCCACCCAATTAAATCGCCCGACTCAACGCAGAAACGGCAATAACACCCCAAATAGCAAAATTAATGCTGCGCCCAACAAGGCGGTTTGACCGGGCACTTGCTCGAATAACACGATACTCCAGGTCAGGCTCAATACTGGCGCTAAATAGCCGACAGAACTAACCAAAGCTGCTGGCGCAGATTGATAAGCGCGGGTCATGTAATGCTGAGCACCGCTGCCACACACGCCTACCAAGCCCAACAAACCCCAACTCTCCAGACTGCCGGGCAGGCGATAACCGAAGTTTGCAAAATACAAGGCATGCAGAATCAGGCCGACCAGGCAAAAATAGAAAATCACCGTCTGCGGTGAGTTGCTACGCCCGGCGCGCGCCACCATCAAATACGCCAACGCCGACAGCAAGCCAGCCAACAAAGCCATGCTTTGCCCCAGCAAGTTGTGGCTATCGTGAATATCAAAAAGCAAGCAAACGCCGCTAAACGCGCCGATAATCGCTAACCACACCCAGACGGAATTCTTTTGCCCCAGCACCAGCGGCCCCAGCAGTATCACAAATACGCCGCTGCTGGCGGTAAGAAAAGCGCTCTCACCTGGGCCGATCAACGCGATGGCGGCAAACGACAGCATCAAGGCCGTGCTGCCGAACAAGCCGCGTAACCACAACGAAGGTCGAACATCGCCAAACAGCCGAATCGCTTTACGGCTGATCAGAGCTGGAATCATTAAAATCAGCAAATTGCTACAAAGACGGATAAAACTCACCACGGTGGAGGGTAAGCCTGGATCAACCAAACCAATGGCGTAAGCGCCAGCATTCATAAACGAAAACAACAAGCAGGCGACCAGCATGGCTAGCAAGCCTTGGCGGCTGTTTTTGGGCGATGACGACTTGAGATATTCTGCTGGATCGGACACTGGCGCTGGCGATATAGGGTCGAATTTATCGACCTTGAGCGACGGAGCCGAATAAATTCGGCCCTACAGATTGTTAGCTCTACGGTTTGAAAATCACCGTGAACAGCGCACATAGTAAACCGTTACGCTTTGGCTTTGTAGCTTTTGGCAATATTACTGGGCGATATTCCGAAATATTTACTAAATGCGGCGCTAAAATTACTGGCGTGACTATATCCGACAAAATCTGCAGCCACGTCGATTTGGCAGCCACTGGCTTCGAGTAATTGATAGGCCTTATTCATTCTAATTTCCAACAATAAACCGTAGGGAGTATTATTAAAAAAATAATGAAATATTTTTTTTAATTTTAATTGATTAGTACCGATGCGTTTTGCCAACGCTGCAACTGACGGCGGATTTTTGAACTCTTTAAGCAAAATAGCCCGCGCTGCCTGAGCCAGCATTTCATCTTTTTGATTAAATCGCTCTGATATTTTATGATTGGCCTGCCAAAGGCTACTTATTTCTGCGGCCAAAATAGACATGGCTTGAGCATGCATAAAAACATGTTTTACCGGGCTTGCCATATCGCAACCTAATAACTGCTGCGTTGCCAACAAGGCTGTATTTGAAATAGGCTTATGGCTAAGCAAACTAATATCGCTTTTATTGAATAATCGCAACGGCGAATATTCACCAAAATACCGTTCCAACCACGTTTTACTCATAGAAAACCGCAATTGCAGCATATTTGAATCGGCTTGATATTGCCGCTCGCCTCTACTACCATTAAATGCAGTTATTGAAGTAAATCCTTCTTTAAAAACAATGTCATTACCTTTTCTATCGACAAAACATGACTGCCCCTGTAAACCCAGCGTTACAACCAAGCGTGGCTCGGACTGTTCAATTTGAGTCAATACCGCCAAATCGCGCGTGGGTTGGTAGTGGGTTTGTATGAAATTAAGATCTTGATCTAGCTGAAAGATTGTCGATAGACCAACCCCCAGTTCGGCAGGCAAGGACTGCTTCAGGCAATCTGCGCTACGTTGTAACGGCAAATCCTCGCTCTTTATGCGCCAGCGCCCTGCTGCTTGTGCTTTATTCATCGCCACCTCATTTCTACATTATTCATCCAAAAAAATTTACAACGCTATTCAATTACCAGCAGATAAATATTTAGAGCTTTATTTAAACTAAGTTATTTAACTTAAAAATAGCCCTGTAAAATGCCAAAGCAAGCCATATAACACAGAATAATAACAACTTGATAAAGTATCTGGAATTATAACCTGTCTATCTCCGATATTACCTATCTTATAACAAAAACTATCAGCACCCTATATTAACCAACCGACATCGGTTTCCAATATATTCCATAAAAAAATAATATTAGGCAATACTGTTTTAGCCGCTGTTCCGTAGCCGCTTGGATTAAGGAAGCACATTGATTCCCGTCAGGAATACAGTCTTTTGATTTCAATAGCCTCCCGAAACAGATTGGGCTGGGTATTGCCGACGGTTCCGGCTACACTGTCGAACAACTTCATCGTCTATCGCCATGCTCAGCAAAGATTTACTCTTCCAGGCCGGCAAGGCCATCCAGACTCAGCCGTTGCGCGCCGCGCTGATAGTGTTGGCGATGAGCATCGGCGTGGCCTCGGTTAACGTGTTGGTAGCGTTGGGTGATAGCGCCCGCAACTATGTGGTGCACGAGTTTGAATCGCTAGGCACCCACCTGGTCATCGTCTTGCCCGGCCGCACCGAAACCACTGGCGGCCATCCGCCGTTATTTGGAGAAACCCCGCGCGACCTGACGCTGGACGATGCCGCAGCGCTGTTGCGCAGCCGACATATTGCGGCGATTGCGCCGGTCAGCATTGGCGCGGCTCCGGTATCGGTCGGCGGCTTGGAGCGCGAAACCAATATCATGGGCTCTACCCATGCCTTGCTTCGGGTCAGGCATCTCACCATTGCCCAAGGCCAGTTCCTGCCGCAAGCCGACGCAGATAAGGAAATTTCAGTCTGTGTCATCGGCAAAAAAATCAGCGAAGACTTGTTTGCACATCAACAAGCGGTTGGTCAGTGGTTGCGCATCAACGACAGGCGATTTCGGGTGATAGGCGTATTGGCGAAAGAAGGCCAATCGATCGGCACGGGTTTTGACGAGTTGATTATCGTGCCGGTAGCCTCCGCGCAAGCGTTGTTCGACAGCCACTCGCTGTTTAGGATTTTAATCGAAGCCCATTCGGAAGCGGCGATGTATAAAGCAGTGGACGAAGTGCGCAGCATCATCAAACTGCGTCACGAAGGGGAGGACGACGTTACCGTAATTACCCAGGACAGCGTGGTCAATACCTTCGACAAAATCCTCACGGCCCTGACCTTTACCGTGGCAGGCATTGCCGCCGTCAGCCTGGCTGTAGCTGGCGTGTTGGTGATGAATGTGATGCTGGTCAGCGTTAGTCAGCGCACCGCGGAGATAGGTTTACTAAAAGCTTTGGGCGCGACACGCGGCCAATTACAGCGTTGGTTTTTATGCGAAGCGGCCTTGTTGTCGTTGGCAGGAGCGGTTATGGGTAGCGTTCTTGGGCAATTTGGGATTTGGGTATTGCAATGGTTATATCCCAATTTTCCGATGCACTTGCCCGGTTGGGCCTGGCTGTCGGCCTTGACAGTTGCCTTGGGTACCGGCTTGCTGTTCGGGGTACTGCCGGCGCGCAAAGCCGCCAGCCTGGACCCAGTCACCGCTCTGGCGAGGCGCTAAGATCATGCGTTGGCTGGATTTGGCAAAACTGGCGCTAAGCAGCATTAGCAGCCACAAACAACGTTCCTTATTAACCGCTTTGGGTTTGATTATAGGCATTGCGGCGGTGGTGATTTTAACCTCCATAGGCCGGGGCATCCATAGCTTTGTGCTGTCGGAGTTTACCCAATTCGGCACCCATTTAATTGCCGTTTATCCGGGTAAAACCACCACGCTTGGCCTGTCTGGCGCCACCATCAGCACGGTAAGGCCCTTATCGGTAGCCGACGCTGGCAGCCTGGAAAATTTGGATCACGTGCTGGCCGCCATGCCCATGCTGCAAGGCAACGCCCGTATCGAAGCTGGCAACAAACAACGGCGCGCCAATGTATTTGGCGTAGGCGCTGCACTACCGCTGGTTTGGCAGCTTAAGGTGGATAGCGGTCGATTTTTACCGAATGACGGCCTGGACAACCCGCGCGCCTTTGCGGTGCTGGGCAGCAAAATGCGCACAGAATTATTTGGCAACGCCAGCCCGCTAGGGCAGCGGATCAGGGTCGGCAACGACCGCTTTCGAGTGATAGGCGTGATGCAGCCCAAAGGCCAAATGCTGGGTTTTGACCTGGACGATACCGTGTTCGTCGCCAGCGGTAAGGCGATGGAAATGTTTGATCGACAAAGCTTGATGGAAATCGATTTGCTGTACAGCAGCGAAACCAGCGCCGAAAGCGTGGAAAAAGCCATAAAACGCCGACTAATCGCCCGCCACGGCTCAGAAGATTTTACTATCGTCACCCAGAATCAAATGCTGGAAAAAATGGATTCGGTATTAAGCGTTTTGACGATGGCGGTGGCTGCGCTGGGCAGTATTTCGCTGCTGGTCGGCTCGGTCGGAATTCTGACAATTATGACCATCGCCGTTTCCGAGCGCGTTTCGGAGATTGGTTTACTACGAGCCATCGGCGCGGAACGCGGCATGGTGTTTAAACTATTTCTCGGCGAAGCCTTATTACTGAGCATGACCGGCGGTGCGCTCGGCGTGATATTGGGCGTGTGTTTGGTAAAACTGGTGGCGGCATTTATCCCGGGTTTGCCGGTGCAACTGGCCTGGGGATATATCGGCGCGGCATTTGGCGTGTCCTTGCTGATCGGCATTGCAGCGGGCGTACTGCCTGCCATGAAAGCGGCCAGATTAAATCCTTTGGAGGCTTTACGGGCAGAATGAGGCTGGAGAATTGTATGATATACCGTCTTCGTAGCTCCGATTAGCGCAGCGTAATCGGGGAAGAATCTGCTGGGTTTCGCGTTGCTCAACCCAGCCTACCCCTTAACCTGTGACAACAACCCAGAATTTCCAAGCGATACCATGAATATGAATCTCACTCTTTACGAAACTCGCGTCATAGCTTGCCTGATCGAAAAAGCAATCACCACGCCCGACCAATACCCGCTGTCAATCAATGCTCTGGTAAACGCCTGCAATCAGAAAAGCAATCGGGAACCCGTTTTGGAATTGAACGAGGCCACAGTGCAAGATACCGTCGATGGATTGATAAAAAAACGCCTGGTGAGTCGTATCGATGGCAGTCGCGTCAGCAAATATCAACATCGTTTTTGTAATAGCGAATTTGGAGAACTGCAGCTATCAGAACAGGCGACAGGCATTATTTGCGAATTATTCCTGCGCGGTCCGCAAACGCCTGGGGAGTTGCGAAATCGTACAGAGCGCTTGTGCAAATTTGAAAATGTGAACCAAGTTGAAGCCGAACTTGCGATGCTAATGGATCGCAAAGAGCCATTAGTAGCCAAACTTGCCCGCGAACCCGGAAAACGCGAATCGCGTTATACCCATCTATTCAGCGACCCTCCCCAAACATCCGCGTTGTCGACGACAGCGGAAAATGACGAAGGCGAAATCCAAATCACTGACCGGAAAAGAATCGACGCGCTGGAAAAGCAAGTCCACGAACTGCAACTGAGCCTTGCTGAACTGAGGGCTAAATACGAATATCTGACCGAGTAATATCTCCACCCACCAAAGCCGAAATTTCAAATTGTAGATTTCGACCTAGAAGTGATAGTCGCTATAATTTGGGAAGCGATTAAAAATAGATAAAAGCAGATGGTGGGTTTGCAAAAGTAGGCTGGGTTGAATGACAATGAAACCCAGCTTAGAAACTGATAAGTTTTGTACTCCACAGACCGGTTTGAATGCAAAGTAACTCGGTTACTTGAAAGCATTCTGCTGGGTTTCGCGTTGCTCTACCTAGCCTACGGGCTACAAATTCCCCTAAATATTTCTAGCCTTTCAAATAACGTATGATTTCCGTTGGAACCTAACTAGATAACGTGCGCCGATAGGATGCTGGCGACGTAAGGAAGCGCATCGCTCGCGAAGAGTGCGCCCGTACCGGGCGCACATAAAAAAGCCCAGATTAACTGGGCTTCGTGTAGTTCTTGGGATCGGCCGGGACAGCCTGAAACTGAATCTGAATCTATATTGACTATTTAAGCTATTGATTTAAAACAACACAAATCAATGTAGCCTTGTTACTGGTGCCCCCATTGGTGCCCACTTTTTGCGGGCTTAAATGGGATTTGCCGCGACCTACATCTGTACTGGCAATATCGGTTCGTTTTAATTAGGCGGCAAATTCGAACATACCCGATCGATTGAGTAAATAAAGTATACATTTTATTCCTTACCGCATCGTCAGCGCTGGTGTAGGAATTTTTAAGCGCGCTAACCAAAGAAACTTTTGCCTGGGCCAAATCCTGCGTGCTTTTATCTACTTGGGTTTGCTCCAAAGCCAGCTGTTGCGAG
>CAIOHN010000321.1 GCA_903858105.1 uncultured Pseudomonadota bacterium | reverse complement strand
GGCACTATCCGCGCAAGCCCTTCAGATTCGATTTCCGCCAATGCATCGGTTGCTATAGCTTCCAACTCCGGCACAATCAAATCCGGTCTTTCAGTTTTGATCACCGACCAGACTTGATCGGCATCAGTCATATCAATCACGTGGCTCCGATGCGCCACCTGCATGGCGGGCGCGTGTTCGTAGCGATCTACCGCGACCACCTCGACACCTAAACGCTGCAAGGAAATGGCCACTTCCTTACCTAACTCGCCGCTGCCCAATAACAATACTTTGGTTGCAGAAGAACTGAGGGGGGTACCGATTTTCATGATGATTTTTTTAGGTAATTATCAATATCTTGTTTGGAAAAACCGATTTTTTTCGCCACCCGATCGGCATGACTGACTCGCGATATCCCGGAAATTAGCTTAAATGTAGGTAACTCATCGGCAAACTCCACCTGCTTTGGCGTGGTCATCTTTCTTTTAACCAACACATCCACCAATTGATGATTGTGGGTAATCAAGATCGTACTATTACCTTTACGGTAAAAACCGTCCAGCACATCAATGGACGATTGCATTTTCTCTTCAAAGGTAGTGCCTTCCGCCATTTCGTCAAGTACCACCAAACTTTTGCCGGTGCTGGCCAGGAAAATGTCGCGGGTGCGTTTTAACTCGGTGCCGAAGCGACCTTCGCCGTCGTCGAGGTGGCTGATTTCCGGTGCCTGATAGAAAATCCGGTCGGCGACGCTTAAGCTTGCAGCTTGCGCGGGTACGAAGCAACCTATTTGCGCCAGCAGTTGAATTTGGGTCACTGTTTTACAGAATGCGGTCTTGCCGCCGCTATTGGGGCCGGTGACGCAGACCAGGCGTTCGCTGTCCATCGTAAAGTCGTTGCCGACATAATCTGGATTTTTCTGGCCCAACACTGGGTTTTTAGCGCCGACCAACTTAATGTTGTGTTGTTCGCTGGTGTTCATTTCCGACAACACCATCTCGCTGCCGTAATCTTCCGCGTATTTGATAAAGGCCAAAAGTTCATCAAGTTGGCCCAGACCGTCCAGCATGTCGCCAAGCGCTTGCGAGCTTTTATAAATGTTGCGTAACGGAATGATGCAGTTGTCTCTGTCGTAACCGCCGATCACCGGAATATAAGCCAGTGCCAAGGGCAGGAAAAACACCGAGGCCACCGACAAGCCATCACGTGTGACTTGAAACATGTCGGTCGGAAAAATTTGCGTCATGCCCCAGATGGCGGCAATCAGCAAACCGATCAACATCGGTTTGAATAGGGTGGGGCGGAAGATGGTCGCTGGCGCGAAGGAGTTTTTGCGCTCTTCCTTGCTTTGCAGGCCTTTTTCGCTGTTATAAACCGGGCCTACCATCAGCGAGTATTCGTTGCTATGCGAAAAGTTACCGATTTTGTCGAATACGCTTTGTAAGTAAGGACTTTGCGGTTTGCCGGAATTGTAAACGGCACCGACCAGATTCAGCACAAAACGTATGCCGCGCGTATATTGTTTGTAGCCGTAACCTTCGATTTGATGGTCTTCGCGCGCGGTGCCAAAGCCGCCTAAAAACTCGCCGAACAGCAACAAATACAGACGATTTTCTGAGCTGGCCGCATTGGCGATTATGTTTTCGACGTTGGCGCGCACATCGGGATTGTCGCGAATTTCTCTAACCGCATCCTGCTTGGCGGCTATGGCATCTGCGTCGTCCAAGGGTTGAGTCAACGAACGGTACAGCACGGTTTTACCGGCGGTGGTGCTGGCGTAATTAACATAGTCAAACAATTCATCGACTTCTATGCTGTTAAACGCGCCTTGATCGATCACGCCTTCACCGGTCGGCAAGGGCCGGCTTGAGCGCGCCTTAGGCCATTCATCGTTCCAGCTTTGTAAGATGTTTTGTTGCATATTGCCCCCGGTATTTTATTGACCGCGCTTTATATTACTGTGCGGTTTTGATTAGATCGATCATTACCTCGACATGAGCGTCGCTGTCGTTAAGACATGGAATATATTTATATGTCTCGCCGCCGGCCTCCAGAAAAATTTCCTGATTGGCGATGGCAATCTCTTCCAGTGTCTCTAAGCAGTCTACCGAGAATCCCGGACAAATCACGTCCACGTGTTTGACGCCTTGTTTCGGTAATTCCTGTAGTGCTTCCACGCAATACGGTTTAAGCCATTCTGCCTTGCCGAATCGCGACTGAAACACCAGCTTCCATTGTTGTTCCTGCAAGCCCAGTTGTTCGGCTATCAGGCGGCCGGTGGTTTGACAATGGTAAAAATACGGATCGCCCCATTCTGTGAGTTTAGCTGGCAAACCGTGGAACGACATTAACAATAGTTCGGCTTGACCGTTGCTTTGCCAGTGCTGGCGTATCGATGCGGCCAGCGCTTCGATGTAACTGGGGTGTTGATGGAAGTCGCTGATGAAGTGCAAGCCCGGCATGTGCCGCCAGGCAATGAATTCTTCGGCCACGACGTCGAAAATCGAGGCGGTAGTGGTTGATGAATATTGCGGGTAAAGCGGCAGAATGATTATTTCATCGACGCCTTGTTTTTTAAAGGCTTGCAACTTTTCGCGTAGCGCCGGTTTGCCGTAACGCATCGCGCAATCGATCAATAACTGTTCGTTGCCGTAAAGGGCGCGGAGTTTGTCAGTAAGTTGCTGGGTAAAAACGATCAGCGGTGAGCCCTGATCCGTCCAGATGGATTGATAGGCATGCGCGGATTTTTTGGGTCTAAAGGGCAGCACGAACAGATTCAGAATCAGCCACCATAGGGGGCGGGGCAGATTGACCACCCGCGGATCACCGAGAAACTCGCGTAAAAAGCGGCGCACATCGCCGGTTTTGGGTGATGCCGGCGAACCCAGATTAACAAGCAATACTCCGGTTTTTTTGCTGCTTGTGTCGGTCATGGTAATCAGCGGTTGATCAAGTTGAGGAATTCGGAACGGGTGCTGATTTCTTCTCTAAAAATTCCCAGCATCACCGACGTGGTCATGACCGAGTTTTGTTTTTCCACCCCGCGCATCATCATGCACAAATGTTTGGCTTCTATTACCACCGCTACGCCGCGCGCGTTGATAGCCGTTTCGACTGCCGTGGCGATTTGGCGGGTCAATTGTTCCTGAATCTGCAAGCGCCGACCGTACATGTCAACGATACGCGCCAATTTGGATAAGCCCAGGACTTTGCCTTGCGGCAAGTAACCGATGTGACATTTGCCGATAAACGGCAGCAAATGGTGTTCGCACAGCGAGTAAAGCTCGATGTCTTTAACGATCACCATGTCCTCGGTATCGGCCTGAAAAATCGCGCCGTTCAGCACTTCTTCCAGGGTTTTTTCGTAACCGTTATTGAGGAATTTAAAGGCTTTGGCGGCCCGTTTGGGTGTGTCGCGCAGGCCTTCCCGATTTACATCTTCGCCTATCGCCTGAATGATTTTGGAGAAATGTTCTTCCATTGCCGCCCCCGAGTGAAAAAATGGGGTGAGTATACAGTATCAAACTGTAAATTCTAACGCGTCCAAAAGCACCTGTTGATCGGCGCCGCGTTTGGAGGCATTCTCGCTGAGATGACGGCGCCAGGCGCGCGCACCATCCACGCCATGAAACAAGCCCAGCAAATGACGGGTGATGCTATGCAAGCGTTCGCCTTGTTGTAATTGCTGTTCGATATACGGCAGCATCGCCAGAACGACTTCTTGGCGGGATTGGATGGGGTGGTCAGCGCTGAAAATGGTTCGATCAACTTCAGCCAGCAAATAGGGGTTGTGGTAAATCTCCCGGCCCAGCATCACGCCGTCCACTTGGTTTAATAGCTCAAGCGATGATTCCAAGGTAATGATGCCGCCGTTAATCACTATTTCCAGGTTTGGAAAGTCTTGTTTAAGTTGAAACACCATGTCGTAGCGCAGCGGCGGAATATCCCGGTTTTGCTTGGGTGATAGTCCTGATAGCCAGGCTTTGCGGGCGTGGACGATAAATGTCTCACAGCCAGCGGCGGCGACCGTCCGGATAAATTGCGTCAATTCCTGGTAAGAGTCTCGGTCGTCTATGCCGATTCTGGATTTGACCGTAACGGGTAAGGGCACCGCTTCGCGCATAGCGGCTACGCATTGTGCTACCAACTGGGGTTCAGCCATCAGGCAGGCGCCGAAGCGGCCGTTTTGTACCCGGTCGCTGGGACAGCCAACGTTTAGGTTGATCTCGTCGTAACAGTAGTCGGCAACAATCTGGGCGCACACTGCCAAGTCGGCGGGATTGCTGCCGCCCAACTGCAAAGCCAGCGGATGTTCTGCCGTATTGAATTGTAAATGTCGCTCGCGGCTACCATGTAAAATCGCGCCGCTAGTGACCATCTCGGTATAGAGCAGGGCGTGTTGGCTGAGCAAACGATGAAAATAACGACAGTGACGGTCAGTCCAGTCTAGCATGGGCGCCACCGAGAATCTGGAGGCTTTGGAAACTTGGCTGGCGCCCCGTTGGTTGTCGAGCTGTGCTGTCATCTATCAAAAACGTAGGGTTAAGAGCGCTATTTTAGCTCGATTCCAGCATTATACGTTGTTGAGTTTAACTATAGCCGCTGCTTGGAATCAGCGAGCCTGCAATCTTTGCGAAAAAACCTGATACGAGGGCTATTACTTGGCCGGAATTAATGGTTGTAACACAACCAGAGGTCGTAAAGGTTGAACCCCAATGGATGGGCTTTTTGCTGCTGAGGTCACGGGGGCTGCAGGTGCATTTGCCGTCGCCAGGAATACGCCTAGCACGATCAATAAGAGACTAATGCCGCAACGTTTCAATTCGATTACGCAGTTTTTTAAAAAGTCGTTTGAGTTCATCGCTTATCTCCAGGGTCCAGGAAGGTTAAAGTTTTTGTAAATATGCTTGTTCTCACTTCAATCAACCGCTACGAAATAGTCCGTGCGAGGGTGTAAAAACACATGAGCTATAGGGCTTAAATCACGCGTAAAGTTTTTTTGTCGTCGTGAGCTTTCTGATAAATTTCCAGCGCTTCACTGCGAATATGCTCACAGAAAGCACACAACGCCGTCTTGCTGTGTAATTTTTCATAGCGTGATAACGGGGCATCACATCTTTTACAACTTGAAACTCTTGCGCGTGCTTTCATGGTCGTCGACTCGTAAGCAAAATGATTAGGGTTAGAATTTTTTGGTAGTAGAGCGTTCAAAGCATCAAAATTAAAAATATCGGACTGGTGTGAGATTAGAGATTTCTGAATCCGATAGCTGTTAAATAATTCACAACGCGGGCGCTCTCACAAATTCAGTTAGCCAAGGGAGTTGCTTTTGCCTGCAAATCAAATCAGCTACGCCTTGGGTTGATATTATGAAATTCGACTTAATGCATTCTTAGAGACGCTGTTGCTATGTATTTCTTGATGGATTTGCAGGGATTCACAGCGGATATGCTCGCAAAATCCGCATAAACCGCCTTGGATTAATATTTTTTCATCAGCAGATAAACGGTCGCCGCATGTTTTGCAATGGGATAATTTGTTGATTAATTTCATGGCAATTTGCTCGGAATCAAAAAGTGTCGGAAAAATTTTCCTTTTCTCATTTGCGAGAAGAGTTGCTTAAGTGAAAGCAACGAAGGTGCCAGTTTTAAGTCTTTAACCCGATTTTTTATAAGCGTTTGTTTCGTAAATATTATTCTGTGATTGATGGCTGTTTTTTTGGGCTAATGCATTCAGTGATCTGGAGTGCAAGGTACGATAATTCGTAAGCAGTACGAAATATCGTATTAAGACGGGTTTACGCCAACAAGTTTTGCTGTCGATATTTCATGCTCGTGAGCTGAAAAGAGCGACGCAATTAAGTCCCCTGCATCCACTTTGACTGCTAAAATTCATGCCATACGGTAAGTAGAAGCGTTAGTTGTTGAAATCCGATCCATTGTCTTAAGCGAGCGTTTTTAAGCTAAGCGCTTAGAAACCCAATCGTGCGACTAAATTCGCATCTGCTTCGCTTAACTCAAAGACAGTGACTTAAGCACTTTCTGCTTGCGAAAACAGGTTATTCTTAAACGTGAGTTTTACGGTATGTCGTCAAAAATGAAAATAAATGTGATAAAGTTCTCTATAAATTGCATTGGGGTTGCTGTCTATCAGTGGTTTTCAAATCCCGCCGGTTAAATGTTAGAGAGCAAGCATGGTTTCACCTGACGATTCAGCCACCACTAAATTAGCTAACGGCAAATTAATTTGCTTGCTGAGCGGTCTGCTTTTGCTTGTCCCGACGCTAACTTGGGCAGTTAACCACTCAGGGCATACGTCGGCTGCTCAATCAACTGGTTTGCCAGGCGATTTGTTGCTTTTCCCTGACGTAACCGTCATTGGACGGTTTGATCAGGGCCCGCAGCACCGACTGGCCGAGAGCCAAATCATTCCGGCGATTAACGTGTTTTACACGGCCGATTACGGGCGATTTAGGTTTCTGGGCGAATGGTTGGTCAGCACCAAAACCCATAATCTGGAACGTTTCCAGCTTGGCTTGCATCTGGAAGAATCCAGCCTCTGGCTGGGACGCTTTCACAATCCCATCGGTTACTGGAACATGCAGTTTCACCACGGCGGGTTTTTGCAAGACACCATCAGTCGCCCTGGCATTATGGCCTTTGAAACCGCGGGTGGCATCATCCCTAACCATTTAACCGGTTTCTTATGGGAGGGTATTCGCCAGTTTGACGAAGCCGGACTTTATTACACGGTAGGCGTCGGTGCCGGGCCACAATATAACAGGGGGCTGGAAGCCTTTAATTTGGTTGAACCCGGTGGCTCGCATCATCCGGGTGTGTCGTTTCGGCTTGGCTATCAACCCGTTAGTTATGGCGTTGATGAGTTTGGCATTTCCGGCGCTTACAACCAAATTCACTCTGATGCCCCGGCATATGAGCAAGTTGAACAATTTGTCGCCACAGCTTATGCCAATAAGCAATTCAATTCGCTTCGGCTGACCAGTGAAGTCGTCTACGTCAACAACCAACTGGACGGACGACTCGGTGGTAAAGCCAGCGGCGATTTTGTGAATGCCTATGCGCAACTGGAATGGGCCTTTCATCCGGACTGGACCTTGATCGGCCGGGCAGAAGGTACTATGGGCGATCACAACGATCCTTATCTGGCGCTTTTCCCTACCTATGTCCAGGATCGCTTGCTCGGTGGCATGCGTTACAACGTCACTCACAATACGGCGGTAAAACTGGAGTTGTCTCAGGAGCATCTGCGTGATGACCGCTTCGGTCAGGTGATGTTTCAGTGGAGCGCGGTGTTTCCATGAAAATTATGCGCGGTCTCTGTGTATTTGCTCTGTTGGCTTTGCTGGGTATGCAGAGTCTTTGGGCGATCAATAGACAATCTTTGGTATTGGCGACTAGTTCGGCGTCATCGTTGTCACCGCTTACAGTGCAAGAGGCCAGAAAGCTGTTTCTCGGTGTGCCTTTAGATAAAAGCGGCGAACATCCCGTGCCGCTGTTAAATATCAGCGACCCTTTGATTTACGAAGTCTTTCTGCAAAAAGTGGCGTTTATGTCGGCCAGCACCTACGAAAGCCAGATGTTATCCGTGGTGTTTCGTCTGGGCGGCAAACGGCCGGAGAGTTTTAACGACCTGAAAAATTTGCTTGATACCTTGCAACAAAATCCCGGTACTGTCACTTTTCTTTGGGAAGACCAGGTCAAAGCTAGCCAGGGTTTAAAATCAGTCAACGTGTTGTGGCAAGGATCAGTCGAATGAGTCGTTTTTTTCATAGCTTTAACGGACGCATGATCCTGGCGGTGGTAGGCATTCATTTATTGCTTATCCCAGTCTTGCTGTTTGGTATTTATCGGGTCATCAAGCCCAGCATGGAAGCGCAATTTGTCAATTACGTTAGATCCGATGCCTTGCTGTTTAGCAATTTGATTGCTCCTCGGCTCGATCCGGCCAAAACCAAAGAATTACAGGGTTTATTGGGTGAGTTTCTATTGAATGGGCGCTTGGCGTTTGCGGAAATCGCCGGCGAACACGGTAATATTCGCGCCGATATAGAGCTTAACGCGCAGCAGCAATTTCAAGAAGATTTTTTCTTTGGCGAGCATAACGACGACATTTACTTTTTGGCCGTACCACTGGTAAACCCTGTGGATGGCTCGTTGTCCATGCTAAGACTGGGTTATGACGAAACTCAAATCCGTCACGACATTGCCACCATCTACCAGCGTAGCGGTTATTTTGTAGCCATTTACATGGGATTGACCTTGCTGGTGGTCGGCCTGTTCGGGCGCAAACTGGTGCTGCCGCTGGAACGCTTACGCGACGAAGCGGAACAGATCGCTGCGGGTAATCACACCGGGCAATTTAATTCCGGCACCAAAATTACCGAGGTGGCAGCACTAGCCGAACACCTGGAAATAATGCGGCAGGCATTGCTCTCCGCCCGCGATGCGGCACTGCAAGCTGCGGGCGCCAAGGGTGAGTTTCTGGCGAATATGAGCCACGAAATTCGCACCCCCATGAACGGTATTATCGGCATGATAGGCTTGGCCTTGCGCACGGAGTTAACGCCGCAGCAGCGCGAATTTCTGGGTATGGCCAATAGTTCGGCCGATGCTTTACTTCGCATCGTCAACGATATTCTGGATTTTTCCAAAATCGAAGCCCGTAAACTGGAACTGGACTACGCGCCCTTCAAACTGCGCGAGAGCTTTGGCGACACACTAAAATTGTTGGGCGGACATACTCACGAAAAAGGTCTGGAATTGATGCTGCAGGTCGATCCAGAAACCCCGGACGACTTGATGGGTGATATTGGCCGCTTGAATCAGGTCATCATTAATCTGGTCGGTAATGCCATCAAATTTACCCAGCATGGCGAGATTGTGGTGCAAGTAAAGCCAGAATCGATGGATGAAAATCAGGTTTGTCTGCATATCGCTGTCAGCGATACCGGCATCGGTATTTCGCCGGATAAACAACAGCTGATCTTCGAGGCTTTTGCCCAAATCGATGCCTCGTCTACCCGAAAATTTGGCGGCACTGGCTTGGGTTTATCCATCTCCTCGCGCCTGGTCGAGTTGATGGGGGGGCAATTGTCGCTGGAAAGCGAAGAACACAAAGGCAGTACTTTTTTCTTTACCGCCGTGTTTGACAGGCATACCAAAAATACCCCAGAAGTGCCAATACAGCCTTTAATCGATGTCAAAGGCCTGCAGGTATTGATCGTCGATGACAATGCCATCAATTTGCGGGTATTTTCAGAAATTTTAAATCATTGGGGTATGCGTCCCACCGCGGTCGATAGCGGCGAGGCGGCCATAGATGCCTTGCGGGCCATGGCCGATACCAACGATTCTTACGACCTGATTTTGCTGGACGCCATGATGCCTATCATGGACGGCTTTATGGTGGCGCATGAGATCAGAGAAGATCAACGCTTTGAACCGGTGACTATCATGATGTTGTCGTCGGCGGATAGGCCGGACGACTGCGAGCGCTGCCATGATTTAGGCATCAATCTGTATGTGCGTAAGCCGGTCAAACATTCGGAGTTATGGAACGCCATTCAATCGGCG
>CAIOHN010000320.1 GCA_903858105.1 uncultured Pseudomonadota bacterium | reverse complement strand
GTTGTCAGTTCCGTGCACATAGCACACGGACGGTTTGGTGCTTTTGCTTTCTGCGCATGGATTGGATAGCGCACGCGCGCACAGGCATTCTCAGCGTAGCCCAAAGTTTGGTTGGGGCAGGCTTGGACAATTTCAAGTTGGATACAACTTTTATTCCCAAGCCGCCGCAAACAATAGCGTCTGATGCTTAAGTTGAGCTTAGCCTATTTTTTTATATTTGAGACGATGCGGGTTATCAGCATCGGTTCCCAGACGGCGATGGCGATCTTCTTCGTAATCGGCATAGTTACCTTCAAACCACACCACTTCGCTATCGCCTTCGAAGGCCAGCATGTGGGTGGCGATACGATCCAGAAACCAGCGATCATGTGAGATAACTACCGCGCAACCAGGGAAAGCCAACAAGGCTTCTTCCAAAGCCCGCAAGGTTTCAACGTCCAAATCGTTGGTCGGCTCATCCAGCAACAACACGTTGCCGCCGCTTTTTAAAAGCTTGGCCAAATGTACGCGATTGCGCTCACCGCCGGATAATTCGCCGATGCGTTTTTGTTGATCGCCGCCTTTAAAATTAAAACGACCGATATAAGCCCGCGATGGCGTCTCGTATTTGCCAACCGTGATCATATCCAGACCGTCGGAAATTTCTTCCCAAACGGTTTTTTTGTCGCTCAAATCGTCGCGCAACTGATCGACATACGACATTTGCACGGTCTGCCCCAGCGTAATGGCGCCTGAGTCGGGTTGCTCAAAACCGGCCATCATTCTAAACAGCGTGGTTTTACCCGCACCGTTGGGGCCGATAATGCCGACGATACCGCCGGGTGGTAATTTAAAACTCAGATTGTTAATCAACAATCTGTCGCCAAAACCTTTACTGATATTGTCGGCTTCGATGACCACATCGCCCAGACGTGGGCCAGGTGGAATATAAATCTCCTGGGTCTCATTACGTTTTTGCACGTCAACCGCAGACAGTTCTTCAAAGCGGGCCAGACGCGCTTTGCTTTTGGCATGTCGGCCTTTTTGATTGGAGCGCACCCATTCCAACTCGGCTTTCATGGCTTTTTGTCTGGAGGATTCTTGCTTGTCTTCCAGTT
Source organism: uncultured Pseudomonadota bacterium (assembly GCA_903858105.1). Lineage (GTDB taxonomy): Bacteria > Pseudomonadota > Gammaproteobacteria > Methylococcales > Methylomonadaceae > Methylomonas. The sequence continues at coordinate 592 of CAIOHN010000320.1, read as the reverse complement.
CCAGACGTTTTTCTTTTTGCTCCAGCCAGGAAGAATAATTGCCTTCCCACGGAATACCCATGCCCCGATCCAGTTCCAGAATCCAGCCTGCGACGTTATCCAGAAAATAACGATCATGCGTGACAGCCACCACGGTGCCGGGATAATCGTGCAAAAAGCGTTCCAGCCAGGCCACCGACTCGGCGTCTAAATGGTTGGTTGGCTCGTCGAGCAGCAACATGTCGGGCTTGGACAACAGCAAGCGGCACAAGGCGACCCGGCGCTTTTCACCGCCAGATAATTTGGTGACATCAGCATCCCAGTCCGGCAAGCGCAGCGCATCGGCAGCCACTTCTAAAGTACGATCCAGATTGTGACCGTCGCAGGCGTTGATAATATCTTCCAGTTTGGCTTGTTCGGCAGCCAACTGATCAAAATCCGCATCCGGCTCGGCGTAAGCGGCATAGACAGCATCCAACCTGGCCAATACTTCCTTGATTTCCGCAACCGCTTCTTCAATGTTACCGCGCACGGTTTTATTGGGATCAAGCTGTGGCTCTTGCGGTAAATAGCCGATTTTGGTGCCTTTCAAAGGAATGGCTTCGCCTTCGAT
>CAIOHN010000319.1 GCA_903858105.1 uncultured Pseudomonadota bacterium | reverse complement strand
CGACGGTATTACCGCTGAGATCATGAAATTGGCGCTGGAACAAGCAAAACAAGGCCGTCTGCATATCCTGGGTGAAATGAATAAAGCCTTGTCCAGCACCCGCGAGCAAATGTCCGATTTCGCACCGCGTATCATCAGCTTTAAAATCGATCCAAGCAAAATCCGCGAAGTTATCGGCAAAGGCGGCGTTACTATTCGCGCCATTACCGAGCAAACCGGCGCCAGCATCGATTTGACCGACGACGGCGTAGTAAATATCGCCTCTGTTGATAAAGCCGCTGGCGAAGAAGCCAAACGCATGATCGAAGAAATCACTGCTGAAGTTGAAGTGGGTAAAATCTACGAAGGTAAAGTAGTGCGTTTGATGGACTTTGGTGCATTCGTCACTATCTTGCCTGGCAAAGACGGTTTGGTGCATATTTCGCAAATTTCCGACGAACGCGTCGAAAAAGTCAGCGATAAATTGTCTGAAGGCGATGTGGTAAAAGTTAAAGTGCTGGAAATCGACCGTCAAGGCCGTGTGCGCTTGAGCATGAAAGAAGTCGATAGCGAGTAATTGATCTCGACTGAATGACAGAAAGGGCCGCAAGGCCCTTTTTTGTGGAAAAATTTTAGCCCTAGCCATTTAATGCCAATCAAAACTTACTTCAATCAAGACTGTAAACAATGCCCGCGACTAGCTGATTTTCTCGGCGACGTTAAGCATAAATATCCAGACTATCACGCCCAGCCAGTGGCGCCGTTTGGCGACCCCAAGGCGCGTTTGCTGGTTGTTGGATTGGCGCCTGGCATGCATGGCGCCAACGCCACCGGCAGGCCGTTTACCGGCGATTATGCCGGTTTGCTGCTGTATCAGGCCTTGTACGATTTTGGTTATAGTAATCAACTGCAATCGACAAGTTTGGCAGACGGGTTAAGCTTGAACAACTGTCGAATAACCAATGCCGTCAAATGTTTGCCACCGCAAAACAAACCAACCGGCGATGAAATCAAGCAATGTAATCCGTATTTGGCCGCCGAAATTAAGACCTTGCCACCACAGTCAGTCATTCTGGCCTTGGGCAATATTGCCCATCAGGCGGTATTGCGGGCTTACGGTTTGAAAACTAGCGCCGCCAAATTTGGTCATCATGTCAGTTTTAGCTTACCCGACGGGAATACCTTGGTCAGTTCTTATCATTGCAGTCGCTACAACGTGCAAACCAAGCGCTTGAGCATGGCAATGTTAGCAAACGTGTTTGCTACCATTCAAACGGTGCTGTCAGCCAGTGACTGAGATCGAGCAAGCCAGCTTTGATGTTAAAGCGTTTTTAAAGACGCTGACCCAGCGGCCCGGTATTTACAAGATGCTGGATCAGAAGGGCGAGATTATCTATATCGGCAAAGCCAAAAATCTGAAAAACCGGGTGTCCAGTTATTTCAGAAGTCACGGCGCTTCGCCCAAACAGCAAGCGATGGTGGCTAAGGTAGCGGGGATAGACATTACTGTCACCCACACCGAAGGCGAAGCCTTGTTGCTGGAAAGTCAGCAAATCAAGCGGCACAAGCCGCGCTATAACATCAGTTTGCGAGATGATAAATCCTATCCATATGTATTCATTTCCAGTTTTCACGATTTTCCGCAGTTGACCTTCCATCGCGGCGCAAAAAAACGCCGCGGTAAATATTT
>CAIOHN010000318.1 GCA_903858105.1 uncultured Pseudomonadota bacterium | reverse complement strand
CACTTTGGAAAAACTCCCCACTTGGCCCAACAGCCGCATCGACGAGTTACTGCCTTTCGGCTCTGCCGATTAAATCACAGCGGTAACGACCGAACGATGTGGTCGGGCTGATCGAATACATCGAACCTTGCATTACTGGCGCTGTTAATTGTGATTGTGCCAACCAGTGTCAACGCGGCTCAGAAGGCTGAGTATGCTATGTCAGGTTTGCGCCCGGTTGCGTTGGATGGAGCGGTTGAGCAAGCGCTCAGTAGTAAATCAAGTCAAAATTTAAACTTGCCGAGTGTCAGAGTGTTTGATGGGACGATTGATGTGGGTGCTGCCAGTGTTTCCATGGTAATCCCTGTGCAGCACATTGGTGCCGAGGTTAAAGCTGACAGCAGCGAGCCAAGTCCTGTGATATCCCCAGTGCCGCTACCGGCGGCGGTGTGGTCTTTTCTATTGGGGGTGTTGGGTATTTTGGGGGTCAAAAAACGTAAGCAAGTCGCTGCCCAGAGTGAATAAGGTTTATATACGTTCATCCTGGTTTTAAATTCCCCCAAGACCAGCAGGCCGGTCACCCAACCCTATCAGGCAGCGGTTTGCCGCTAAAAAACGCCTCTAGATTTTCCAGCACCTTTTCTCCCATCGCCGTGCGGGTTGCAATGGTGGCGCTGCCTAGATGCGGTAGCAAGGCCACGTTTTCAAGCGTCAAAAAGCCGGGGTTTATATGGGGTTCGCCTTCGTATACATCCAGACCGGCGCCGGCAATCCGTTTTTCTTGCAGGGCTTTGATCAAGGCTTGACTGTCGACGACATCGCCCCGCGCGGTATTGATTAAATGCGCCGTGGGTTTCATTAACGCCAAGGTGTTTTCGTTGATTAAATGCCGTGTCTCCAGGCCGCCGGGACAGTGTAGCGAGACATAATCCGCTTGTGGCAACAGTTCCGCCAAGCTTTCGCAGCGTACTGCCTGTAATTCATCGACCAGTGCCTGGTCGGCGGGGCTGGGCTTTAGATAGAGAATCTTCATGCCAAAGCCATGATGAGCTTTGCGAGCCATGGCTTGCGCAATGCGACCAAAGCCGATCAAGCCCACACTGGCACCGGTCACGTCGCTGCTCATCATGTGCGTGGGACACCAGCCGGTCCATTTGCCTGCGCGCACCAGGCGATCACCTTCGGCGCCGCGCCGCGCCGACATTAGTAATAACGTCATCGCTATATCGGCAGTGCTTTGGGTCAATACGCCAGGGGTGTTGGTGACAATCAAGCCTTGCTGCCTGGCGGTGGCTATGTCGATATGGTTATAGCCGACGCCAAAGTTGCCCAGGATTTTGCAGCGTTTATTCTCAACATTTTAGCACCTCTGCCGGCAGTGAGTCACAGACGCTGGGGCACACGGCATCATAATTTTGCAGAGCGGATTTAAAGTCTTCGGCGCTTAATGGCTGGTCATCCAGGTTCAAGCTTACATCGTATAGGCTTTGCAATTTGGCTTCGACGCTGGTCGGCCAGCGGCGGCTGATTAGGACTTTGGGCTTATTCATTAAATTCTCAAGCGTAAAAATAATTGTGTTTAGTTAAAGCAAAGGGTAGGGGTTGTCGCCCAGGCAATCAAGGGTCCAGGGCCGGGTTGGATGTGGAAATGCCTGCGCTGTTATGCTCGCGGTCATAAGCTTTTAAGCGGGCCGCGCGTAAGCTATTGATGCTATCGATATTTTGATCGTGTTGCTGCAAAGCGCGTTGCCGCTGCGAGGCTATGAGTTGATCCTGTTGCGCTTGCAATGCCATGGACATGGCCGGTTTTTTATATTGCAGTTCCAGTTGGCGTTCGGCGATGTATTGCTCTTGGGCGCGTGCATCGTTATTAAGGCGTTTTTCCAGTAAATCCAGCGACTGAGCTTGATTTTGTAATTGCTGCTCGGCTAGCAGCTTAGCATTCTCAAGCTGCTGTTGTCGCAGGTCGAGTTCAGCGTCGATTTGCCTGTTTTCTAATGTGGACTCTTGATCGGCTTGTGCTTGCTGGGTTTGGCGCAGCAACAAGTCTTGTTGATTTTTGATGGCAGTGGCGGCGGTTATTAGCTCTGCGCTATGCAAACGCGCGGCTTCGGCTTGTTGTTTGTTTTGTTCGTTGCTGTAAAACATCCATCCAACCAATGGCAACAGCAAGATGGCAACAAGGGCGATTTTTTGTAACCAAGGGTTTGCCAACATTGGCTCGCTCATCGCCGCTTGACTGGTCGGCAAGCGACCGCTCGCCAGTTTACGGTCGTATGCGATGCGGCGAGTTGTATCTGTCAGGATTAAAAACGCTTCGCGCGCACGATTGAGCGAGTCAAGGGCTGAGTTATCGTTACGTTTGCTGTAATGCCGCTCTATATCTTTAAAGGCGCGGTGTATTTGTTGATCGGTGGCAGATTCCTGAATGTTTAACAACTGATACAAGGTTTTTGCCATGTATTTATCTCCCAACACTGTGTCGATTGGTGACCGGGAGGTAGTTGGCCGATCGCCGCCTGTGCCAACCCTGAACCAAGGTTTGCTACAGGAGGACTATAAAGAATTGATATTCTAATCGCAAATAGCTGACGAAAATTTGTTAGCTGATCTGAATTGTGGATTTTTTTTGAGTGCGACGCAGCAGTGCCAGCCATCCCAGGGTGCAGCCCAGAAAAAACCATACCAAAGTCGCAAGGGGTATCGACCATAAGCGAGCGTCCGCAGAATTTGCCTTGGCGATTGTCTGACGGCTTGGTTCAGTCGTCTTGTCGCGCAGCATTTGATAACCCACATCGGGAATAAGCGCCCATGCTCCGCTGCTGAGGGCCGGGTAATTTAGCATCGACCAGTTAACGGTTTGGATGCTGACTAATTCGCCCGATGGTTTTGGCGTGGATAATGAATTATCCATCGTCCTGGCCGCGCAATTGGCCGAGTAACTGTAGCTGCTGGCTCGCCGACACGGGGTGGGTGCAAAAAGGCGCGAGTCGATTGTCAGGCGCGCTAAGCCTTCTTTTAGCGCAGTAACTCTGTGGGCGTTGTCAGAGTTTTGGGTTTGCGCATGAGATGAGTTGGCTAGTAAAGCAATCAGTAGTAAGCGGAATCTCATAATTTTCTCCGGTAACTGAGGAGGAAAAATATACGTCGTGAATTGTTAAAGCAAATTAAAGGCCGTTTAATGAAAAACTCTAATTCTTATAGGCTTAGCGTATTTTTAGCGGTTTGTTAGGCTGAAAACTCGGCCGTTTTTGAAGCGTTTTGGTGCGGTATGTCGTTGTTTTTGGTGCTTATCGCACACATTCAGGCGTTCAATTGCGCGTTAATCGGGCCGATTATTGCTTTTCAAGGGCCTAAAGCTGGGTAAATAAGTGAGGTGTGGCAAGTTTGCCTTGCCACACCTGATGCATAAGCGGCTTATTTTGCGGTTGAGCGATAGTATTCAATCGCTGCCGCTACACCGCTGCCAGGTTTTATAGCAAAACCGTTGTCCAGCATGGCCATTTCCACGCCGGCTATCGCGCCCAGCAGGGATACGTCGTTCATGTCGCCAACGTGACCAATCCGGAACACCTTGCCAGCCACTTCGCTCAAGCCAGCGCCCAGCGAGATATTGTATTTGCTGTAAGCGGTGCTGATGACGTGGCGGGCATCTTTATCCGCCGGTACCACGATGGCGGTGACGGTGTCGGAATCCCAGCCTGCTTGCGCACAGGTTTGCAAGCCCCAGGCCGCAACCGCACGGCGTACGCCTTCGCCCAATCGGTGGTGGCGAGCGTAGACATTCTCAATGCCTTCGTCTAGCAGCATTTCCAATGCTTTGCGCAGGCCGTATAGCATCGGCGTGGATGGGGTGTATGGTGTGTAACCGTCTTTATTGGCTGCCGCCATGTCCTTCAATGAGAAGAAGGAACGCGGAAAGTTGCTGTTATCAATCGCGGCCATAGCTTTTTGGCTAAAGCCCAGAATCGCCAGACCAGCTGGCAACATAAAGCCTTTTTGTGAGCCGGCGATACCGGCGTCCACGCCCCATTCGTCCAGGCGAAAATCGATGCTGCCGATGGAGCTAACACCGTCTACGAACAAAAATGCCGGATGGCCCGCCGCGTCCAGCGCTTTACGCACACCAGGAATGTCGCTGGTTACGCCGGTTGAGGTTTCGTTGTGTGTGGCCAGAATCGCTTTGATTTCGTGGTTTTTATCTTCTTTCAAACGCGCTTGTAAATGATCCAAAGGCATCCCTTTGCCCCATTCCACTTGATGAATTTCCACGTCAAAGCCCAGCTTTCTGGAGGCTTCCGCCCACAAATGACCAAATTGACCGAAGCGGTAAATCAAGACTTTATCGCCTTGATTCAAGCAGTTGGTCATTGCCACTTCCCAGCCTGCAGTACCAGTGGCTGGAAACACAAAGCACTGGCCGGCGTCGGTACGGAACACTTTTTTCAGGTCTTCCAGAATCGGGCTCAGCAATTTAGGGAAAATCGGCGAACGGTGATCTTCCATAGGCACATGCATCGCGCTCAGAATTTCATGTGGGGTATTGGTTGGCCCTGGAACAAAAAGGTGATTGCGACCTGCCATCTGGTTTCTCCTAAAGATCGGTGATTTTGAATGAATCGGTGAAAATCGCCGGATATTGTCACATTTACCCTGATTCAGCAAGTCGTTTACCGGTGCAAACCTGCAGCCTAGCTGCGAGACGCAATTGACATTGCAGGCTCTGAAAGTAAAATGGCGTGTTATTTAATCAATGCTCGGCAGCGCTTGTCAGTTTGCCAACCAACCGTAGGAAAAATACATGAGCCACACTCTTTACGAAGCCAATGCTCAACGTGTGCAACGTTGCGAATTGGCGGTACCGGGTACCAGCCCGGAAATGTTTGAAAAAGCCCTGAAAAGCGGTGTGGACTTTGTGTTTCTCGATCTGGAAGACGCTGTCGCTCCAGACGACAAATTAAAAGCACGGAAAAATGTCATCCAGGCCATCAATGACCTGGACTGGGCAGGTCACGGCATTACCCTGTCGGTGCGGATTAACGGCCTGGATACCCAATACATGGTGCGAGATGTGGTCGACTTGGTCGAACAGGCTGGCGCTAAAATCGATACTTTACTGATTCCAAAAGTCGGCGTTTATGGCGACGTTTACATGGTGGATGCCATGTTGAGCCAGTTGGAAATGCAGGAAGGCCTGAAAAAGAAAATCGGCATAGAGTGTCTTATCGAAACCGCCCTGGGCATGGCCAACGTTGAAGACATCGCCAAAAACGGCGCGATTAGCGGCCGGGTGGAAGCCCTGCATTTCGGCGTAGCCGACTACGCCGCCAGCAACCGGGCTCGCACGGTGAACATCGGCGGTTTGAATCCCGATTATCCGGGCGACCAATGGCATGCGGCGATCAGCCGGATGACCGTGGCTTGCCGCGCCTACGGTCTGCGTCCCATCGACGGACCATTCGGCGACATTAAAGACCCCGAAGGTTACAAAGCCGGTGCCCGCCGCGCTGCCGCATTGGGTTGCGAAGGCAAATGGGCGATTCATCCCTCGCAAATCGCCTTGGCCAACGAAGTTTTCACCCCACCTGCTGCGGAAGTTGAAAAAGCCAAACGCATCCTGATTGCGTTGCAGGAAGCTGCCGCGCAAGGCAAAGGCGCTGCTGCTTTGGACGGCCGTTTGATCGATGCTGCGTCCGAACGCATGGCGAATAACATCGTCCGCGCTGCTGAAGCGATTGCCGCGAAATCTAAATAATCCCGATCCTGGCTGAGTTTTGCATTAGCGCAACCCAGCCTAAAGAATTCCTATTGAAACTAGAGAGATACCATGGACATTCATGAGTACCAAGCAAAACAGCTGTTGGCCGATTACGGCGTCAAAATAGCTGCCGGTGGCCTGGCTTACAGCCCGGAAGATGCGGTGCAACGCGCCCGCGAAATTGGCGGCCACGTCTGGGTGGTTAAAGCCCAAATCCATTCCGGCGCGCGCGGCAAAGCTGGCGGCATCAAAATTTGCAAAACTCATGATGAAGTCACTGAAGCCTCCGAAGCGCTGCTTGGCAAACGTCTGGTTACGCATCAAACCGGGCCAGGCGGCAAACAGTGTTTGCGTCTGTATGTTGAGGCTGGCACGGACATCGCCAAAGAAATCTATTTTAGTTTGTTGATCGACCGCGCCCAAGAGCGCATCGTTATGGTCGGTTCCGCACAAGGCGGCATGGAGATTGAAGAACTGGCCGAAAATAATCCTGAGGCCATCAAAAAAATCTACATCGAACCGGCTGTCGGTTTACAGGACTTTCAGGCGCGGGAAATGGCGTTTGCCTTGGGCTTGAATGCCGATTTGGTGCCGCAAGCCGTCAAATTGATCCAAGGTTGTTACCGCGCCATGCGTGAGCTGGATGCGAACATGGTAGAAATCAATCCATTGGTCATCACAGGTCACAACGAATTGATCGCGCTGGACGCCAAAATGGGCTTTGATGACAACGCCCTGTTCCGTCGGCAAAAAATCTCCGAGTTGCGCGATAAAACTCAGGAAGATCCGCGCGAAATGGCTGCCGCCGATCGTGGCTTGAGCTACGTCGGTCTGGACGGCGATATTGGGTGCATGATCAACGGCGCTGGTTTGGCGATGGCGACCATGGATATGATCAAACTGGCCGGCGGCGAGCCTGCCAACTTTTTGGATGTGGGTGGCGGCGCATCTGCCGAGCGCACCGAGAAAGCGTTTCGGATGGTACTGGCAGACAAAAACGTCAAAGCCATGTTGGTGAATATCTTTGCCGGGATCAACCGTTGCGACTGGATTGCCGAAGGCGTGGTACACGCGGTTAAAAAAATCGATATGCAAGTGCCTTTGATCGTGCGTTTGTCCGGCACCAATGTCGAAGAAGGGCGCAAGATTATCGAAGACAGCGGTTTGCCTATCATTACGGCCAATACCTTGGCGGAAGCCGCCGAGAAAGCCGTCAAAGCACGCAACGAAGTGGTCGCAGGCAACTATCAGCCGCCTGCTGCTCGCAACACTGTTACATCCCTGTAAGGCGGACGGTTAAGGAAACGACATGGCAATTTTTATTGATAAACAAACGCGCATCATCGTGCAAGGTTTTACCGGCAAAATAGGGACTTTTCACGCGCAGGAAATGATTGATTACGGCTCCAACGTCGTGGGCGGTATCACGCCTGGCAAAGGCGGCCAAAAACATCTGGATAGACCGGTGTTCAATACCGTTAAAGAGGCAGTTGAACAAGCGGGTGCAGAAGCCAGCATAGTCTTCGTGCCACCTGCATACGCTGCGGATTCGATCATGGAAGCTGCCGAAGCCGGCATTAAATTCTGTGTGTCGATTACCGACGGTATACCGACGCAGGACATGATGAAAGTCAAAATTTTCCTCAGCAAATTCCCCAAGGATAAGCGCATGGTATTGACTGGCCCTAACTGCGCCGGCACTATCAGCCCAGGGAAATCGATGCTGGGGATTATGCCAGGCCATATTTATATGCCCGGTAACGTCGGTATTGTGGGTCGATCCGGCACCTTGGGTTACGAAGCGGCCGATCAAATGAAAGCCTTAGGTATAGGCGTGTCAACCTCAGTGGGTATCGGTGGCGATCCTATCAACGGCAGTTCGCATCGCGACATTCTGGAAAAGTTTGAGCAAGATCCAGAAACCAAAGTGGTAGTGATGATTGGTGAGATAGGCGGCCCGCAAGAAGTGGAAGCCGGACTGTTTGCCAAAGAACACATGAGCAAACCGGTAGTAGCCTACATTGCCGGTTTAACCGCACCCAAAGGCCGCCGCATGGGTCACGCCGGGGCGATTATTTCTTCGGTAGGCGAATCAGCCGCCGAGAAAGTGGAAATGTTAAAGGAACTGGGCGAAATAATCGCACCCACGCCTGCGGCAATGGGCGAGACAGTGGCAAAAGTCTTGGCCAAGCTATAAACAGCAGTAAAGTAGTAAAAAAAGCCCGCTTAGCGGGCTTTTTTTTTGCGGCAGCCTCCCGGCTCTTTAGCTTAAAGGTGGGAACTGTTAACATCACTCATTTTGTCGTTTTGCCGGAACCATGGAATCTTCTCGTTTAGTTGAGCGCCTTAAAACTTATCGGACACTAACCGCCGAACAGCAGATTATCGTAAAAATGCTGGCGGTCTATTATGGCTACAGTTCCTTAACCAACATAGCCAAATGTTTAGCCACGATTGGCATCAAGGACGGCACTAAAACCCTAAAATCCGACGCCGTTAAAGCCCGCTTAAAGCCGCTGATAAAATGCGGTTTATTAGAAGAAAACACCAAATCAGGCGGCACCCGTTGCTGCCGTACCCTGGCAGAAGTGCTTACTCGGCAGAGTGTGGTCGATGGCGAGTTTGAAGCCCTGGCATTGCTCGTGCAACAGCATAACCCGCCCGGCTTTGGCTACTACCGCTATAGCACTGTAGATGATTGCATTCGCGAAGCGCGCATCGAGTTTTATCGCGGCAATTACAGCAAAGTTGACGAATGTATGGAATCCGCTGCCCACTATTTGGGCAAGCTGCCTCCGGCTAACGAGCTTTATCTGTCCTGGTTTTTAAACCCGCTGGATGTCGGCTGGTTTAGTAAGCATCATCCGCAATTATTATTGGCCTTGGCCGGCTATGCCGGATTGCATCAGTTGTTATACCTATACGCCGATGAGAAGTTGGATGCGCTATTAAAGCAGTTGTTATTTACCGCGCAAGGCGGGCCGCAGGAGCTGTTAAATCGAGTTGCTCTGGAATTGCAACTACTGCGCGGCGAATGGACTGAGGTGGAACAATTGGTGGCGGGTCAAGATGATCCCGAACTGCAAGCCATTGCCGCCGCATTGGTGTTTCTGCGTGGCGATTATGTCGCTTCCGCCAGTCGTTTTGAAACAGCCTTGGCTGTGCTAAAAAAATCCTCCGGCCAGCGAAACGCGTATTTTCTGGGTATGGCCGGGGTGTTTTACCCGCTGGCTATTTTAAAAAACAACGACAGCAAACAGCGCGCTAAATTAGGTACGCTACTCAATCAGGCTATTAAAAACGATGGCTATTGGATAGGCGTTTACCACGAACTTGCCTTGTTTCAACGGTTTTTGCAGGGCGATTTATCCTTGCGCGAGCAACTGCTCACAATGGATGTGCCCTACAAAATTGGTAGTGGTTACCGCGAAAGCGGCGCGCCCGACAGCATACTGACGCCACCGCAATTGCTATATGTATTGCTGACGCTGATCAAGTTTTGGGTTAAAGCCGATCATTTCAACCACGTTACGCCGCTCAGCCAAAAGCTTTATCGGCATTTGCTGGACAACGGTTATCGCTGGCCGGCAGCGGAGTTGGCCAAGGTATTTAAAACCATCGAACCGTCCCGCTCGCATCAGTGGAATCACGATTTTCTCGACGATAAACCAGCGCTGGCAGATTTGTTTGCCAGTCGTCCCGATTGGGATTTGGCGCTGGATGCCTTGCTGAATTTGCCGAAAGCTGAAAAAAAAGTCGATACCTCCGCGCAAGCCGACAAGCCAACCCGGGTGATCTGGCTGTTAAGTTACGACGAAACCACGCATCATCTCGACATCGAGCCGCGCGAACAAAAACAGCAAGCCAAAGGCGGCTGGAGCAAAGGTCGGGCGATTGCCTTAAAACGTCTGGCGCATGAAACCAATACCTTTGATTGCTTAAGCGATCAGGATATCAAGCTGTGCTCGCATATCAAAGAATACCGGGATAGCGGATGGTACGGCAGCGGTACCTTTTTTGAGTTTGACAGCAGTATGCCGCAAGCCTTGATCGGTCATCCGCTGTTGTTTTGGGCGGATGCGACCGAGGTGCGGGTGGAACTGGTCAAAGGCGAAGCAGAATTGCGAGTTAAAAAACTCGATAATGGCGACAAGATTAAAATTAGCCTGGAGCCTGTACCTGGCCGCGAACAAAAATTTTATATCGCCAAAGAAACTCCGACGCGACTCAAAGCCCTGGAATTTACCCCGGAGCATCACAAGATTTTTGCCGTGTTGGGGGCCAAAGGCCTGGAAGTGCCGGTGTCTGCTCAAGATAGAGTACTACAGACTCTGACGGGTATTTCAGGCTTGTTGACGGTGCATTCCGATATTGGCGGCAGTTCCAGCATGGCCCAGCAAATCGATGCCGACGCCACACCGCGCGTACATTTGTTGCCGTTGGGCGCGGGTTTGCGGGTGGCCTTGTTGATTAGACCGTTTTCCACAGACGGCGCCTACTATCAACCCGGCCACGGCGGCGAAAGCGTGTTGGCAGAAATCGACGGTCAACATGTACAGGCCAAGCGCGATCTGGCTTTGGAAAAACAACGCGCGCAAACGGTGCTGGATGCCTGTTCCGAACTTAATCTGGCTGAGCGCGATGCCGCAGGCGACTATTTGCTGGATGAACCAGAGCATTGCCTGGAATTACTGTTGCAATTACAGGCCTTGTCGGCCGAGCAAGCCGTGCTGGAATGGCCGGAAGGCGTCAAGTTTAAAGTGCTGGGGCAAACCGGCGGCAGCGGCTTTAGTATGCAGGTCAAGCGCGACAACGACTGGTTTGCCTTGCAAGGCGAATTGCAGGTTAACGAAGATACTGTCATTGAAATCAGGCAATTACTGGGCTTGTTAAACGAAAGTCAGGGCCGGTTTTTGAAATTGCAGGATGGTCAATTTATCGCTTTGACCGAATCCTTCCGTCGCCGTCTCGACGATCTGAAAGCCTACGCCGACATCAGCAGTAAAAAAGTCCGGCTAAATCCGCTGGCCGCGCTAACCCTGGAAGATTGGGAAGATGACGCCGGTTTTACTGCCGATAAACATTGGCAAGCGCAGTTACAGCGACTCAAGGATGCGCGTAACTATCAACCCAACGTCCCGTCCACATTTCAAGCAGAACTGCGCGATTATCAAATCGATGGTTACAACTGGCTGGCGCGCCTGGCCCAATGGGGCGTAGGCGCTTGTCTGGCGGACGACATGGGTTTGGGTAAAACCGTGCAGGGTCTGGCTTTGCTGGTGGAGCGGGCGCCGAATGGCCCCAGTTTGATCGTGGCGCCGACCTCGGTATGCATGAACTGGGAGAAGGAGGCTAATAAATTTGCCCCGACTTTAAATCCGCAAATATTGGGCAATGGTGATCGGCAACGCTTGCTGGATAAGTTGGGGCCGTATGACGTGCTGATTTGCAGTTATGGCCTGTTACAGCAAGAACAAGTTGCCGAGATGCTGGCTAACATCAGGTTTCAGACCGTGATTCTGGACGAAGCGCAGTGGATTAAAAACATAGCCACCCGCCGTTCGCAGGGCGCGATGAATCTGCAAGCCGAGTTTAAAATTATCATGACCGGCACACCGCTGGAAAACCATCTGGGCGAGTTATGGAATCTGTTTCGCTTTATCAATCCAGGTTTGTTGGGCTCCTTGGAGCAATTTAATCAGCGCTTCGCTGGCCCCATCGAGCGCGATCGCAGTGCCGAGGCGCGTTATCAACTTAAAAAACTGATTCAGCCGTTTATTCTGCGCCGCACCAAAACCCAAGTGTTGCAGGAACTGCCGCCGCGCACCGAAATCCCGATTTATGTCGAGCTTAGCAGCGAAGAAACCGCGTTTTACGAAGCCCTGCGCCGGGAAAGCTTGCAAACCCTGACCAGTACCGACACGCCGCCGGGGCAAAAACAGTTACAAATTCTGGCGGCCATCACCAAACTGCGCCGCAGTTGCTGCAACACGCTGCTGGCCAACGCCAATATGGCGCTACCCAGCAGCAAAATGGCGGCGTTTGGCGATATTGTCGATGAGTTATTGGATAACAAACACAAAGCCCTGGTGTTTAGTCAGTTTGTCGATCATTTGCAATTGCTTAAAGCCTATATCGAGCAACGCGGGATTCGTTATCAATATCTGGATGGCAGCACCCCGGCCAAGGACAGGCAACAGCGGGTCGACGCCTTTCAGCGCGGCGACGGCGAGTTGTTTTTAATTAGCCTGAAAGCCGGCGGTGTGGGTTTGAATCTGACAGCGGCGGATTATGTGATTCACATGGACCCGTGGTGGAACCCGGCGGTGGAAGATCAGGCATCCGATAGGGCGCATCGCATGGGCCAGCAGCGGCCGGTGACTATTTATCGGATGATAGCCAAAAACACCATCGAAGAAAAAATCGTCGCCTTGCACAGCCACAAGCGTGATTTGGCGGATAGCTTGCTGGATGGAGCCGACATCAGCGGCAGAATGTCCGCTGATGATTTGTTGAGCTTGATGAAAGGGGAAAACTAAGCTTTGTTTGCCTGAAGATTTTATTTACCCTACATAGCCTAAAAATGCCGAAGACTGGTTTGCGGAATCCTTGCCATAAAAAGCTATTTTCTCTCTGCAAACCATCATGTTCCCCTTGTACAGCCTCATGCTGTGCCGTTTCCGTATAGTGGACTAAGCGCACCGCATCTTCGGCGCTTGATGCGGCGAGCAGGCAGTAACAGTCAGACCCTCAAGACGCACAACGCAATCCCTCCCGTCATCGCCATATCCTGTTTGTAATTGCTATGTTCTTAAGTAAAGTGCCGCTCGAATTAGGGGCTCTAAGACAAGCAAGTTCGACGGAAGTTGCAACGTCTTAACCGGAAATCAGGAATAAAGTTGACAGATGGGAGTTGTTGGGGAATAGTCAAAAGGCATTCAAAAAAAACATACTAGCTTTCATACTCAGTCCAGGCATGTTGACAAGTAGCGCTGTAATCCTTGATTTTGTTGGCGTTAAAGGGGAATTACTTGATAATCAGACAAGCACGAAAGTTAGCTGGCATCGCTGGTCTACTAAGTTTGACAGCCGTAAGTTTATCTTACGCACAAAAACCCGGTAGCGATGTTTCGACCAAGGAGCGCCTCCGCCGATTAGAACAGCGTATGGAGGAATACGAGCAGACAATCGCCCAGCGCGATGCCCGTATCCTCGAACTGGAAACAGGGCGCAACAGTTTGAATACGATGTCTCGTCCGCCTCCTTTCGCCAACAAAGCTAGTGAAACACCCGTAGCAATAGACGTCGCTTCCTCGCCTCCAAAAACCACCAGCCTTGCCGTTCCAATAACTGCGGCCAGCGTTTCCACAAACCAAACTGCCATAGTATCTCAAAAGGCAAGTAACCCGTCAGCAGCCTCGGATGAATCCTGGGGGCAGTATACGCCCGGTGTTGGATTCACTGTGGCGAACACCCCGATGGGCTCGCTAGAACTGAGCCTGTATAGTTATGTACGCTACCTGAACTCGCAGGGTACGGACAGCTCTTACGTAGACCGCTTCGGCAATACGGTGGCTGTTCAAGACCGTAATGATTTCCAGGTTAACAAAGCGTTTCTTTACACCAAAGGCTGGGTCTTAGATCCGCGCTTGCGGTATTTATTCTATGTCTGGAGTTCCGCAACGCTACTCGGTACAGGTTTGGACACGTTGGTTGCCGGCAATATGACTTACCGAGTCAACGATTATCTCACGGCCGGCATCGGCGTTGTCGGCTTGCCGTCTACGCGCAGTCTTACCGGTCAGTTCCCGATGTGGCAACGTACTGATGCACGCCTGATCGCCGACGAGTTCATGCGCGGTAGCTACACTCAGGGTATTTTCGCCAACGGCAAAATTACCGACACACTGTCGTATATGGCAGCACTGGGTAACAACCTCAACGCCTTCGGCATTTCTGCCAGCAAGCTTGACTCTTCCCTGGACACGTTTGCTGTTGCATTAAGGTGGATGCCAACCACTGGCGAGTTTGGCCCACGGGCCAACGTCGGCGACTTCGAGGACCACGATAAGCTTGCGACCCTGTTCGGTGTGCACTTCACCACCAGTTCTGAAAACGATCAAAGCCAGCCTGGACTGGACAGACCGGAGAACACGCAAATGCGGCTGTCGGACGGCGCGCTTGTATTCTCGCCTAACACACTAGGCTCAGGTATCTCGGTTAAAGAGTTGCAATACAAAATGGTGGCCGTCAATGCGGGTATGAAAATACATGGCTATTCGGTGGAAGCTGAGGCGTATTTCAGAAATCTAAGCGACTTCAAAACCAATTCGTCGACACATATTAATGACATCAATGATCAAGGCTTTCAACTTATGGGTTCTACCATGCTGATGCCGAAAACTTTGCAGATGTATGCGAACGGCTCGATGATTCTTGGCGAGAACACTAACCCGTGGGATATGGGCATCGGTCTGAACTGGTGGCCATTCAAGCAGCGCGGCCTGCGCGTAAATTCGGAATTGATGTATGTCAGGCGTTCGCCAGTAGGTAGTGCTGCTTTACCGTACCAGGTCGGAACGAATGGCCCGATATTCGTGACCAATGTCGAATTGGCATTTTAGCGAGATGGAATTTAAAAATAAGCAATAAGAAACTTGTTGATTTTAAACGTGAGGAGAGAGCAGTGTTTACCCCAAAAAACCAAACGGCGGTGTGTTTAATCATACCAGCTTTATTAATACTGGCTGGTTGTGCAACAACAAAAACTGAGACCGTTATTGACTCCGCCAAGGATGCAAACAAGCCAATTCCCGTAGTGGCGCAGAGCACTGGAACAGGCGTGGGCGGTGGGCCACTTCCAAAGCGAAGTCTAAACGACTTCAAAAAATCCAATGTTAACGCACCTTGTTATGATCGCAAAAACGAGCCGTTTACGCCCGTCGTTGACTCGCATTTCCATCCTCGCCCATTCGGAGGCAAGGCCATTACGCCGCCTGAACTTTACCGATTTTTTGATGAAGCGGGAGTGAGATTTGTAAATTACTACGGCATCGGCCAAGTACTCGAACTTAAATCGGAATGTACGTACTACCTTGACTGCCCTGGCGTCAACGCAGAACCCAGCGTCAAAAACGACTTCGTTAACGGCATGGAAGTTACGGCTTATAAGCATGAAAACCTTAACATCGTACTCTCGATGACGTTTATGGACATCTCAAAGCGTGACGACATTTTAAAAACGATAAAAATGTACGATAAGGAGTTTCCTGGCATGTTTAAGTGGGCAGGTGAACTGAATGTGGTTAAAGCAGCGCTGACCAAGAACGGACATACCTACGTGACGCCAGAAAATATTGCGAAGTGGGCACCTTTCATGAAGGTGCTGCGTGAACGCAATATACCTGTGACATTGCACTCAGACCTCGGCAATGATGCAAACCCGACGCTGTATCTGCCATTAATGCAAAAAGTGCTGGCTACCTATCCAAACAATAAAATCGTCTGGGCACACATGGGGCTTTCTAAGGAGCTGACCAAGATGAATCCCGATCTCCATGTGTCTATTATGAAAAAGATTTTGGACCAATATCCTAATCTTTACCTGGACATCTCATGGGACGTGCTTTACGAATCTTACCGCGATTTCGGCCCGATTTTTATTAAGTTCTTCAACGAGAATCCCGACCGAATCTTGCCTGGTACTGATTTCGTCGCTGCAGGTCATAAAGAATACAAAACCTACGCGAACGAACTAGATCTAACAAGCCGCGTTTTAAAATATGTTAACGATGATGCTTTTCGGCAGATAGCGCTTGGCGAGAATTACTTCAAACTGCTCGGACTGGATTATCAGGCGCCGCAGGTTTGTCCGTCTGCAGCTAACTAAAGGTTAGGCGATGTGCCGTCGAAACATTACCAAAAGACTGTGGCTGAATTCTGTTTTGACGCATATCGCCGGTGCAATTTGTTTATCGCTAACGGTCGGCGCGCTAGCCGCTGCTGCCCAGCCTTTAACAGCCACCGATGCCGCAGGAAATGCTGCTGCATCGGCGGCTGATGTCGATTTTGAACCGAATCAACAAAGCACCATTGACAGCTCTGCGGTAGAACAAACCGCTAAGCCTGGGTTTTGGGAAGGTTCCACGCTAAAGATCAAGCCGCGCAGCTACTATCTGGATAGGTTTCGTGAAAATAGGCCGGACATTACCGGCTGGGCGCTTGGCGGCGCTGTTGAGTATCGCTCGGGTTGGTTGCTGGATCGTGTGAAAATTGCAGGTACATTTTTCACCTCACAAAAAGCTTATGCGCCAAGCGACAGAGATGGCACCCAGTTGTTCAAGTCCGGCCCTGAAAGTATCTCAGTATTTAGCGAGGCCTATGCCACGTTGCGGGTCGTTGACGACCTTGAAATGCGTTTTGGCCGTCAAAGCTTTGAACTGCCTTACTTAGGCAGTCACGACATCCGCATGATACCCAATACCTTTGAGGCCATCACGCTGGTCAGGCCTTCCGCCGAAGGACTTGCCTATATCGCGGGCTACGTCGATGCCATCAAACAGAAGAACGACAACCAATTCGTGGCTATGACCACAGCCGCAGGTGTTCGCGATGGCAATCAAGGTGTCGCTTTCGCGGGTGCACAGTACCTATTCGATGACGGTACATTGATCGGTGCGATTAATCAGCATACCGTTGACGTGTTCAATACCGTGTTTGCAAAAGTCGAGCATGCCTTCCTTATAAAGTATGCGATCTTTTAACCACGTCTATCCGTGCCGATTAAAATCTCCGAAGATAGTGTCCACTTATAACCAAGTGGACACCT
>CAIOHN010000317.1 GCA_903858105.1 uncultured Pseudomonadota bacterium | reverse complement strand
GCGCCATTCAGCTGGAGTATGAACAGGGCTCTATCTTAAACTGAGTAATAATTTGTCTGGACAGTGGGGTCCACTTTAAGCATAGTATCAGTGTTTTATTATATTGCGTGTGTGGCATATTGCCGCATGATCCATTCTAACCACCTTGTATGCGATCCTGGATAAAGCGGTTGTTTATACCGAGCAGATAAAAATTATCAAAAGGTGATGTTTATCCGGTTATCAATAGCCCATATCAGTTTCCCGGGTTACTTTGTGGTAACGTCGCCAAGTCAGGATTTTATTAGGTTTGCATTTTGTCCCCGATCAGTTTGTTCAGTAGCGTGTTAGTGACAATGGTTTGCTATTTTTCGTTGGGCGAACTGGGCTTGCTGCTGGCGATTCCTCCAGGCTACGCGTCGGCAATTTTTCCGGCATCGGCTGTAGCCGTCGTTGCGGTATTAAAAATAGGTACACGGGCTTTGTCCGGCGTATGGCTGGGATCGTTTGCCATAAATTTAGGTATCTCTTGGCAACTGGGTTCTCTTTCCCCTCAGGACTATAGTATCGCCGCCAGCATAGCGCTGGGCGCGTGTATGCAGGCCTGGCTGGCGGGGTATTTGGTGCACTGGCGCATCAAGGATGCCTGGCAGAGACTGGATCAAGACAGCGACATCATCGGCTTTTTGTTATTCGCCGGCCCGGTGGCTTGTTTGTTTGCGAGTAGTTGGGCTGCCTTAACCCTGTTGGTGAATGGGGTGATCAGTGCCAATGAGTTGTCCTTTACCTGGTGGAACTGGTGGGCTGGTGATACCTTGGGCGTCCTGTTGTTTGCACCGATTTTGCTTAATCTGATTTTTCGGCGCGAGCAGCCCTGGCGGTCGCGTTTAAGCAGTGTAGTAACACCGACGCTGGTACTAACCGCAATCATCGTCGTTGTGTATATCTTTGTGTCCGACAAGGACAGCAAACTAATCAAGTACCGTTTCGAGAATTATGGGCAATCACTGTCCTATTTAATCGATCAAAAATTGCAGGCTTATCACGAAACCGTCGGTTCCTTGGCCAGTCTGATGACCATTTCGCCACAGTTGACGCAAGCCGACTTTGCTACGTTTACCCGGCCAATCTTTTCTGAGCACAACGATATTAACGCGCTGAGTTGGAACCCGGTCGTAACGCCCAAGCAGCGCGCCGCTTTTGAAGCGCGCTTTGGTCGCGAAAATGCGGTGGCAGATTTTCGTATCGTCGAGCGCGATACTTCTCAGCGTCTGGTAACTGCCAAGCCCCGCGATTGGTACGTTGCGGTTGGCTATATTGCACCTTTGGCAAGTAACTACAAAGCATTGGGTTACGACATAGCATCAAACCCGGATCGTTTGAGTACGATTTCAGAGGCTATGCGAACCCGGCAAATGACCGCCACCCCGCCAGTTCGGCTGATACAGGACAGCGGCGAACATGCCGGGTTATTGTTATTGCAACCGGTTTATGGCCGACAGGCTGCGGCTAACGATATGCCCTTGGGTTTTGCGGTGGGGGTATTCAAGATAGAGGAGATGTTAATCCAGCAAACCGATAAATATTTGCCGGCACATTTGGGATTTAGTCTGGAAGATTTAGCTGCAGAAGCCAGCAACCGCTTGATTTATCGCAACCGTGAACCGCTTGCAGTTGGTCAACAATTTATTTCCTGGAAACGCACACTCAATTTTGCTGGTCGCGCATGGCAAATCAGTCTTTATCCGACGACCGAGTTTTTGACTAACGAGCGCTCTTTATTCGCCTGGTCTGTATTGGCAACCGGACTGATCGTCGCCAGTATGTTGCAGGCCATGTTGTTGGGCATTAGTGGGCGAGCCCTGGCTATTCAGCGCCGGGTAGATCAGCAAACCCAGGAAATTGTCCATCAAGCCGCTGTTTTGCAAGACAATCAGCAACACCTGCAACGGGAAAAAGAAAAATATCAAATACTGATGCATGCCTCAGGCGACGGCATTCATATTCTGGATTTGGAAGGCCATGTGGTGGAGGCCAATCAGAAATTTTGCGATTTATTGGGTTACCAGCACCACGAAATCATTGGCATGCATCTCTCGAAATGGGAGGCTTTTTTCGATCCGGAACAGATGGCGGCCAAGTTCAAACAAAACTTTGATGCGGAAAACGTCTTCGAAACGAGGCATCGGTGCAAAGACGGCAAAGTGATCGATGTCGAGGTTAGCGCCAAGGCAATAGAGATCGACAATCAGTGGCTGTTGTGGAACTCATCCCGCGACATTGGTGAGCGCAAGCGCCTGCAACAAGCCTTGACCCTGGCCAAAGAAACAGCAGAACATGCTGCTGAGCTTAAATCCCGGTTTCTGGCCAATATGTCCCACGAAATCCGCACCCCCATGAGTGGCATCATTGGTTTGACCCAGCTTTCGCTGGAGCAAAACATGCATCCAGAACTGCGCGACTATCTGGAAAAGATATTGCTCTCAGCACAAACATTGCTGGGCATCTTGAACGATATTCTCGATCTTTCCAAAATCGAGGCGGGCCGCATGATAGTCGAGCGTGCGCCATTCGACCTGCGTGTGGTTTTGACTGCGGTACACAACCTGTTCGGCGCTCGGGCCAGCGAAAATGGTTTGCAGTTTGAGATCGTCATCGCCGACGATGTGCCGCATCGACTGGTGGGCGATGCGTTGCGATTGCAGCAAATTTTGATCAACCTGATCAGCAATGCCATTAAGTTTACCCCGCAGGGCTTCGTGCGGGTGTCGGCGACGGCGTTAAGCTATAAAGCCGGTCAGGCAAAGATCGGCTTTAAAGTCACTGATAGCGGCATCGGCATTGAATCGCAGATGCTTGAAAAACTGTTCAAACCGTTTAGCCAACTTGATGACAGCATTAGTCGGCGCTTTGGCGGTACCGGTCTTGGCTTAAACATAAGCCGAGATTTGCTTAAATTGATGGGCGGCAACATAGACGTGGTCAGTCAGCCTGGTCTTGGGTCGTGTTTTTCGTTTTTCCTGTGGTTCGATATTGATAGCAGCGTTGCAGATAACATCATTAGCAAAGCAGAAACCAAACAGGTCGGGCAACTCAACACGGTGTTTAAGGATAATAATCGGCCTTTGGCCGGCATGCGGATACTGGTTGCTGAAGATAATGCCATCAATCAACTCGTAATCGGCAAGTTTCTAACCATGATGGGCATCGAGTTTGCACTGGCCGCCAACGGCGAAAAAGCCTTGGACGCACTGGAGACCGGTGCGTTCGACGCCGTCTTAATGGACGTAGGCATGCCGGTGATGGATGGCCGCGAGGCCACCCGCCGAATTCGTGCGATTGAAAAATGGCGGGATTTGCCGATTATCGCGCTATCGGCAGGTATCACTGAGCAAGAACGCAATCAATGTTTGTCCTGCGGCATGAATGATTTTATAGGCAAGCCTATAGATCCTGTGGTTTTTGTTGAGACCTTGCGCAAATATTTGTAAAGATCTGTGGGGGATATTTGTAGTCTGAGGATTACAATTTGGTCCATTTATTCACGCTGCCCCAGGATTTTGTTTGAAATTTTTATATCGAATTACCGGGGGTATCGTTGTTTCGTTCTGGAGCCTTGCCGGTTTGGCAAGCGATAGCTGGATGAAATGGAGCAATACGGAAGTGCAATACTTGCATGGCGATGCTTTTCAGGCACCATACCGCGCCAGTGACATCAGTCAGTCGATCATTACCTTTACCCATGCTCACGGCTGGGCATTGGGGCGCAATTTTATGTTTATGGATACATTAATAACGGAAGCTGGCCAGCCCGCACAAACCAGCGTATACGGTGAGGCTTATAGCTATATAAGTCTTGGCAAATTACTTGGCAAGGATTTGGCGTTTGGCATCTTCAAGGATTTGAACGCGGCAATTGGCGTCAATGCGGGTGAGAATTTCGATAGCCCGAAAAGCGGCTCGCGTGTGGTACTTTACGGTGCGACAATCGATTTTGATTTGCCCGGTTTTAAATTGTTTAGCGTTGATTTTTTGCGACACAATGTTTTGGAGCCTGCGGCGCAAGGTAGTTCTTGGCAAATCACGCCAGTCTGGAAGCTACCGTTTGAAATTGCAGGTACCAAGTGGAGCTTGGAGGGTTTTGCCGATTTTATCGGTAAAAAAGGCCCGACTTTTGCCCGAACGGCACTGGCCCAGCCACAACTGCGGCTGGATCTTGGCGATTTGTGGGGCCGCGCCAATCATTTGTATGTGGGCATAGAATATCAATACTGGCATAACAAATACGGTATCAAGGGTCTGCACGAAAGCTTGCCGCAAGCCTTGGTTATTTGGAAATTTTAAGGGGAGTTTATGCTCATGTGGCTGGTTCGACTGTGCCTTTTAGCCGCTGCGGCAACGTTGACAGCGCAGTTGGCGGCTATGGATGCCTACTAATATGCTTAAGCCTGCCAATTACAGTAGCCTGAATCCGCCGCCGGGCTTCGATTTTTCTAAAATTCTGCCCATGCTAAACGACGATGATGAACAACTGCGGGCTGTCTTGCGCATGTTCCGTGAAGATTTTGCCGACACAGCACGACTGATTACCGAAAAATTGGCGGCGGGCGAACATGAGCAAGCGGAAAAGTTGTTGCATCAAACCAAAGGTGTGGCTGGCAATGTGGGGGCAGTGGCGCTTTATCAGTTGTCGCAAGCGCTGGACCAACAGCTAAAACAAAATAGTTACAGTACTGAATTATTGGCGCAATGGCAGGCCCAGTTCGCCGAGACTTTAATGGCTTTGGATGGCTTAACTGCCGAGCGGTCTACAGTGGCAAATCCCGATCAGGAAACCAGTCGACAACTGCTCCTGCAGTTGGATAACTTATTGGCGCAGAATGATTTTATCAGCAACGATCTGCTGCAAGGCCTGCGAAACAGCCTGGATGCGGGGCAGCAAGATACTTGCGGCGACCTGATTGCCTGCATCAAAAAGCTCGATTATGCGGCTGCCCGCGTGATCCTCAGCAAATTTACCCAGCCGCCAGCCCAATACACTTAGATGTTTTTTACGCCTGAAACGCCCATCATCCTTGTCGTAGACGACGAACCAGTCAACGTAGAAATTTTAGCCACATTATTGAGTCGCGATTACCACGTCAAAGTCACCGGTTATGGCGAAACTGCGCTGGAAATTGCGCAGAACGATCCGCAACCTGACTTGATTTTGCTGGATGTGATGATGCCTGGCATGGACGGTTATGAAGTCTGCCGACGCTTGAAGGCCGATCCAAGAACCTGTGACATACCCGTGATATTTATCACCGCCGCCGCTGGTGAACCTTCCGAAAGCCGTGGCCTACAATTGGGCGCCATCGATTACATCACCAAGCCGTTTAATCACACCATCACCTTGTTGCGGGTGAAAAACACTCTGGATTACCGGCGTTCGCAACAGGCATTACTGGAGCGCGGCGGCTTTTTGGATGCCTTGATCCAGAATGCGCCGTATGCGGTCTGGGTGCTGTCAGATCAAGGTCGATGGCTGTTGTTGAATAAAATTGCCCATGCTTTTCTGGGCTATGCTAGTTTGCAGCATGCCAATAGTAGTGATTCCTTTAACTTCATCGATGCCGATTATCGCCCGGTTTATCGGCATATGGTGCAACAGGCGATGAACGGCGAAACCACCCGGGAGGAACTGAAGATGACCAGTCCGCCGAGTCAGATTTGCTGGCTGGAACTGAGTGTTTCGCCTTTGACCAACGCGCAAGGTTCCATCGTTGCTGTACTAACAATCGCCAGTAATATTAGTCAGCGCAAGCTGGATGAATCGAGACTGCGGCTTTCGGCCAAAGTGTTTGAAAATACCCAAGAGGGTATTTTGTTCACAAACAGTCTGGGTGATATAGAGGATGTAAACCCGGCCTTTAGTCGAATTACCGGTTATAGCCGTGCAGAAGTGCTGGGTCAAAATCCCCGCTTATTAAATGCCGGCCTGCAAAGCGCAGACTTTTATCCGCAATTTTGGGAGAGCCTGAAAACCAAAGGACAATGGCAGGGGGAGCTTTGGAATCGGCGCAAAGACGGCCAATTGTTGCCGGAGTGGTTATCGGTGACAGCGATTGCAGATCCGCGGGGTCAAATTGAGCATTACCTGGGGGTGTTTTCCGACATCACGCAAATCAAACAGCATGAAGAGCAACTGGAAAAAACTGCGCATTACGACATCCTGACCGGGATTCCAAATCGCATCTTGCTTAGCGACCGGATGAAACAAGCTATTGCTCAATCCAGCCGGGAGCAGAAAATGATGGCAGTGTGCTACCTGGATTTGGATGGTTTCAAGCCGATCAACGATGATCTGGGGCACGCCGCTGGTGACCAGGTGCTAATCATCTGCGCCCAGCGGATTAAAAAAGTGATCCGGGAAATGGATACAGTGGCACGTTTGGGGGGAGACGAGTTTGTTATTTTGCTACAAAATGTCGAGCATCTGCATGAGTGCGCCAAAACCCTGGATCGACTATTGGCGGCTATCGCGGAACCGTTGACGGTGGAAAACCGGGTCTGCGAGCTTAGCGCCAGTATCGGCGTTACCTTGTATCCAATAGATAGCGAAGACCCGGACATGCTGTTAAGGCATGCCGATCAAGCGATGTACACCGCCAAACAATCCGGCAAAAATCGTTATCACATCTACGACGCCGAGCAAGATGATAGGCTGCGATGCTTTAACGACAAATTGCAACGCATTCAGCATGGCCTGGACAATAACGAGTTCGAGTTGTTCTATCAACCCAAGGTGGATTTGCAAACCCGGCAAATAGTGGGTGCCGAGGCGCGGATACGCTGGCATCATCCCGAACTTGGCTTGCAGATGCCGCGCGCTTTTTTACCTTTTATTCAACAAACCGCGTTGGAGTTGGTGCTGGGCGAGTGGGTGATTGATCAGGCTTTGGCACAATTGCAAAACTGGCGGCAACTGGGTTTGCGGCTGGAGCTATCCGTTAACATCTCCGCCAGTCATTTACAGGCAAATGATTTCGTGAGTACACTGCATGAAAAGTTGGCGGCTTACCCTGATCTCGTCGCCGGTGGCTTGCAAATAGAAATTCTGGAATCGGTGGCTCTGGAAGATTTTGACACCGTGCGCTCTATTATTTCCGCTTGCGGACACTTAGGGGTGAGTTTTGCATTGGACGATTTTGGTACTGGTTACTCGTCATTGACCTACCTACGTAATTTGCCAATAGAAACTATCAAGATCGATCAAACTTTTGTGCGTGACATGCTGCATGATAGCGGCGACTTTGCCATCATCCAGGGCGTCATCACCCTGTCTAAAGCCTTTGACAGAAAAATTGTCGCCGAAGGCGTAGAAACCGAAGCCCATATCCAGATGTTGGCCGGTATGGGCTGCGATATTGTGCAAGGCTATGCCATCGCCAGGCCCATGCCAAATGATGAATTTTCTAAATGGTGCCGGGAAAACACAGCCTATCCTTTTGTCTCAACCGAAAACCATTGCAGTTAGCTGACGCAGACAGTCGTCGTCGCTCAAAATCTTCCGGTAACTCGACGGCCAGCCAAGTTTTTTTGCTGGCAGCGTAAATATCGGCTAGTTCATTCGCGCATTTTCATCTCGGTCAACGATAGTTGAACCGAATGCCAAAAGCCTTTCAATCTTGCTGGTTTTAGGCAAATAGTTTGCAGTTCAAGCTTTGCTGAAGGTGTTGCAGTCGGCTATCGAACCGCGTTCCAGTCCACGTTTTAGCCAATAGACCCGTTGTTGCGAACTACCATGGGTAAATGATTCTGGAGATACTTGTCGGCCGGCGTTATGCAGTAAACGATCATCGCCAATCGCGGCGGCGGCTTGCAAGCCTTCTTCGATGTCGCCGGGTTCCAGCAAGGGTTGACGCTGATTGGCGTGATGCGCCCATACCCCGGCAAAACAATCCGCTTGTAGTTCCAATAACACCGATAAGGCATTGGCTTGGGCTTCACTCATACTGTTGCGCGCCCGGTGGACTTTGTCGGAGATGCCCAGCAGATTTTGGACATGATGGCCAATTTCATGGCCGACGACATAGGCTTGGGCAAAGTCACCCGGTGCGCCTAAGTTGCTGAGTTCCTTAAAAAATCCTAAATCAATATAAACCTTCTGATCGCCAGGGCAGTAAAACGGCCCGCTGGCTGCGGAGTTATAACCGCAAGCGGAGTTGACCTGATCGGTGAACAACACCAGCTTGGGCTGTTGATACTGCGCGCCCACGCCGGGCAGCAGGCTGTTCCAGGTATCCTCGGTGGTGGCCAATACGACCGATACGAATCGCGCCTGCTCGTTCTGCGCCTGTTTTTGCTGCGGCGAGGCGGGGGCAGTAGTTGTCGATCCCGTCAGATTGCTTTGGGATATCATGGCCAACAAGGTCAGCGGATTTTCGCCCAAGACCAGACTGGCCAGCAGCACTAGCACAATAGTTCCGCCGCTTAGCTTGAGGCCAGGGCGGGAAGCGCTTGAATAGCGTTGATCTTCGATATTGTCGCTTTCTCGGCGATTTTTCCATAACATGAGTCAAACACCTCTTGTGCTGCTGATCAGTGGTCTGCGCAAGTTTGCGGCTTAAGGGATGCGCAGGGTTTGCCCAGGGTTTATGAGATTCGGATCGTCTAGAATATCTTGATTTGCCTCAAAAATCTTGTGCCATTGATTACCATCGCCATAAAACTGTTTTGCAATTTTGTAGAGCGAATCGCCGCCGACAACCGTATAAACTCTGGCAGACTCAGTCGCCGCAGCCGGGGCGGGCGGGACAAACCCCGTTTCTATTGTGGGCTCTGCCGCTGTCGGCTCTATCTGTTCATCGCTGTCGTTACCAAAAAATGAAGCCGCTGCCTTGGCGGCTACGGCTGCAGCAGCTCCGCCCAGCAACACTTTACCGAAGGTGCCCAACTGACTGGCTTGCGGTGCAGTGCCGTCCGGCGTGAGTTTGTCCACCAGTGCTGGCAAAAACTCGGCTAACATGCCGGCACCTTTGGATTCTGGAATACCGGCTTGTGCCGCCAAGGCGGCAAT
>CAIOHN010000316.1 GCA_903858105.1 uncultured Pseudomonadota bacterium | reverse complement strand
GCTTGACTGTGCCATTGGGCAAACAGCGCTAAATCCTTATCGGCGGGGGCGTACCATTTCTTATTAGCCGCATCCCAGCGCGCGCCCAGAGCTTTGGCCACGTCTTTTTGGGCATAGGGAACGTCGAGATAGGTTTTTGGGGCTGACATGTAAACAATCGGAACTGGATAGGAATCACTTAGTCCCTATATTGTAATTCATTGCACAACAAAGCGAATCGGATAATCCAGCCTTATACGCTTCAGGCCCGCAAATAGGCTTTTCTGACGCCTTTATTTAAGCCTACAACCGTAAAAAACATCAATCTTTGCGATTTTTCTGGTCGGACTTGATGTTGCTGGTATAGGTGGTCGTTGCGAATAATGCCGATGAAATAATAAACTCACCAGACATAAACCCAATAACGCCGGTCATGAAAATCAGGCCGTTCAAGATGTTTAAGTGTAAATTATTCATATTCAAGCTCCGAAGTAATACACGGAATTTGACTATAGGCCCGATTGCTTTCGTTGACAACAGCCTAAAAACAACATTCATTGATCACTATTAAGCAACAAAGCTCAGTGATTCAAATACATAGGATTGGGATTAGTTTTTTAGGGCTGTGTTTAACACAGTATTTTATGCTAGCCCTTCATAGCCGCGCGGCGGTAAAATGCCGAAGGTATGGGTTTAAATCCCTTGAATACCGCCCGAGCATCGCAGCTTTTGTCGAGGAACGCCCGCTAGGGGAGCGGCAAGGATGCCGCTCGTTTTCGGAGGGCCAGGGATGGTTTTCGTAAAGCGCAGGATTTTAGCGGTATGTTGGGTGTCTTTTCTTTTGGCTTCGCGTAGCGTTACCTTGTAAACAACACGAGAAACCACTTTCAACCACTAACGCAAACACACCCATTTTTAAACCTAAGCCAGTCTGCTACCGTATCCACATCCCACTGCGTCGCCAGTTCTTGTAAATTAAGCTGGGCGACCGCTGCGCGTCGCCGGGTCTCAGCCAGCACTGCATTGCTGCCCCAGGGCATATTGCTAAACATATGTGATTTAAGCTCGCTCATGCCGATCATCACATAGCCGCCATCTTCGGCTGGCGCAATCAACAAATCGGCGCCCTCGCGCAAGGCTGTAAACGACTCTTGCAAGTCGTCGGCAGTCAAACTGGGACAATCACAGCCCATCAACAGCGCATGAGAATATTCGTGCAACACCTCGCTAAAAGTCGCCTGCATTCTTTCACCCAAACCAAGGCCAATTTGCGGATGTAAAGTCAGCGGATAATCTGCCGCGCATTGTTGGAAAAAACTGTGATCAGGATCGGGCGCGCAATACAACCGCACCGGGCACAAGGGGATTTCAAAGGCGCGGTTCAGGGTAAATAGGGTCAATTCGATATGCGCGGCAACGGCCTCATCGGCGCTCAAGGCTGGTTGCAGGCGGGTTTTGACTTGTCCTGCCAGCGGCGCTTTACAGAAAATTAACAGCACACAATCGGGAAACAGATAGCTCACTTCCTTATCGCCCGCGTAAACGCCGAAACGGCAGCACCAGCATATCCAGCAGCCGCAACTCATTGGCATCCCGAAACTCTTGCAAACCTATTTTCATCGTGGTCTGCGGCTGTTGCGGCTGCGGGCAATAGGTTTTAAACAGCCTATCCCAACAGGAAAGCGAAAAACCATAATTGCTATCAGTCTCCCGCCGCAATGCCGAGTGATGAATCCGATGCATATCCGGTGTTACCAAAACGTAACGCAGCCAGTGCTCCAACCACGGCCACAGGCCGACGTTGCCGTGATTAAACAAGGCACAGCCGTTTAAAATCACTTCAAAAGCCACCACTGCCGCCGCATCTGCACCCAGCATAATCACCAACAGCACTTTGTACAGCATGGACAGCATAATCTCGATCGGATGAAAGCGCAGCGCCGTGGTGGCGTCAAAATCCATATCGCTATGATGTACTTGATGCAAGCGCCAAAACCAGCGCCAGCGATGGGCGACGACGTGTTGGGCGTATATTGCCAGATCCAGTAGCAGCAAACTCAGCGCTATCGATAGCCACTGCGGCAGCGTCAGGGTATTGAATAAGCCAACATGATGCTCAGCCGCCCACGTGGCGGCCAGCCAGGCCGCCGCGCCCACGCTGACGCGCATTATGCCGACATTCAAAACCGCCAAGCCCAGATTAACCGACCACCGCCGACGGCGCGCCTGACTTAATCGACGCTTGGGCCAATACAGCTCCCATGCGGCCATCAAGCCAAAAATCCCTAGAAAAACACCCAAGCGGACGATTGCTTCCATTACTGCCTCCGATGATACCTTGCCGCCAAAGCAGCGGGATCGGCACCGAAAAAAAATGCCAGGCGCAAGCGCCACATTAGCAAAATAGTATGCAGGATACCGTGCGCTTGCCAGCGCCGCGCGGAAGTAACAACTTTTGCCTGTAAACAGCAGGGCCTGCCGAGTTGTTTAAGGCGGCTGCTGATGGCAATATCCTCCATCAAGGCAATATCTGGAAAGCCGCCAACCGCCTGGAATGCAGCTTTTGTGATAAATAACGCTTGATCGCCGGTGGCTATTGCCGTCAGTTTTGAGCGCCAATTCATCATAAAAGCAATCAGTTTGAAGATGGTTTTTGGGCTATCAAACTGCACGTCAAAGTGGCCCCACTGGGCACCAACCACTACGGCCTTGGCAATTAGACCAAGCGCATTATCTGGCAAGCGCGTGTCGGCATGCAGAAACAGCAACACTTCCGCTTGTGCCTGGGTCGCGCCAAGATTCATTTGTCTGGCCCGACCAGGCGCACTATTTATTACTTTATCAACCAAGGGCTTGGCGATAGCAATGCTGCCGTCTGAACTGCCGC
>CAIOHN010000315.1 GCA_903858105.1 uncultured Pseudomonadota bacterium | reverse complement strand
ATGGGCGAGTTCGGCGCGGTATCGGTGGTATCCGGGCACATCCGCGGCCTGACCAACACCTTACCGTTACATGTTGAAGTCAGTTACAACGAATATGACTTCGTGGGTGCCTTTTCCAGCGCCTCCTTGTTGGCGGGGCTGGCGGTGGTCACTCTGGTTTTCAAAACCTTGCTGGAGTGGAAGCAAGAACAGGAACGTAATCAAGCCAAAGATTAAAGGAAGCGTCTATTTATCCCCTCTTCCGGGGAGAGGGAGGTTTTTAATTTTTAGAGGCCCCCCTAAGGACGTTGGTTCCAAATCTTGCACCCAACACCTTGTCACTACTGAAAAATCAATTTCGAGATAACGCCATGAGTATTGTTTTATCTAACATCAACAAACAATTCGGCAGCTTTAAAGCGCTGGACAACATTAACCTGGATATTCCCGAAGGCGAACTGGTTGCCTTGCTTGGCCCCTCTGGCTGCGGCAAAACCACGCTGTTGCGCATTATCGCCGGTCTGGAACAGGCCGATAGTGGCGAGGTATATCTTAAAGGCGACAATGTCACCGCAAAGCCGGTCAAAAATCGCCAAATTGGTTTTGTGTTTCAGCATTACGCGCTGTTCCGGCACATGACTGTCTTCGACAACATCGCCTTTGGTTTGCGGGTCAAATCGCATAAAGATCGCCCTAGCGAGGCCATCATTCGTAAAAAAGTGCACGACCTGTTGAATCTCGTGCAACTGGACTGGCTGCATGATCGGTTTCCCGATCAATTATCCGGCGGTCAGCGGCAACGTATTGCTTTGGCGAGGGCTTTGGCAGTCGAGCCATCGGTGTTGTTGCTGGACGAACCTTTCGGTGCATTGGATGCCAGTGTGCGTAAGGATTTGCGTTTGTGGCTGCGACATTTGCACCACGAATTGAATGTCACCAGCATCTTCGTCACCCACGATCAGGAGGAAGCCATGGAAGTGGCGAGTCAGATCGTGGTGGTGAATCACGGCAAAATCGAACAAAAAGGCACACCCAGCCAAATTTACGATCAACCGCAAAGCGACTTTGTTTCGCGTTTCATCGGCCAAACCAATGTGTTTCACTTGGAAGATGAAAAACATAGCTGGCTTAAAGACGCCGGCATCATCATTGACGACCCGCAAGGCATCGTCGCTCATGTGCGTCCTCACAATATCAGTGTCGAAAAACCGACAGAGGTGGATAACTCATCAATCTACTTGAAAGACTGGCAACACCTGGGCGCAACTATCCGTTTGGAGTTGAATCGCGATGGCTCTAATGGCGCAGGAGCCATCATTTATGCCGAAATGCCCAACGAGCAATTCCGCGACCTGGCCTTGGATAGAGGCGACCGCGTAGCCTTACGCATTAAACACGCGCATTGGTTTAACTGATAAACCGCACAGGATATGGAATAGATGAATTTTAGCCAGCTCGAATTAATACGCCTATTGCCGGAAACGGACTTCAACCTGTCCAAAGCTGCGGAGAAGCTGAATATTGTGCAATCAGCCGCCAGCCGCCAACTGCAACTGATTGAAGAAGAGTTAGGCGCGCCACTGCTGGAACGTTACGGTAAAAAGCTGTTGGGTTTTACGCCCTTAGGCGAACGCGTCAGAAGCCAGATCGATAACATCGAACTGTCGCGGCGCAATATTCACACCATTGCCGAAGATTATCAGGCCAATCGTAATGGTACGCTGCACATCGCCACCACGCATACGCAAGCCAAATATCTGCTGCCGGAACCGATCCGCAAGTTTCGGCAGCAATTTCCGGGGGTAAAGATTTACATGGTGCAGTCATCGCCGGATGAGATCATCGACTTGCTGCATCACCATAAAGCCGATATTGCCATTTGTACGGAAAAGCTGGAAGAAAGCGAAAAGCTGGTCATCAAGGCTTGCTACGACTGGCATCACGTAGCCATTGTCCCGCAAGGTCACCCGCTAAGCACCGGCGAAATCACCTTGCAGAAGCTGGTTTCTTACCCTTTGTTAACCTATTCGCCCGGCTACACCGGTCGCTCGAAAATAGAGAGCGCTTTTAGCGACGCGGGTTTGGAACTGGACGTCATTTTGTCGGCTGCTGATTCGGATGTAATCAAAACCTACGTGCGCTTGGGGCTGGGGGTTGGCATCATCGCCCAAACCTCCTACGAAGCCCATATCGATAGCGACCTGGTGGCACATTTGATTCCAGAGTCACGCACCAAAATTGCGTATCTCAAGCAGCTTTATTTGCCGGGTTATTTGCAGTACTTCATTGAAGAAGTGTTGGGTAAAGTCGCATGAGCGTGCCGGAAGCCAATCCATCCTGGGGAACCGAAACGCTGGTCGCCGAACTGCGTGCCATTCGCTTAAAGTCTTTAGAAAACCGTCAACGCCGCGACCATCCACCCAAATTGCCGTCACGCAAAGCTTTGGCGCAAATTGTTGAAAACCTTGGCGCGGTGCTGTTTCCCAATCGTTTGGGTTTACCCGACCTGAATGATGAAGGCATAGACTATTTTGTCGGCCACACACTGGATAGCGTATTACGCGAATTAAACCGGCAAATTGCCCTGGAACTGCAATTTGTCGCCGAGCAAAATGGCTGGTCGAGTGATGTGCAAGCGCAAGCCGTACAAATCACTCGGCAATTTGCCGCGCAATTGCCGACTATTCGGGTGCTGCTTGATAGCGATATTCAAGCGGCTTACGAAGGCGATCCGGCCGCCCATAGTCCTGATGAAGTGCTAGTCTGCTATCCAGGCATCACCGCGGCGATCCATCATCGCGTTGCCCATGTTTTGTATGAGCTGGGAGCACCGTTGGTAGCACGCGTGATTGCTGAAGTGGCCCATTCCGCAACCGGCATCGATATCCATCCCGGCGCGCAAATCGCCGACAGCTTTTTCATCGATCACGGCACCGGCGTGGTGATAGGTGAAACCGCCGTCATCGGCAGCCGAGTGCGGGTGTATCAAGCCGTCACCCTGGGTGCCAAACGCTTTGACAAGGACGATAACGGCATGCTGGTCAAAGGCAACGCCCGCCACCCGATTGTGGAAGACGATGTAGTGATCTACGCCGGCGCGACCATTTTAGGCCGTATCACCATCGGCAAAGGCTCCACCATTGGCGGCAATGTCTGGCTAACGCATAGCGTACCGCCGAACAGCCACATCAGCCAGGGCCAAACCCGCAGCGGCGAAATTGCCCGTGGTGCCGGGATTTAATTTTTTTAAACAAGCTTTATCGTATTATTAGATATATTTAATTCAATTTAATCTGATATATATTTTTACCTATTGTTATCTATTTTTAAGATAACAATTAAGCATTTTATTGCAATTTAAATTAAGGAACCTCTGAAAAACTGCCGCTTTTAGCATTAGCCACTTCAAGAGTTGGTTAAAATTTCAATATTCGACCATTTTTTCGTCAAAACAGCCTGATACTCGCAAAAACAAGCCCGTTTTCGGGCTTATTTTCAAATTT
>CAIOHN010000314.1 GCA_903858105.1 uncultured Pseudomonadota bacterium | reverse complement strand
GGTGATTACACATTGTACCCACTATATGATCTGAGAGGAATCTGGGGAGCACATGCAGTGACTAGTGTTCGAGATGATATGCCTGACCCGGCTTGCCGCACGGGTTCTTTCGATTAGAGGGTTGGAGGTCGAGTTCAGAACGTACCATACTGCGAACAGCGTGATGAGCTTAACCTCCTGGAAACGAGCATCGAGCCGTTTG
The DNA here is from genome assembly GCA_903858105.1 of uncultured Pseudomonadota bacterium. Taxonomy (GTDB): domain Bacteria; phylum Pseudomonadota; class Gammaproteobacteria; order Methylococcales; family Methylomonadaceae; genus Methylomonas. The sequence continues at coordinate 10,593 of CAIOHN010000314.1, read as the reverse complement.
CTTGGCAGTTATCGCACATAAGCTTTGGAGTTTAGTGTCCTGGCAGGGATGTAGATAAGGTAACCAATTTACGCCACATCGATCAGGGTCATTGCGGTGCGTAAACTCACCACTTGCTACGCCCCGGTTTTGATTGCTTAGTGGGATGGAACAGCGAAGGCATGTTTTCTAAGCTGTGGTGCCTAGAACGAAAATCTCATAAAAGGCGCAACACAGGTGCTGCGCCTTTTAAAAAAAGCTTGAACTTAACGGGCTTGACCTGCGGCAGTCGCTTCAGGCACTTCGATCAAACGGCCGGTTTTTACGTCGTAAACGTAGCCATAAACTGGAATCTCGCCAGGCACCAGCGGATGAGATTTGATGCGCTTAACATCTTCCAATACGCTGTCGGCCTGGTTTTTGATGGTCAACCAGTTGATGTATTTGCCATCAGTGCTGCCTGGGCCTTCGCCGCCGTCGTGCCAGCCGGTCGCGTCAACGCTGGCGGTTTTCAAGCTGCTGGCCAGCAAGTCGCTCATGATTTCGTTGGTAAAGGTTTCCATACCGCAGTCGGTGTGATGAATCACAAACCATTCTTTGGTGCCGAGTAATTTGTAGGAAATAACCAAAGAGCGGATCGCATCGTCGCTGGCGCGGCCGCCGGCGTTACGGATTACGTGAGCATCGCCTTCAGACAAGCCAGCATATTTGGCTGGATCGAGACGGGCATCCATACAAGTCAGTATCGCAAACTGGCGCGCAGGCGGCATTGCCAGGTCACCTTTATTAAAGCTGGATACATAATCCCGGTTGGCCAGGAGTACTTCGTTGTGAACTTTGCTCATAAAAACCTCTGTGGTTAAAAATTCGTCTGGCTTAAACCGCAACCAGACGTTGTTACGACTATCTCCGGGGCGCATTGTAGCTGCGCCGGGTTCTGGTTTAAAGACGTCAATTGGTTTATAAACTATAAACTTTAAGTTTGTAATAGTGGCGGGTATGGATAAGTTTAACAATATGCGGGTATTTTGCCGGATTGTCGAGTTGGGTACCTTCTCGGCGGTGGCCAAGGAACTCAAGTTATCAACGATGATGATCAGCAAATACATCGCCCAACTGGAAGCCTCTTTGGGTGTGGTGTTACTGCACCGCACCACGCGCAGCCTGAGCCTGACCAGTGCTGGTGAGGCCTATTACAATCGCAGTAAACAATTACTGGAAGATTTGGCGGATTTGGAAGCATCTACCGCGCAGCTTGGCGAACGGGTAAAAGGCAGCATAAAAATCAGCGCGCCCATCGATTTTGGCGGCATGTATATGGTGCCGGCTATCGAAGGTTATTTGCGGCGGTACCCGGAAGTGAAGATTTTGATGTCTTTGGATAATAAACCGCCCAATCTGCGGGTGGGTAGTTTCGATATTTCCTTGCTGGTGACTGATACGCTGGATCCGGGTGTGGTGGCGCGCAAAATTGCCGAAACCGAATTGGGTATCTACGCATCACCGGAGTATCTAACAGAAAAGGGCACACCGCAGAGCATTGATGAGCTGACTAATCATCAGTGTCTGCATTATGTCGATACCCCGCATGGCGACTATTGGCTGTTTAAGGTGGATGGCGAGCTGAAAAAAATCAAATCCGACTGGGTGCTGGCGTCGAATAATGGCCGGGCTTTGTGTCAGGCGGCGGCGCTGGGGATGGGGGTTGTGCAGGCACCTAGATTGTCGGTAGCGCCGTATCTGCAAAGCGGCGAATTACAGGAAATATTACGCGAATACCGCCGCCCGGCGCTGGACATCTACGCCACCTATTTACAGCGGCGATTTTACCCGGCCAAATTGACGACTTTCATCGATTTTTTATTGGAATATTTTGAGCGTTAGCGCTGCCAACGTGCCAACAAGGCTTGATGTTGCGTTTGATCAGGAATGCCGGGTCTGGCCCCCATTTGCGAGCAGCAATAAGCCCCGGCAGCACTGGCGTAGCGCAACAGTTCATGCCAATCCATATTGGCCGCAAGGCCTGCCGCAAACGCACCGTGAAACGCATCACCAGCACCGGTGCTGTCAATCGCCGTAATTGGCGGCGCGCTCAGGCTGCCGTGTTCCTGACCGCGTTGCCAGATCAAGCCATGTTCGCCCAGAGTAATCACCACCACCGGCGCCAAACCAGCTAATTTTGATAAAGCCTCGTGTTGATTACCGGCGTATTGCAAGGCAAACTTTTCTGAGCAGACCAGATAGTCCACTTTGTCCATCAAGGCCAAGGTGCCGTCGTGTAACGATCCGGCGTCTAAAACGCTGGAAACGGATTGGTCTGCTTGACTCAGCAAACGTAAGGATACGTGCGGCTCGTGACCGTCGAACAGTAAAACCTTAGCCGACATATCCGTAAAATCAAAGCTGTCGGCAGGCAAGGCCTGGGTATCGCCTTTGTAATTGATCAACGCTCTTTGGCCGTTGGGTTTTACCAGTACTGCCGACAAGGGCGTCGGCGCCGCGCCGCGTTGGATCAGACTGGTATCGATGGCGTACGAGGCCAATTCTTGCAGATGACTATCTCCGTAAACATCGCTACCCAGATAGCCGCAAAAACCGGCTTTAAAGCCCAGTTTGGCCACGGTGACAGCGGCGTTGGCTGCCGGGCCGCCGCCGCAGCCTAATAAACTGTCTGCGACGGTTTTTTCGTCCGGCCCGGGGTGATGCGGCACGGCAAACACCAGATCGTAACTGGCGTGGCCGACGCAAAGCACATCTAGCGTCGATGGGGATTTGATAGGCTTGCTATTCATAGTTTCAGGTCAGTCCTTTGCTGCGATTTTCCATCCGCCGCAAGAATTCCGCCATGATGGCTCGGTATAATTCATCGCCAAGATAATGGTCTTCCACGCCGCGATCAATGCTGGGATTGTCGTTTACTTCAATCACATAGCCTTTGCCGTTGATTTCTTTAACATCTACGCCATACAAGCCGTTACCTATGGGTTGGGTGGCGCGTAAAGCCGCTTCCAAAACGGCTTTGGGTACTTCAAAGGTGGGCAGGGTGTCAAAATTGCCGCTGTCGGTGCGATTGCTGCCGTGCCGATAAATCTGCCAATGATTTTTCACCATGAAATACCGGCAGGCGTAGAGGGCTTTGTTATTAAAGATGCCGATGCGCCAGTCAAAATCGGTGTACAAAAACTCCTGCGCCAGTAATAAAGCTGATTGCTCAAATAACTCGGCAACCTTGCTTTCCAGTTCTTCGCGGTTATGCACTTTAACAATACCGCGCGAGAACGAGCCATCGGGGATTTTAACCACCACCGGAAAACCGGCCACGGCTTCCAGATTATCCAGATGCGCGGTGTTGCCTTTATGCAAAATCCAGGTTTTTGGCGACGGTACTTTGTGGGTGCGAAATAAATCGGCCAGATAGACTTTATTGGCGCAACGCAGAATGGATGTCGGGTCGTCGATGACGATCAAACCTTCGGCTTCGGCTTTTTTGGCAAAGCGAAAAGTGTGGTGGTCGATGGCGGTGGTTTCGCGGATAAACAGGCCGTCGTATTCTGGCAGTCGGCCGTAATGGTTTTGGGTAATCAATTCCACATCGATACCCATTTGCCGACCGGCATCGATAAATTTTTTCAAGGCGCCGCGATTGCTGGGTGGTAATTGTTCGGAAGGGTTGATCAGAATAGCCAGATCGTAGCGTGCGGATTTTTTGGCTTTGCTTTTGCGCCAGACTTTTTTACTGAACCGATCCAGCGCGTCGGCAAACAAGGTTTGCATGCTGTCGTCCAACTGTCGTGGCGAAATGGCGTTTAGATCGGTAATCTGCCATTGCTGCTCCAAACGCAGGCTGATTTCCAAAATTGGGCAGGCAAAACGTTCAAACAGCAAACGCGCCAGTTCCTGAAACGCCGGTTCCGGGGTGGTGCCGAAATAGCTATGTAGCGTCAATTCACCGTTCTGGTTCTGATGTTTAAAGGCGCGGGCCAGTGCCTCGCTAAAATCTTCCAGTTGCAAGCGAAACAAGGCATTTTTGCCCAGATCGTTAATCACTTTTATCGAAGGGATGGCATGATGATTACGCGCCTCAGCCAACAGCGAACAATAATAGCCGTCCGACAAATAGGTATAACTGCTGCACAGATTGATTACCCGCACCCTTTGGTCGGGGTTGGCTGGCGCGCTGGCGAGATAATCTTCAAAACTGACGACTTGATCGCTGGGGTAATACGGGTTCCAGTCAGACAGATCATCAACAACCAGCAACGTGCTTGCCATGGCAAAAATACCTTTTAGTTTTGGGTATGCAGATTTTGAAACCAGACAGGTTTTTAAACAAGGAGTAATATTTCCAGCCTAATATGTTTCCATAAAACACCTGGGGTGAGCAGCCATGTCATTGTATTTTGCTGATGCCGCTATCGATACCGGCGTTTTTCCGGCCAGTTATCATTTAAGTCGCGAACGCTGGTTGGCGCTGGCTGACAAATTATCTTTGCAAACGCGACATAGTCCTTATCGCTGCCCCGGCACCGGGCCAGACGGCGAAGCCTTGATTACCGATACGCTCTGGTTGGGCAGCGAGGATGCCGATAACGTTGTCGTGTTAATAGCCGCGACCCACGGCGTGGAAGGCTTTGCCGGTAGCGCTGTGCAAATTGATTTGCTGCAACTGCTGGTTGACAGAGGCATGCGGATTGCCAACGACACCGCTATATTGATGATTCATGCCTTGACGCCGTGGGGTTACGCCTGGTCGCGGCGTTGCGATGCCGAGGGGGTAGATTTAAATCGCAACGCTGTGGATTTTGCCGCGCCTTTGCCGGAAAACCCGGCTTACCAGCAGTTGCGAGAAGCGATTTTTGCCAATGATGTTAAACAAAGACAAAGCGCTTTTGCCAGGTTTAGCCAGCAATATGGCCGAACTGCCCTGGACAAAGCCATTAGCGGCGGGCAGTATTGCGATCCGGCGGGGCCGTTTTACGGCGGGCAAAAGCCGGCGCATGGGCGTTGGGTGTGTGAAGACCTGATTAAACACTATGCCTTGCATATGCGGCGTTTGGCGGTAATCGATTTGCACACTGGCCTGGGACCTTACGGCTATGGCGAGATTATTTGCGACCACCAGCCAGACAGCGCCGGTGCCGAGGTTGCGCATAGGTGGTACGGCGATTCTGTGACTTTGCCTTGGGCAGGCACCTCCAGTTCTGTGCCTAAGCTGGGCTTGCTGGATTATCTATGGCACGAGCATATGAACCAGCAAAGTTGCTACGTAACCCTGGAGTTTGGCACCTACAATACTGACCGCTTGTTTGAAATCCTGTTACGCGACCATCAGCTCTGGGCGGATGACAATGGTAACGACGACGCCCGTTTCGCGCATAGTTTGGTTATGCGGCATCACTTTTGTCCGAACGACAACGCCTGGCAGGAAATGGTTTTGTTCCGAGCCAGACAAGTTATCGGTCAGGCGTTGTGCGGGGTATTAGCTTGACGGCAGCCAAAGTGGAACCGCTGATTCGCAATGCTCTAACTACTGATCTGGAAGGGCTTGTGGCCCTGGAGAACGCCTGTTTTAGCAGCGACAGACTCAGTCGTCGCAGCTTCAAGCACTGGCTGACGACCGAACATAGAGCATTGTTGGTAGCAGAAGCCGAACGCCAGATACTCGGTTATATTTTGATCATTTATCATCCTGGCACCCGTTTGGCGCGTATTTATTCTTTGGCGGTGGCGCCGCAGCAGCGCGGTAGCGGTATCGCCAAAGCCCTGATGTTGGCTGGGGAGCAAGCCGCGCGCGACGATGGGCGCTTGTATCTGCGCCTGGAAGTGAGCGTGGATAACGCCCCGGCCATCGGTCTTTATCAGGCGCTGGGGTTTCAGAAATTTGGCGTGTATCGCGATTATTATCAAGATCACAAAGATGCGTTGCGCTATCAAAAGCGTATCCGCCGCTATCGGGATACGCCGCAACATCGCTCGGTGCATTGGCTGCGACAAACCACGCCTTTTACCTGCGGCCCGGCAGCGTTGATGATGGCGATGCATGCGCTAAATAAATCTTATCTGCCATCGCGCGCCGAAGAAATCAGTTTGTGGCGCGAAGCCACCACGATTTTTATGACCTCTGGACATGGCGGTTGTCACCCTATTGGCTTGGCTCTGGCCGCCAAACGTCGGCAGTTTTCTGTGGAAGTCTGGATTAACCAAACCGGTTCGCTGTTTATCGATAGCGTACGCAGCGAAGATAAAAAGCAGATCGTCGAACTGGTGGATAATTGTTTCAAACACGAAGCCCATGAGCAGGATGTAACCATACATTACGCCAATATTACCCAGAACGATTTAATCGCCGCCTTTGAATCTGGGGCGATACCGCTGATTTTAATCAGCACCTTTGCAATGGATCGCAAAAAAGCCCCGCATTGGGTGGTAATGAGTGGTTTTGATAACGATTGCCTGTACATGCACGACTCCGATCCAGACGACGACCGGCAGAATGAGCTGGATTGCCAGTTTATCCCCATCGCTCGCGAAGATTTTGATCGCATGTCCTGTTTTGGCAAGTCGCGCTTGCGGACGGCGGTTATTGTTCGCGTTTAAGCCGGTTATTTGTTTTTTAATTCGATCAATTCGCCCTGTTCGCCGTCTTTAAGGCGGGTCAGATGCAGCTTTATTAAACAATCGTCTGGCGAGGCAATGTCAAGTTCCTCAAAACGTTGCAAGGCTGCTGGGTCGTAACCTGCCATCAATTCGTAAGCCATCAGATATTGTTGATCCAGTGGCATTTGTTTAAGGGTGGGTTGATAAACCAGCAGGGGTTCCTGTTTGCCCTTGAGGAGCAGGCGCCCTATCGGTCTGGCTTGAATGTGGGTGCAGCCCGAAAAAGTCGCTTCTGACACGCAAATGGTAGTGCCCAGGTATTTGTTGGCGCCTTGCAGGCGCGACGCGGTATTAACCGCATCGCCCAGCGCCCGATAATCAAACAGGCTGGAGCCGCCAATATTACCTACCACTACTTTGCCACTATGCACGCCAATCCGGGTTTGCCCCAAGGCTATACCTTGCAAATTCATTTTGTATGTAAAATCGCTGGCAAAGGCGTCGATTTCCAAGCCGCACTCCAAGGCTCGTTGTTTGTGGTCACGTTGCTTGACAGGCGCAGAAAACATAATCGCCACCGAATCGCCGACTACTCTGTCCAGGGTGCCATCGTATTTAAAAGCAATGGCAACGATGCTATCCAAATATTCGTTTAATACAGCGACCGCATCTACCGGATCGATTTTCTCCATAAACGAGGTAAATCCTTCCAAATCGGTAAACACAAAGCTACATTCGCGGCGTTGGCCGCTTAACTCCAGTTGTTTTGGATTGTTTATCAGGTATTCAACTAAATTGGGCGACAAATAGCTGGACAAGGCTTGTTGCAGCCAGCGTTGATGCCGCTCATTATTTAGATAGCGAACGCTGCTGGCGAGAGAATAGGTGATAAAAAGTGCCAGCAATGGGGTAATAGGATCCAGCAACACCCGGTAGCGATAGAAGCCCCAGCAGCCAGCCACGAGCAACACCGCGGTAGCCAGGGCGCCGAGCGTCACTGAAACCTTTAGCGTTTGGCGTTGGGTAATCAGGCTGATCAGCACTCCGCCAAATAAAATGACTGCCAGTTCCGCCAGTTCACTCCAGTACGGTCGCATCAAAAAAGTACCTTGCAGCATTTGGTCGATAGCCTGGGCGTGGATCTCCACCCCTGGCACCAAGTCGCCCAGCGGTGTCGCATGCCTATCCATCAAACCTTGTGCCGACGCGCCAATTATCAGGATTTTGCCTGCCAACTGTTCGACCGGCACTAAATCCGCCATTATTTTCCAGGCAGGTATATAGCGCGCCGAATCAGGTGACGAAAAGTTTAGCCATGCCTCGCCGCGTTGTGAGCTTTGTGCTGCTATGTTACCAATGACTAGCGAATTGCTTGCACCAAAGTCAGCGCTATGCAGAATATAATTTTTCTCGCGTTGCGCAACCCGCACCACCTCCGATGAAAAAGACGGCAACAAAGTATCATCCAGACGCAGCATTAATGGTATGCGCCTAAGTACTCCGTCCACATCGGGGATAAATATCAAGGCACCGCTGCCCTCGACCGCATGTTCCAGTTGCGATAAAGCTGGCAAGGCTGCGCGGAAATTATGCAATAAATCCGTTGCAAACGGCCCAACGCTGACATACGAAGGCAGCGGATACGGCAAACGGCTCATTTTGCCTTCGGGTGTCAGCGTAAAGCCCAATACCGAGCGAGTTTGCCTTAACGAATCGGCAAACACTTGGTCGTGGTCGGGCAGGGTGGCTAACTGTTGACTCAATTGGGCTGACGGATGCCAAAGATCCAGCATCGCCTTTGGCGAGGTTCTATCGGCTTCTGAAAACAGGATGTCGAAAGCAATCACTTTCGGATTGGCAACGGCTAGTCGGTTCGTCAGTTCTGCCATCTTGGTGCGGGGCCAGGGCCACTGGCCAAGGCGTTTCAGACTTTCGTCATCTATATCGATGATGCGTACTTCGTCATAGGCATTGCTGCGCGGTTGCCAACGTTGATACTGATCGAAGACTGCGTGGCGAATAACGTCAATGGCGCCGGGTTCTATCAGATATAAACACGTAAAAACCAGCGTCGATATCAACGGTAACGCGGTAACTAGTCGTGATCTGGCCGGTTTGGCCGTGGTTTTGCGGCGAATCATGCCAAACCTCTGATCTGGAAAAAACCGAGGGCTGCAACCGCGCGTGGGCTACTTGACTGTATAAACTGCATATTTTCTAGCAATTTTAGCTTAATTGTCCGATTAGCTTACTGCCGTGCCGAGGCGGTTCAATCAGGCGTGATCTCTAGGTGTCTTGACTTGTCCAGAAGGCCCGGAACAAGGGGACGCGAACTGGTGCTGTTGTCACAACGGCGAATCCAGATGCTGCGATTGTATAACAAAGGCATCAAAATGGGGGTTAATATCTGATTTTATGATCGAAAGCTTTCACGATGGCTGCATCGATGCGTTATGACTATGAAATATTTCAATCATCAGGCGACCAGTGAGACGGTATAATTGCGCACAGCCAAAATTTCGAGACTTTACCCATGAGCACACACAACATCGACGACGGCAGCAAAAAAGTCAAAAACATCGCTGCTGTTTTATATTTGCTAGTGCTGACTTTTCTGGTCGGCGGTAGTTACCTGCATCAGCAGCGCACAGATGCCGCGACCGAGTTCCAAACGGATGCCGTAAAACCTTAATTTCTTCGGCATAGGCGTTTTATGCCAAATCCAACTGCACCGAAATTGACATCGCCCTGCAACAACAGTACCTTAGCCCGCTTTCTTTAGAAGCCGTCTTCAAAACCAGAATCTCAAGAGTCATTAATGGAAGAATTTCACCGCATCAGCCGACTACCGCCCTATGTTTTTAATATCGTCAATGAGCTGAAAGCCAAAGCCCGAGCGGACGGCGAGGACGTTATCGATTTTGGTATGGGCAACCCAGATCAGCCAACACCCAAGCATATCCTGGATAAAATGGTGGAAGTGGCTCAGCGCGACGACACTCATCGTTATTCGGTGTCCAAAGGCATTCCCAGACTGCGTAAGGCGATTTGCGGTTGGTACAAAAAGCGTTTTGACGTTGATCTGGACTACAACACCGAAGCCATCGTCACCATCGGTTCCAAAGAAGGCTTGTCGCATTTGGCCTTGGCGACCTTGGGCCCAGGCGATGTAGTGCTGGTGCCTAACCCGGCTTATCCGATTCACCCTTACGGCGTGGTAATTGCCGGCGCGGATATTCGGCATGTGCCTTTGACACCCGGTACCGACTTCTTTGAAGATTTGCAGAAAGCCATTGCCGAATGCTGGCCCAAGCCGAAGATGTTGATCCTTAACTTTCCAGGTAATCCGACCTGCCAATGCGTAGAGCTGGATTTCTTCGAGAAAGTCGTGGCTATATGCAAGGAACACAATATCTGGATCGTGCATGACATTGCTTACGCTGACATCGTGTTCGACGGCTACGTGGCGCCATCGATTTTGCAGGTAGAAGGCGCCAAAGACATCGCCGTCGAGTTCTTTTCCCTGTCCAAAAGTTACAACATGCCCGGCTGGCGGGTCGGTTTCATGTGCGGCAATCCAACGCTGGTAGCGGCATTGACGCGCATCAAATCATACATGGATTACGGTACGTTCACTCCGATTCAGGTGGCGGCGATTACCGCACTGGAAGGGCCGCAAGACTGCGTTAAAGAAATCTGCGAAATGTATCGCGTGCGCCGCGATGTGTTGTGCGACGGCTTGAATGCGATGGGCTGGGCGGTAGAAAAGCCTAAAGCGACCATGTTTGTGTGGGCCAAAATCCCGGAAGCCTATCGGGAAATGGGCTCTATCGAATTTGCCAAAAAATTGATCATAGACGCCAAAGTAGCGGTATCGCCGGGCATCGGTTTTGGTCAACATGGCGACGATCACATTCGTTTTAGCTTGATCGAAAATGAGCATCGGACCCGCCAAGCCTTGCGCAGCATCCGCAATATGCTGAAGAAAGACAACGTAGTATAATCGCGACCCATTTG
>CAIOHN010000313.1 GCA_903858105.1 uncultured Pseudomonadota bacterium | reverse complement strand
TAATCCAGATTGATCTCTTGCGACTTGAGCAGGTCGATCTCAAACACCACGTCATCCCAATCGATGGTGGATTGTTCCTTTTCAGTGGCAGATTTTGCACGGCGCAGCCAATCGCGAATGTCGTTATAGGTTGAGCGATAGTCCTGAATTTTTCGCTCGGCGGGTAATTTAAAGGCTTGCAATGCGGCCAGGTCGTCATCGCATAGATAATGTTGGGCTTTGAATGCCTCAACGGCTACCGGGTCGCTCATGTCAATACTGTGCAAGGCTTTCAGGCTGGCAAATTCATCGTAGTTTTGCAGCACGTTCTCAACGCGCAAATACTCACCAAATAATGTTGCAAAAGCTTTTTTATCGGATTCCTTAACGATCTCATCAGGGTTGGGAAAACGCTGTTCCAGTTCGGCAACCACATCAAGAAAGCCGCGTCGTGCTTCACCGGTCACTACATCGGTAAAGCCTTCCATGTACTCCTTGTAGCTCTTTTCCAGCACCACGTTTTTGGTATTTTTATCACCAAACAAAGTGATGGCGTCGATAGTCGCCTGTTCCAAATCGCGGAAGGTGACGATATTGCCGAAAGTTTTGGTGGCATCAAAAATTCGGTTAGTACGCGAGTAAGCCTGTATCAAACCGTGGTTCCAAAATGGAACACACCACGTCTTCTTGCCGGTTTAGATGCTTGGATATAGGCTTGCTTATACGTGCGTATTGGAATCCCTGGTTTACTGCAAATACTTTCTGCAATACTCATCGGTGAATGTTTATTTTTTCTGTAACAAACTGTTTTTAAAGGTATTTTTCAAGAATTTATTCTGCATTTATTCTGCATTTATTCTGCATTTATTCTGCAAGCGCCCATTTAGGTGCTTTCCTCGATCCGGTATTAATGATTTTTCCGCCACGGCGCAAATTGGTTAGCAAATTGCTGATTTTGTCTTGCTTCTGCTCTTCGTTCAGCGCATCACTCAGCTTATCCACTAACAATTTGTTGATCTCGGCGCGGTCTGCGCTGCCGAATTTTCCCAGATAGTCGGTCAGTAATTTCGCATAAAACAGATCATCTTGAGCACGGGTGCGAATGTAGTCCACCTTGCTGGCAGTTGCATCGGCAATCTGTGCTGATACATGCAAATTAGGCTTGCGACCTTCAATCAACCCGGCTCTGCGCAGACGGCTGGCCGCTTCATCGGGAATAGGGAGTTTTTTCTGCACGCGGTCGAGCGCCAAGACATCAACCAGAGACAAATCGGTTTTCTGGATCAACAAGCGGCTATAGGCCGGGTCAACGACACCACCATACAAGGTCATCTTTACCGCGCTGGGTTGCTTGAGATCATAATCTGGCAAGGGGAAATATCGCTGCGCCTGACCGCGATAAATAAAATGAATACCGTAGCCCATGGTATCGATCATATTCAGTTCGGCCATTGCCTGAGTCAGAAAAGGGTTGCGATAGCGGCGTGGGGTTTTATCGCCCTGAATGTATTCATCGGGTTGGCCTTCAAAAAAGCCACCTTCATTCTCAAAAATCAGCCGATCAGGTTGTTCGGTGACCACGACCCGACCATTGCGCGTGTAATCTTGATGAGCAATGCAATTGTGCAGGGCTTCCAACACGATTTTCTGGTTGCACTTGGAAACCTCGATAGGGATTAATTGATCGTGCGGCAAAATACGCAGCTGGATATTGCGAATGCGCTGATAAAGCAGTGTCGTGTGGAGTAAAAAAGGCGGCCCAAAATGTTCGTAAGCACGTTCCTGACCTTCCAGTTTCCAGGTTAGCTGCGCGGGGTGTGGCAACAGGTAATAAGCGGATTCCGCTTTACCCAACAACAAAAGTGCTGTTCGGGTGATTTGTCCGTTTTGCGTGAGACGTGCGCGATCCAAAAATGTGGTGAGCGGCCAATTCATCACGTCTTCACTGGCGAAGCGGTTGGCGTATTTTTGCAAGAAGGATTCGCGTGCTTTGCGCACCGCCACGTCATCCAAATCAGCCAGTGTCGCGCCAGCAATCACTTGCGCGGTCCAGTCTTGCTGGAGCGTTTGTTGGCGAATTTCGTCGAGTTTGTCCAAACCCAGCGAGGTGCGGCTTTCGCCGGCACGGGCGTAATAATGACCTTTCCAGGCAATCGGAATGCCACGCGGGGCGGGAGGAATTTCAAATAAAACCACGCGCCCTTGCGGGTGATGCAGCACATGAATTTCTCGCAAGCTAATACTCGGTTCCGTTGCTTGCGCGATTTGATGTTTTAAACTTTGCAAGCGCTCGGTGTCCATTCGGTAGTCGCTGCCGGTGACCGCGCGGTTTTTATTGTTCACGCCAAACACCAGCCAAGCCCGTTCTGTGCTGCGTAAATTAGCCTCATTGCTCAGCGCGGAAAAATACTCGCCGATTCGGTCGGTGTCGTAATCATTGCCAGCCTGTTTGAACTCCACCACCTCGTTTTCCCAAGTGGTGATTAATTGTTCCAGCAAGTTGGTTAATTCCGCCGGTCTCATGCGGCCGCCTCAGGCTTGGGAAAGCTCAACAGCAAATCGCGGTAATAGGCGTACTGCTGTTGGCGCAATTCAATTTCGCGGGGTAAGCCTTCGGTGAGGGAATTGGTGAGGGCGTCGAATTTGTCGAGGATGGCGACGATGCGGGCTTGCTCCCCTAATGGTGGAACTGCAATCTGCATTCGATTGAGCGCCGTTAACGTTATCGTCTTCTGTGCAGCGCCAGTGGCGACAATATTGGCTTGTTTTACAACGTTAGAACTACGAAGAACGTGGTACAGATATTTTGAAATTACGATGGCTGGATTCGGTCGTAGAATCGCAATGTGGCGTTGAAAAGCAAATTTTTTGTCGCTATCAATATAAACAGGAATTCCAAACGAACCAACTACTGTGTAAAGGATGTCGTTCGTTCGTGCTTTGCGTTTGCAATCGAGTCCATCGTAGTATGAATTTGAGACAAATTTCGTATTATTGAAGTCGATTTGGTTCGTTGCTGATACATCTGAGATGGTAATGAACGGAATTCCATTTTCAGTTTTTTGCGGTGCTTGATGATCACCATCTGAGATGCTTTTACAACACTGCGACAGCGGTAGAAGCGGAACGCCGTATTCAAAACTCAACAACTGGTCGCGATAGTAGTTGTATTGTTTTTTACGCATGCCAAGCTCGGCGGTCAGTTCGGCGGTCAGCGCAGTAAATGCGTCCAAAATGCG
>CAIOHN010000312.1 GCA_903858105.1 uncultured Pseudomonadota bacterium | reverse complement strand
GCCACATGGCCCTGAATCTGATCAAAAACGAAAAATCCCGCAAACTCGGCGTCAAGGTTAAGCGACTGAAGGCCGGCTGGGATAATGATTACCTGCTACGGGTGATCGGGGGAATTTAAGCGCGATTGCCCTGTATTTTGAAGGTTTTGGCTACCAAAAATTTAGAACCACCGGCGCTTACGCCAAATTAAACCAGCCGCATGCCGACGTGCATAAAGCCACGCAACGCGCCTATGAAATCTCTCGTCAGACATGGATAACAGACCCGGCCATGCTCGACGAAATTATCAGACAAATGCAAATTGCGGAACAGGCCAGCGCCGAGGTGATGCAATATATTGATGATATGGTTGAAGAAAAGCATGAGGATTGAGGACGTTTACCCCTACTTAGGGAGAGGGGGTTTAATGGGTAGCCTGGATGAAGCAACACGGAATCCAGGACTTCGTGCCCACCAGTTCTCATATTACCTAGCACATCATACAAGCGGCCAAACTGTACAATTCATCCAAAGCCCTGTCCAGAATAAGCGATAGCGTTTCTGCCCTGTGATCTAAGCCCCCTCACCCCAACCCTCTCCCTGAGGGAGAGGGGGCTTAATGGGTAGCGGGATGAAGCAACGCGGAATCCGGGGCTTCGTGCCCACCAGTTCTGGCCGGAATAGGTCCAACTTCCCCGACAAACATGATCCGCCAGAAACGCCTACCGGCTTATTCTGGCCTACGGCTTGGGTAACTCAGGCACCGACTTTCTCCAAACCCCATCCCGAGAATAGCAATCCCAGCCCCAACGCAGCCAGTTCAACAAGGCCGCTGCCATCCATAACGACCACCCCAGCATAGCCAAACGGTAAGCCATTAGTGGCAAACTAAATACGGTGGCTGTAGCCAGTTGTGACCTATTCCGATCCTGATACCAATTAAGTTGATAGGCTGTCGATTGATTTCCGGCGATTTGCATGTCCGGTGAGCCCAACAATCCTTGCTCTACCGCCACCGCGACCAACAATAAAGCCAGTAATGTCAATCCAGCCAGTCCGATTTGTCCCACGTTAAACCAGCGCTGCCGTTCTGGCGCATGCCCTGCTCGCCAACCCAGCGCAAACAACCAGCCCACCACCGTCAGCGCTGCGGCAATGTGCAACTGACTTAAGCCAATCAACAATAAAAACCATTGCCAATGCCGCAACGGCGTCATATTGGTCTTGGCCAAGCCCCAAGCCAGTAATGCCAACACCACCAACAAACCCCAAATCAAGGCGGCAGGGCCGAATTTGGGCCCAAACGTCCACAGCAGCCAGCGATCTTGCGGCATGATTAATTGGATACGGTTATTGACACTGGCCACACCCAGATCGATCAGCGGAGTGGTCATCAACCATCCAGGCTCCTTAGCGGTTTCCCAGTTCAAGGTAATTTGCTGCGCGCCAGGATGAATCGGCAAATTGACCACAGCGCCTTGCTGGCGAATCGGCTGACTTACACCGTCTATGCTGACGCCTTGCAATTCGGCTTGTGTCGGCAGATTGACTGTATGCTGACCACCTTTGGAGCTACGCACACTCAACTTTAACGCCACCGCTTCGCTGCGTTGCCCCGGCCTGACTACAACTTCGCTACTATCCACAGTTAAGGTCGCGCCCACCACCGCAGCGGGTCGGCCAATCGTCAATTTGACCTGCTCGCCCGGCCAGGGTCGCCACTCTGGTAGCCACTGCCCTTGGCCATCTTGATGATGTACCACGGCAATACCCTCGGTTTGCAAATGCCAGATTGGACTAACATCCGCGCGCCAAACCTCGTTCCAATGCGGCGTGTCGCTGGCCTGCAAAATTATCTGTTCGGTTTTGCCCAATGCCGATTCCCATTCCAGCATCTCCTGCCCAGCCGCCATATTGACCAGCACTTTGCCGTCTTTAACCCGCACTTGTGGGCTGGTCACCGCTTCGCCGGGTAATAATGGCAATTCCAGCATTACCGGACTAACCGCGCCAGCCAATTGCTCGACACGCGTGGAAATGCGCCAATCAAGGCCCAAATGCAGCGTTCTTTCAACCCGCACAAAGGCCGGCAAAGCCGCTTGCTGTAAATTGTGTTTGGCACCTTCAGACACTTGCAAGCGACTAAACTCCAGTTGCGCCCCCACCTTGCCGTCTTCATACACCCCATCCACCCGCCAACCCTCGGCAGTGACACTGGCATGTTGCGGCAACACAGGCAGCGGCAGACTGAATTTATCCTGCGCCGCATACCGGCCTTGCAACACCACCTTATGCACTCCCGGCGCGACAGCCAGCCACAAGCTGCCATCGTCTTGCCTGATCAAAGCCAGGGCCTCGCCGCCATCGACTGACACTTGCTCTGGAAACCATTGCTCAAGCTGCGCTGGCAGCGGCAGCGCCAAGTCTTGCTGAGCATGCAGTTGCAACTCGATACGCATGCTGTCCGGCTTGACGCTCAGCTGCATCTGCGCAATTTGCGCACAGCTTGGCAGACAACTGGGCGCTGCCAACAGACGGGTTTTAAGTTGTTCCAGCATTTGCGCATCAGGCAGATCGGCATAAACCTGTCGGTCAGGCACCAGCAACATTGGCACTAAAAGCAAGCTAGCCAACCCAGGCAATGACAAACGCCAATTATCGGCAATCGCCCCCAGCAGTTTCAGCACCAAAATCGCCGCCAGCAAGGCCTGCACAAAATGCAATAACATCATGAAAAACGGTGACAAATACCACAAATGAATCTGCTGCTGACTATCCACCGCGCCATTCCAGCTTAAATGTACGCTATGCCATTGCCATTGCGGCAAGCCAGGGCCGGTTTGCAGGTTGGCATCTGGATCGATGCGTTGCAAGTTGGCCGCGCTGCCGCCATAAATAGCCGACTGCATCAGCTTGGGTGCATAGGAACGGCGGCGTTCGGCTTTGGCACTAACTTCTGGAGCCATCGCCATGTCGCTCGCCTCTTCCGACATCAACGCAATCGGCGCGGACGCAGGCATGGCTGCATATTGCTTTTGAATCGCTTGCTCTGGCAACTCCAGTTGCGGATAAATGCCGATACGAATCTGCTCGATCATAAACGGTATAACCAGCATCAGCAGCACCAGCCAGCAAGCGTTGCGATACCAGCTTAGCCAGTGCCGAAAGCGGTTTTGCGGCAATACTTTTAGCAAAGCCAAGACCGCCAAGGTGTTCAACCAGATCAATTGCGGCGCGTCAGCCTCATGCCAAATCAAAGCCAAACTCAGCAAAGCAAACACACCCCACTGCAGCGACCACAAACGCCCCATTGCCAAAGCGGCAATCAACACCAAAAACAAATCCAGCAAGGTCCAGCTACTTAACCAGGTGTTGGGCACGTTGTCCACGCCGCTAACCGCCAGCAAGCGCCAGCCGGGGGGGATATTTAGCTCGGCGTCCACCTTCTGAAAACGCTGCTGCCAACCACTGGCGCTTAAGCTGCTTGAGCCGGTTTCGATACGGCTATCGGCATTGAGTTGAATAGCGCCGCGCCGCACTTCCACGCCTTGGCCCTGATCCGATAATTGGGTGATCAACTGACTCTGTCCATCGAGTTGCACCTGCCCCAACCCCAGCTCCGGGCTGGCATTTAAGCGCCAATCGCGCGTCATGCTGCCGGTGATGGTATCGCTGACGGTATACGCGCCGCCGGTAAAATCCAGCCAGAGATTGCGATTAAGTTGTAATTGATTGGGTTCCGGTTCTGGGTCGCCGCGACGAATCACTTTAAATTGCATGCCATCGCCCTGCTTTATTTGATAAGTGGGCAAATGCTGCCATTCGGCCGGCAGATTGGTCTGGCTGCCGTCGATGGCTGTCAAATTGGCGATTTCCAGCAAACGCAAGGCTGGCGCAGCTTGAAACGCCCACAGTTCTTCGGCTGGCCAGTTGTCGTCTGTTACCGCCAAATCCAGTTGCGACAAGGCTTGCGGATGACGGGCATGAATATCGATATTCCAGCGACCGGGCCTAACTTGCACCAGCAAGCGGCCATTAGCGTCCAGGCGCGCCGGCAACGGGCTATTGACAGACACCGGAATAAATCCCGGCAGCATGCCGTGGGCAAACTCAAGCTCGCGCGCTTTACCGGATACTTCCAGGCTTAGCCGGGTCACGACTTGCAGCGGCACCTCGTCGATCACTTGCCGAAACACCTGCAGATCCAGCCGGTCTTGCTCCTGATCACCGCCAGAACGCCCATCAGAACCCAGCCACAAAGCGCCCTGTTTGATTTGCGGATACGCGAAGGGTTTGTCGTTGACACTGAGCTGCAGCAAGCCACTGGCCTCAGGCAAGGCCAATTGCTCCGGTAAATGTTCCCAAAAAAATTCGCCGCTGATTTGGTAATGCCCGGCAGGTAATTGCAAGGCTGGCTTGCCGTCCTTTTCCACCACCGGCTGGGTTTGTTTATTTACTAACACCGCCTGCGGCCAGTGCTGGGTATCGCCGGGCAGCATAATCCAATCCTTGCGGTAGACTGTCCAATCAGCGAAAAAAGCACCGTGATTTGCCTGCAAGCTCAGGCGTAACATACCTGGCCAGGCGCAGCGCTTTTGTTGAAAGTCGTCGAATAGAAATGGGCAGTGGTACTGATTTTCGTCTTGCAAGACCCAGTTGACCCAAGGTTTGAGCGGCTCCGGCAGATCTTGCATTTCCAGGGCTTTTGCCTGTTGAAAACACATTTGCCACAGCACCAGCACTACCCAAATAAATATTCGCCGCATAGTAACCTCCAATACCGAATAGACTGAATGGAACATCTAAAAAATAAAAACGCCTGCTGCTTTATGACCTATGGACAATACTGTTAAGTGTTTTCTGGTCGAATAAATTCGACCCTACTGCAAACAGACTGCTTAACTTAGCAGCATTGACCATAGCCCCCTCTGCGGAGGCTGTAGTAAAAGCCCCCTCTCCTTGCGGGAGAGGGTTGGGGTGAGGGGATAAAACCAATATGCCCTTGATTTATAAACCCACCCTAACCTTCTCCCTGAGTGAGAAGGAACTGATAGGCTTTTGCAACCGCCTCAAAAAGCAGAATGGATTTACAGCGGCTCCCTTAAATGTAAGCCAAAACCAGCGTTTTGAAATCAAATTGTAAACAATCCCGATCTTAAGCTGTGTTTATTCGCTATTTGCAATAGAATAGAACCCATCCCCTTCTTAACAGCTAGCTCTTCCCGGAGAAATTTGACATGACTGATAAAAAAGTGACGTTAAAACAGGATGACCAACTTATCGAGTTACCGGTCACCGCAGGCACCATGGGCCCTTCTGTCATCGATATTCGCTCTTTATACGCGCAAACCGGTAATTTTACTTACGACCCTGGCTTTACCTCCACCGCCAGCTGTACGTCAAAAATCACCTTTATCGACGGTGATGCCGGCATCCTGTTGTATCGCGGCTATCCTATCGAGCAACTGGCCGAGAAATGTGACTTTCTGGAAGTCTGTTACCTGCTGCTGAACGGCGATCTGCCTAACGGCTCGGAAATGAAAGGCTTTGTCACCACCGTCAGTCAGCATGTCATGGTACACGAGCAACTGATCAAATTTTACAGCGGATTCCGTCGCGACGCGCATCCAATGGCAGTACTGGTAGGAGTCGTAGGCGCGCTGTCGGCGTTTTATCATGACGTGATGGACATTACCTGCAAGGAAGACCGCTACATTTCGGCAATTCGCCTGATTTCCAAAATGCCGACTATGGTAGCCATGTGCTACAAATACAGCATTGGCATGCCATTTATCTACCCTAAACGCAAACTGGGTTACGCCGAAAACTTTATGCGCATGATGCACGGCGACCCCGGCGAAGATTATTTAGCCAACCCGGTGTTAGTGCGAGCGCTGGACAGAATCCTGATTCTGCATGCTGACCACGAGCAAAACGCTTCCACCTCCACCGTCAGATTGGCCGGCTCCAGTGGCGCCAACCCCTATGCTTGCGTAGCCGCCGGCATTGCCTGTCTGTGGGGTGCTGCACATGGCGGTGCCAACGAAGCGGTACTGAACATGCTGGAAGAAATCGGCGACGTCTCGAAAATCGGCGAATATGTCGCTAAAGCCAAAGACAAGAGCGACCCGTTCCGTTTGATGGGTTTTGGCCACAGGGTTTACAAAAACTACGACCCGCGCGCCAAACTGATGCGGCAAACCTGCCACGAAGTATTGGACGAACTCAATCTGAACAACGACCCGCTGTTCAAACTGGCCATGGAACTGGAACGTATTGCTCTGGAAGACCCGTATTTCGTCGAGAAAAAACTCTACCCCAACGTGGATTTTTATTCAGGCATCGTCTTACGCGCGCTGGGTATACCCACCGAAATGTTCACCGCCATCTTCGCCCTGGCCCGCTCAGTCGGCTGGATTGCGCAATGGGACGAAATGATCTCCGACCCCGAGTTGAAAATTGGCCGTCCACGTCAGTTGTACCAAGGCGTGACGACGCGGGATGTAAAATCTATTTCCAACCGTAAATAAGTACTCTTATGCTCGACCCGCAGGGAATACAACCCCCACGGGTCGCTTCATCCCGCTAAAAATCTCGCCACATTCTCAATCAGGCATCCTTATGATTGACTTTGAGCTTTTTCTTGCAACCAAATCTTGATCAAGGATTGATAGGGAACATCACGAGCATTGGCCGCTAATTTAATTGAATCAAGCAGATGCTGCGGCAAACGCAGCGATATTGTTTTAGTTGTTGGCTTGAGATTGGTGAGAACGACAGATTGGGCGCTATCCCAGTCCAAATAGTCCGAGGAATCATGCGACTCCCAGAACTCTTGCTCTTCAGTTTCAGAAGTAAATTTTGGAATGGATTTAAGATGCTTGCTCATAAATTTTACGCTCCTTTATATGCATATCTCTAGCTGAGATAATGCGGATACTAGTGTTCTGATGGCGCAAAGTAAAAGTAATGTGCAACAAACGATCTTGATTTGTTCTAACTAACGCATGAAACCTGGGCTCATCTTGGCTGTGTTTAACATCCAACAGAAAGAGCAATGGCGTGTTAAAAAACACCTGTTCTGACTCTGCCATGCATACGCCATGCTTACCGCCTTTACGACTATTCCCTTCGTCCCAATCAAATCCAGTAATCGAAGATAAATTAATCATGTCTGTATATTATGGAAATATACAATTTCATGCAAGACCTCTGATATTACTCTGACTTCTTGTTAAAAACGTGATCGAAAGACTAAGTGCAAATAAGCAGGCATCCAACGATGTTTGGTACAAACCTCACCCAACTTTTAAGCTGCTATCAAGTCGCCAATCCACGCTTCAACAACCTGATCAACAAGAAATCCTTAGGATTCCGTCAAAAACAACTTCCCGAAATTACCTGCTTTGAGGCAGAGCCCGGTAATTCCATCGGGGTAGAAAATCATCAAATACGATACGCATG
>CAIOHN010000311.1 GCA_903858105.1 uncultured Pseudomonadota bacterium | reverse complement strand
GTACCTGTTGTACCTGATGTGGAACCCGTAACTGTTGTAGAACCGAAGTTGGTATTCACCGAGCCACTCCACACGCCAGTAACTGCCGCATTGGTAATGGTCGATGTGCCGTAATTGACTTTAACCGTAGCCACACATTGCGACTTGCCTCTGCTGAGCAGTTTGCGCGTAACAGTGGTGCTACCCACTTTCATATTTACAGATGCCGGGGCTTGAGTCACGGTGATTGTTTGAGTGCTGCTATTTTTCAAGCCACTGTTATCAGTAACCGTCAATGTGGCCGTATAAGTGCCAGGCGTTTGGTAAACATGGTTTACAGTCGCGGCGCTGCCATTGGCTGTGCCGTCACCATAACTCCAATCGTAGCCCACAATAGTGCCTTCCTGATCAGAAGATTTGCTGCCATTCAACGATACGGTCAAAGGTGCTACACCCGATGTTGGCAGTGCCGAAATAACTGCGGTAGGTGCTATGGTTGTGGTCGAGCCTTTTGGATAGTGTCCGGTAATTTGATATTGACCCAGGCTGGCATAGTCAGAGTAACCTGTCGTTAAGTCGCCATAGCCAACACCGTCGATTTGTAAGAAATACTGGCCAGCACTTAGTGTTGTTGTTAACGACGCCGATAGGCTATTGGCTGGGTTAGCGGATGCAACTGTATTGCCCGCAGCGTTGACCAATTTAACCGACAGGTCCAAATTGGGTGCAACTGATCCCGACGCAACGTCAAATTGCACACTGCCTCCATCCGTGGAAAAGGTGAATACATCGAGGTCGGTATTACGTTCGATGATGCCTATTTGCAGCACAGCACTGGGAGTGCCCGACAAAGGTGCAGCGCTTGCCGTGGTGCTTGGATAATCGTCGCTGCGTAAAGGGGTGCCTGCTGCAGCAATTACCGCGATGTCATCTTGCGAATTGTTAGCGTCGGGATACTCGCCTTTACTCCATTGCGTTACGGGTTGGTAGTAACTTGCCCCCATAATCGGAGCCCAGCCAGTCGCGCCGCTGCCTTGGCCCTCATAATACTCGGTGTTTGATGTGCCATCATGGTTAAGGTTAAGAGTATGACCCACTTCATGCGAAACAGCTTCGGCTACAACCTCGGGGGCGCCGTTATTTAAACTATCAAAAAAAGCCCAGGCCGGTTTATAGTAGTCTGGCTGGCTTGAAGAATACTCAGAAAACACATTGACATAGGCTACACCTCCACAAGATTGGCTGCA
Organism: uncultured Pseudomonadota bacterium; assembly: GCA_903858105.1. GTDB lineage: Bacteria > Pseudomonadota > Gammaproteobacteria > Methylococcales > Methylomonadaceae > Methylomonas. The sequence goes on along the minus strand of CAIOHN010000311.1, from coordinate 1,014 downwards.
CAACTCAGACATTGAGTGGGTAATCACGGCGCGCATGCCATATTGAGTATCTGTGTTAGTCGTTCGTTGCAGTGCCTCAATGCTTGGTTCTTGGGTGGTTACGTCCACATCAAACGGTGCATAATCTTCCGCCACCCGCTGCCAGATTTCTCGAATGTTAGCCAATTCGGCAGTGCTAAATGCGCTCGGTTTGCCATCGAGATCGTACGCCTGAGCCGTTAGGGTTCCAGAATACCAGGCGGTAGCCGTGGCAACATACCCATTAAAATCCAGATAGATAATTCTATTGGCGTTCGGTTTACTGTGCAGGGTAAAAGGGTCTGCGGTTGAAGTGGCGATATTAGCGAGCGTACCCGTGCCGCTGATAGTGGTAGCGTTGGCAACGCCACTGCTCTGCTTATCAGCAAACTTGCTATTCGACTTAGGCATAGATTTGGTATCTGACTCTACATACAACAGGCGCCCACGCGGATCAATCCACGCAGTGAGATCGTTTTGCAGGATTTTTTCCAAACGTTCAGCAGACATGTCATACGCCTTGGCTACTAAGGGCAATTTATCCCCCAGCGCATCAATTGCTGCTTGGCCGTTCAGCTTCTGTTGTAGAGAAATTTGCGGAAACGCTGATTTAGCTTCACTGGGTTGTGCGGTCACGCTGACTTTGGCTAAGGATGCTTGCGAGTTAGCCCGAACCACATCCGGCGAGCTTTGAAGGCCAGAACCGTTTAAGCCGGAGACGAACGCTTGCACTCGACCATCCGGCAAGGCTGTCAACCCATAGTTGTAGCCCACTAAGGCTTTTTCGGCGTCTTCACGCGTCGAAAAATATAGGGCTTCCTCGCGAGGAATTGTATTGGTGACGGCTATTGCCTTTCCAGCATCGCCAGGGTGTGGATTTTTTTGAGCGTGTGTTGTGGTGGAACTCACCAAAGCAGCAAAAACTGCCGATAGGATAATTTGTTTTTTCATAATGATTGGATAGGTTATGTTAAAAAGAGATTCACCCAGATTACC
>CAIOHN010000310.1 GCA_903858105.1 uncultured Pseudomonadota bacterium | reverse complement strand
TATTGCGGCATGCCGATCAGGCCATGTATCAGGCCAAGGCGGATGGCCGCAATCGGTATCGGATTTACGAACATTTGGCCGGCTTACCCTGCGTTGTCAATCAGCGACCCAGTCGCATGGAACTGGCTTTGGGCGAGGTGGGCCAGGGCTTGGTGCAGAATCAGTTTTGCTTGTATTACCAGCCCAAGGTCAATATAAAAACTGGCGAAATTATCGGCTTGGAAGCCTTGATCCGTTGGCAACACCCGGAACTAGGCTTGCTGCCGCCAAACGAGTTTTTACCGCTGATCGAAAACACCTCGCTGGAAATAGACGTCAGCAACTGGGTCTTAAGGCAAACCTTCAAGCAATTGCAGCGCTGGAACAAATTGGGGTTGCGGCTGCAAGTCAGTGTCAACATTTCGCCGCGACATCTGCAATGGCCTGATTTCATTAGAACCTTGGAGATTCTGCTACTGGAGTACCCACAGATTTCTTCCGCGCAATTAGAGCTGGAAGTTTTGGAAAGCAGTGTGCTGGAAGATTTAGTCTCGGTAGGCGAAACGCTAAAACAGTGCTATCGCGAACTAGGCATATCCAGCGCACTCGACGATTTTGGCACTGGCTATTCGTCCTTGGCGCATTTGCGGCATTTAACTATCAACACGGTCAAAATCGATCAGAGCTTTGTGCGCAATATGCTCGACGATCCAGATGACATGGCGATCGTGGAAAGCGTGATTGCGTTGGCCAGGGCGTTCAAGCGCGAAGTAGTTGCCGAAGGCTTGGAAGATATAGAGCACGGCGTTTTTTTGATAGGCCTGGGATGCTACGCCGCCCAGGGCCGATTTATCGCCGCACCTATGCCAGCCGATGAGGTGCAGGATTGGGCTAAACACTACCAAAATCCGCCAACTTGGAGCCAAGCGAACAAACATCCGCCGAATAGCTGGCAAAATCAATTGGAATTATTGGCACTGCAACAACATTATTGGCAGCGAAGTATCGAGCAATGCCTGCAGCCCAAAACCCCACGGCAAGCGCAGTGGCCAATATTAAATGCCAAGAAATCGCATCTGGGCAAATGGCTGGAGCGCCTCGGCAACCAACATCACATCGATGCGCGCTTGTTGGAGCAAATAATGCAAGCCCAGGCGCAGCAACACGTCTTGGCGGCTAAATTACAACGCAGCCATCGCAATGGCGAGTTTTCCGGCGTTGGCGAAGATGTTGAGCAATTGCGGGTAGCTACGCTGACGATAGTGCAACTGTTGGCGGAATTTGAGCTATTGGCCTGAGCGGCTGTTTTGAAACGTTTGTAATGCGTTGTGCAAGCCGACAAAGTCAAAATGTTCTGCCAGACAATCGGCTAAGCGATCAATGCCCGCTTCGCGTAGCGTATGCAAATCAACTGCGTTGGTTTCCTGGTAGCCAGCCCAGTTAAGCAAGGCGTTGCAGGCTTCAGGTAGATCAAACAAGCCATGCAAATACGTGCCTGCCACCTGGTCATCCGCAGAAATCGCCCCATCGTTGCCTTCGTTGAGGGTAAACAAAGGCTGCGACAACGCCGGGCCGTGGCTGACGCCCATATGAATCTCATAGCCAGCTACCGGAATGGCTTGCCGGTAAAAGCTGCCGGTGGTCTGGCGTAAACATTTTTCTGGCTGCAAAACGGTGTCCATGTCCAGCAAGCCCAAGCCCTGGCTACTACCGGCAGCGCCTTCCAGGCCATCTGGATCGTCGATTGAATTGCCCAGCATCTGAAAACCACCGCAAATTCCCAACAGTTTGCCGCCATAACGCAAGTGGCGCCGGATAAACCCATCCCAGCCCTGCGTTTTGAGTCGATTCAGGTCGCTACGCACCGATTTACTGCCGGGCAGCACGATTAAATCTGCACCGGCGATGTGCTGCGGACTTTTAGCGAAGCTGACAGTAACGCCGGGATGCAATTGCAGCGCATCGAAATCGGTATGATTACTAAAGCTGGGCAGATGCGGCACCACAATCTGAAATTGCTCGGTGCCTGCGGGCTGCGCGTGGCCGGTGGACAAAGCATCCTCCGCTTCCAGATACAAATCGTGCAAATAAGGCAACACCGCCAGTACCGGTTTAGCGGTTCTAGCCTGCAGCCAGTCCAGGCCGGGCTTTAACAAGGCAATATCGCCACGAAAGCGATTGATCACAAACCCGATCACGCGGGCTTGCTCGCTGGGCGACAGTAAGTCCAAGGTGCCGACCAAATGTGCAAACACGCCACCTCTATCGATGTCGGCAATGATAATCACCGGGCAATCGACAGCTTCCGCGAAGCCCATATTGGCAATATCGCCAGCGCGCAGATTGATTTCTGCCGGGCTGCCCGCGCCTTCTACGATCACAGTTTGGTATTGTGCGGTCAGCCGCTGCCAGGATGCCAAAACCGCCTGTTTGGCGACTTTTTTATAATCGTGATATTGCGTGGCCGACTGATTTTGTAACACCTTGCCGTGAATAATCACTTGCGCGGTGGTGTCTGTATTGGGCTTCAGCAGTACCGGATTCATATCGCTATGCGGTGCCAAACCGCAAGCTGCGGCTTGCGCTGCCTGAGCGCGGCCGATTTCGCCGCCATCGATGGTTACCGCGCTGTTGAGCGCCATGTTTTGCGGTTTGAAGGGGGCGACGCTGACGCCTTGGCGCAGATAATATCGGCACAAGGCGGTGACTAAGGTACTTTTGCCAGCATCCGAGGTAGTGCCTTGCACCATTAAGGCTTTAAGACTCATCCGGCCAGCCATTTTCATAGACAAACGCCGACAAGGGCTGCGGTCTGGCCCAGTTTTCCAACTCCAGCATTGGCTTGGGGTAAAACGCCGCAACATGTCCCAGACACAACACCGCAATCGGTCGGCTGCCGCTTGGCATGTTGAGTAATTGCGCCAAGGCATCGGGGTCAAATAGCGAAACCCAGCCTAAACCCAGGCCTTCGGCGCGGGCGGCCAGCCATAGATTTTGGATGGCGCAAGCTGCTGAGGCCAGATCCATTTCTGGTAAGGTGCGGCGACCAAAAATATGTCGTTCGCGTTGATCAGGCAAAGCAACCACCAGCAATTCGCCGCAGTCGAGGATGCCCTCCACTTTTAACTTCATGAATTCGTCGTGGCGTTCGGCCAAAGCCTCGGCTGTTTGCAGTCGTTCCTGCTCCACCAGATTGTAGATGCTGACGCGCAAAGCCTTATCGGTAATGCGAATGAAGCGCCAAGGCTGCATTAAACCTACGCTACCGGCCTGATGAGCGGCTTGCAACAGCCGCGCGACAATCTCCGGGGCAACTGGGTCGGACAGAAAATGCCGCATGTCGCGGCGTTCGGCAATGGCGCGATATACGCCAGCGATTTGCTGTGCGGGGAAGCGATGCTGTTCTTGAGGATTATCTAGCGACTCAACCGGTACTTGCTTTTCCATCATAGTGCGGCCGCGATTAACACTGCGGTTTCCGTTAACTCCACCGCCGCGCCGTAAACATCGCCAGTCACGCCGCCTAATCGGGAAACGGCGGCATGCCGCAACCAGAGCAAAAGCAAGCCGCCAGCCAGTAAGGTCGGCAAGCCTAGCAGCACTAAGGCCAGCAACACGCAAACTGCAACTAGCCAACCTGCCGCAGCGACTGGCAGTTGTTGCAATAGCTGTTCGGCTAATCCCTGCGGGCGAACGTATTGAGTAGTCAGCATTAGCACCAGGATGGCAACTCGCCCCAAGACCGGTGCCAGCAGTAAGGCGGCAAAGTCAGCGGCTTCTAAAAGCGCTGCCAAGGCTGCGAACTTTAGCAACAACACCAGCACCAGCAAGCTGACGGCAATCGGCCCGGAGGCGGGGTCTTTCATGATCCGCAAACTGCGTTCCTTATCGCCGTAGCCGCCCACCCAGGCATCGGCACAATCGGCCAGACCGTCCAAATGCAAGCCACCGGTCAGTAACACCCAGGCAGTTAATAGTAAGGCAGCTTGAAGCAACGGCGGTGCGCCGGAGAGCAGTAACGCCATAGCGCAAAACAGGCTGCCGAGCAACAAGCCGACGGCGGGATAATATAATACCGAGCGACCCCATAAGGCCTCGCTGGCAACGAAGCGATAATTAATCGGAATGCGGGTTAAAAATTGCAGCGCAACCAGAAAAGAGTCCACGGTTATTTCAGATGGCGGCCCTTGGCATCTTTGTAAATGTGGCCGGTAAAAATCAGCACACCCTCGATAAAGCCCCACATCACGCCAAAACCACCGGAAGCTAAAGTCAGTGCGGCTTGAGCGATACCAATGAAGTAGTAGCCCAGATAAATCCTGTGTAAACCAATCGCACCGAAGGCAATACCCAGTAATGCCGCCACCATCCGGCTTTTTACCGGTTTGGCTTCCATCAGATAGGCACCGACCAGGCTGACATCGGTGACTTTATCGTCTTCTTGATCAAAATCCACGTCATCACCGGTTTTTGGCGGGGTTTCAGAAGTCCATTGATCCAGGTGGAATTCGTAGAAACGACCTTCGTATTTTATGACGCCGGTCTGGCATTTTTCGTCGTAACTTTCTATATGTCCTAGCATGTTGTTTTCCAGATTTTCGTTATGTGCTTTTTATTATTATGGGCAAGCCGCGCTTATATCCGGCCTGCGTTGAAAACGGCTATCGCTATTTTTCGGCGTTCATAATACGGGAAAGCCGCTGGCCTCGCCATTGCAACTGGAACAGAGTATCGGCCATCAAGCAAATTTAGGCGGTTGAGACTTGCGCCTCGCCAAAGGTTGCCATTTCGTTGTGCAGTCTGCAGGCCATTTGTAGCAAGGGCACGGCTAATACTGCACCGCTGCCTTCGCCCAGTCGCATTTCCAGATTCAGCAAGGGCCGCGCATTCAGGGCTTGTAGCACTCGGACATGACCTTTTTCCGCGGAGCAATGACCGTAGAAAAACCAGTCGCCACAGCCAGGATTGATGCCTACAGCCAATAAAGCCGCAACGCTGCTGATAAAACCGTCGATTAAAACCGGCAAACCACGTTGGGCGGCGGTGATATACGCAGCGCTGAGTGCGGCAATTTCAAAACCGCCCAAGGTTTGCAGAATGGCGAGCGGCGAGTTTAAAACGGCTTGATGCTGCCGCAAGGCTGCCTCGATGAGACTGGTTTTATGTTGGATTTGCCCGGCGTCCAAACCTGTGCCAGCACCGGTAATGTCTGCGGCTGGTATGTGTAACGTCGCAGCGGCCAGTGCGCTGGCGCTGGTGGTGTTGGCGATACCCATTTCGCCGCCGATGAAAATATCAGCAGCATTGCTGATCGCGCGTTCCACTGCAGTTTGGCCAGCGCTAAATGCTTTAGCTAGTTGTTCGGGAGTCATCGCCGCCGCCAGTTTGAAATTGGCAGTGCCGGGGCCGGCGCGATGGCTGATGACATTGGTTAAACTCAGCGCCTGTAATAATCCCACATCAACCACTTCAAAACAGGCGTCGATATGCCGGGCCAAGACATTGACTGCCGCGCCACCTGCTGCAAAGTTTTTCACCATTTCCAGGGTGACCACTTGCGGAAACGCCGAAACGCCTTCGGCGGCAATGCCGTGATCGGCGGCAAATATACAGACATGGGCTTTAGTCAGTTGTGGTCGCGCGCAAGCCTGCATGGCCGCCAACCGCACAGCACAATCCTCCAGTAAGCCCAGGGAGCCAGGCGGTTTGGTTAGTTGTGCTTGCCTGTCTAATGCAGATTGGTAAAACGCCGCAGAGGGTGCGGCAATTAGCGCGGATAAGCTGTTCATGGCTGTTTAGAGGTTTTTTAAGATTTGCGGCAAGCCGGCTGTGACCAGTACGACTTTGTCGCTAATTTGCGCCAGTTTTTGATGTAAAAAGCCGGCTTCATCCACAAAGCGGCGGGTCATCGCATCGGCTGCAACCACGCCCAGGCCGACTTCATTGCTGACCATAATCAGCCTTTGCGGGCCATTAGCCAGTGCCGCAGCCAGGGCTTCGGCTTGGTGTCTGTAGCGTTGTTCTTGTAGATTGCCTTGTTTATCAAATAACACATTGCACAGCCACAGCGTCAGACAATCGACTAGCAGGCAATAGGGTTGCCCGGCATATGCGTTGATTGCATCGGCTAGTGCGATAGGTTCTTCTAGCGTTTGCCATTGCTCTGGACGGCGTTGTTGATGATGTTGAATGCGGCTTTGCATTTCGGCGTCACCGGCTTCGGCGGTGGCGATGTACACCACAGGCAATCCGGAGGCCAAGGCTTGCTGTTCGGCGTAGCGGCTTTTACCGGAACGCGCGCCTCCCAAAACCAGTTCAATCATCGGCTAAGCGCACCGCCAATACATCGCATTTGGCATGATGCAAAACACCATTGGCGGTCGAGCCCAATAACAGGGCAAAACCATGCCGCCCATGCGAACCCACGACGATTAAATCAACCTGGTTGTCTTCGGCGACGCGGACGATTTCATATTTTGGGCTACCCATTTCCAAGTATTGCCGCTCGACCGGTACTTGTAGTTTCTCGCCTAATTCTTGAAGATGTTTTTTGCTGGCTTCCAGAAATTCCTGCGTCAAATCCACGTCAAACGGAATAATCGGGCCATAGGCCGGGTCGGTAATCGGTAAATTGTCCACCACATGTACCAAACTGAGTTTGGCATTGTTTTGTGCGGCGATTTGCCGGGCTTTTTCTGCGACTTGGTCGCCGTGCTCGAAAAAATCGACAGCGAATAATATGTGTTGATATGTAGACATAAGGCCTCCTAGTCGGTGACTGCCATTTCGGTAAACAACAGAGTCATTACCTGTGTTGACACCAGTATGTAGAGAAAAGCCAACGCCAATCCGAATAGCAATGGCCTGTCCAGGGCGTGACGAAAGATGTGGCCGTTGACCAGCCAATGCCAGCCCATCAGCACTATCATAGCAATAAACGCAAACTCACTGATTTGGGTATTTAGACTGGCGACCGCCGGAATGGCACACAGGCTAATTACCGCGTCTGTTCCCAGTAATGCCGACAAGGTTTGCGGGAAACGCGAGGTTTTTCCGGAAAAATACAACAACGGGTAGCAAAAACCCACCATCAATGCTGTCTCTACGCCAAGCTGCGCGAACGCACGTAACCAGGAGCCATCCAGCAGCAAAATCAGCAAGTTGACCGTTACATAAGGCAGCAGCAATAGTCGCCACAACCAGGGCGAGGCTGGCACATCCTGAGGCCCTTTGCGCAAAATGCAAATTTCAAAAAACAGCACGATCAGTTGGTACATGGTTACTCCGCTTGTTGTAGGTTTTCCTCCGCTGCTAGCCAATCCATTTCGGCTTGTTCCAGCGCGCTATCGATTTGGCTTTTTCGAGTCAACAATTGCTTTAATTGTTCCTTATGTTCTTCGGCATAAATGGCCGGATCGGCTAATTGCTCTTCCAGATCGCGTTGTAGATGATCAAATTTTTCTACTGCCGCTTCGGCTTTTTTTACGGCATCCAGCCAAGGCTTGAGACGCAGGCGGCGATCGGCGTCCAGTTTACGCTGATCCTTACGCGATGCACCGCCACTTGAGTCGGCAGGCTTTGGATCGTCACTGACTTTCTTTTGCTCTGCCAGCCATTGCTTGTAATCGTCCAGATCGCCGTCGAAGGCTTGCACCTTGCCGCCGGCCACCAGCAATAACTGATCGGTGACCGAACGCAGCAAATGCCTATCATGCGATACCACCACCAGCGCGCCCTGGTATTCCTGCAAGGCCACGCTTAAGGCGTGGCGCATTTCCAAATCCAAGTGGTTGGTAGGCTCGTCAAGCAGCAATAAATTGGGGTTTTGGTACACCAATAAAGCCAATACCAAGCGAGCTTTTTCGCCACCGGAAAACGGCCCAACCGGATCGTTGACCTTATCGCCGCGAAAATCAAAGCCGCCTAAAAAGTTGCGCAAATCTTTTTCTGTGGCCTGTTTATCTAGTTGTTGCAAGTGCCAGAGTGGGCTTTCTTCCAGTCTCAACAACTCCAATTGATGCTGGGCAAAATAACCGACATTCAAATCCTGAGCTGTTTGCAGCTTACCAGTCAAAGCGGACATTTGCCCGGAAAGTACTTTAATCAAACTGGATTTACCGGCCCCGTTCGGCCCCAACAAGCCAATTCGATCACCCGGCGAAATGGATAAGCTGACATTTTTAATCACCACTTTATCGGCGTAACCAATGTCGGCTTCTTCGATTTTTAGCAGCGGATTGGGCATTTTTTTGGGCGCTGGAAAACTGAAGCCAAACGGCGAGTCAACATGCGCCAAAGCAATCAGCTCCATGCGTTCCAGCGCCTTGATCCGACTTTGCGCTTGCCGGGCTTTGGTGGCCTGGGCTTTGAAACGATCCACAAAGCTTTGAATATGGGCTATTTCGCGCTGCTGTTTTTCGTAAGCAGTTTGCTGTTGGGCCAGTTTTTCGGCGCGCATTCTTTCAAAAGCCGAATAATTGCCGGTGTAAATCTCGGCTTTGCTTTGTTCTATGTGCACGATGTGATCGGTGATGGTATCCAGAAAATCCCGGTCATGCGAAATCAACAGCAAGGTGCCGGGATATTTGCATAACCAGTCTTGCAGATAAATCACTGCGTCCAAATCCAAATGGTTGGTGGGTTCGTCAAGCAACAACACATCGGAACGGCACATAAGGGCCTGCGCCAGATTCAAACGCATCCGCCAGCCGCCGGAAAACGAGGTGACTGGCCGACTTTCTTGCTCGGTGCTAAAGCCAAGACCGTTCAGCAAACGCGAGGCCCGTGCCTGAGCGGTGTAGCCGCCGACATGGTCGAGCGCAGCATGTAAATCGGCCAGCTTCAAGCCGTCGTGGGCGTGTTCCGCTGCCAGCAATTGCGCTTGCAAAGCCCGCAATTCACGGTCGCCATCCAGCACGTAATCGATAGCCGAGCTTTCCAGGGCGGGCGTTTCTTGCGCGACATGTGCCACTTCCAGGTTTGGCGGCATGGAAAACTCGCCTTCGTCGGCGTGCAGTTCACCGCGCAGCAAGGCAAACAAACTGGATTTGCCTGCGCCGTTAGCGCCAGTCAAACCGATCTTCTGGCCTTTGTGAATCGTGAATGAAGCTCCGCTAAACAGCAAGCGGTTGCCGCGACGAATGGCGATGTTTTTAAAATTAAGCATGGTGGTTAAAGGAATATCTTGGTTGGTGGCTGCGGCAAAAGGCCGGGCAATGCGAGGATTTTATCGCGGGATGGTTTAAGCGGTGCGATGATTTTTGGCTTGCTGTAGTTAGCGGACGTTTGCAGATCCGAGTTGGCGACTTTTCTCGACCTGAACTTTACTTGTGACGCATGATCCAATTGCTTATTTACATTTCTTAATCAAGCAACAAGGTGAATCATGTCTTTAAAAATCGAGTTTGAAAGTTTACTGGGCAATTTGGAAACAGTTCGCGAAGAACTGCAGTTAAAGCTGCATTTGGCTTCAATGGACGCCAAGGATGAGTTTGCCGAAGCTGAAAAGCAGTGGCAACTGGTCAAAAACAAGGCCTCTGACATTGCCGACGAGTCTGTTGAAACCTCCGAAGAGTATATTGCCAAAGCCAAAATTGTCGGCGAAGAACTTAAAGAGGCCTACCAACGCGTTGCTAAGCGTCTGACAGAATAATGCCAAGATAACAGTCCAGCAGAAAATAGCGCATAAAAAAAGCCGGTATTACCCGGCTTTACTGATTTTTAATTTTGAGTGCGATTTAGCTATTTAAAGCTTTCCGGCGCGCATTCAATGACAACAAGCCTAAACCGGTGCCGAACATCCATACAGCGGCAGGCACAGGTACAGCCGATACGGCTGAAATTTTGGTAGAGAAATAGGCAAGGTCTTGAGTATTCGCATCACCAGCCCAAATCCAGGTGGCCGCAGACGCAATGTTTGGACGCGCACCCCAAGGGCTTACGCCGTTTGTTCCCAGATTAGTCACTGATGCCAGGTAGCTTTGTCCCCAGCCGGTGTTGTTAGTTTTCCAATCAATCGTGTTAGTAGTCAGCGAGCTGCTGTTGTTACTAAACACATGTCCTAACCCGGTTAAAGAAAATTCGCCGAGAAATCCGGCAATGCCGCCTTGGTCATAGCCACGGACATGCAGATAGTAATCAACACCAGTCAGCAAAGCAGCGCTGTTTTGAAAGGTTGTGGTCCAATCGTTGCCGCTGCCGAATGAGATGCCTTGATCGCTGTCGCTAGTGGCTAAATAAACTTCATAGCCATTGTCCATGCTGATGCTGGAATTTAACTGTGTGGTAGTGACAGAAGCAAAAGAGGGGGCGGCTGAGCCGACCAGTAGCAGAGCGATAGCAAAGTGTATGAAGAGTTTAGTTTGCATTTTATTTCCCAAAAGTTATTTTTTACTAGCAGTGATTAGACCAGTTTGTTGCATCGGTAACAATTGAACAAAGGTCGTAATAATTTGTTGCATCGAAAAATTATTAAATAAACCCAAAATATTCTGACTGTCATTTGTTGATCGGTTTGCGTTGGTTTTGCTGGTAACTACTAACCTCAGCCTCTATAGTATAGACGACAGATTGTCGCGTCGAAAGGTCAGTGTATGCTGACACCGAACTGACCGAAAAAATGTTTAAGCGCTTCAGTCCATCGCTATGACTTATTAATTTTGAGACAGGAAATGAATCGATGTTGAATATTAGTAATTATTACGAACGACTGGTTATTGATCGACTTTGGAAGCTGACCGAGCAGGCTGACACGCCCTTAAGTCCAGGGATGCAGGAAGACGTGGCCTGTCTGGCATTAAATAAACTGCCGCCCTGCTACATGCGTAACGCCATCGATAAAGGCATTAATGTGGGTGATCAACAATTTCAGGAAATGACCAAGGCCGTCGAAGTCGCCGTAGAACAAGCGATGCGACAGGTTGTGCTTCGGCCACGCGAGCACAGGGATGATTGATGCCAGCTATCGCAAAGCAGCAGGATAAAAAAATGAAAACGACTTTGATTGGCTTAACACTGGTTTGCGGTTTAAGCGCTTGCAATTCGCCGCAAGATACCGCAGTAGCTGAACAGCAGCACAAGCAACTGTACAATGCCGTGAATCAACCGTTGGAAAAGGCCAGAGATGCGGAGCAACAAATCTTCGACAATGCCGCTAGCCAGAAAAAACAGGCTGATGAAATATGACGCCGCCGCCTGGCGATTAAATGCCCCACCCCTCGGCTGCTGCCAAGGAGGTGGGGATTGGCTTTACTTCAGATTAGCGCAATCAACATAGGCAGGGTGACTGGTGGTAATAGTCACAATCCGGTTATCTTGATTGGCTGTGTTATCCGGGCCGGCACCTTCGCCGATGGATTTGATTTTCAGTTGCGCTGGCTTGACGCCGTGGTCGTACAGCAGTTTGGTTACAGTAGCCGCACGTTTTTCAGATAAGGTTTTATTGGCTGCGGCGCTGCCAACTGTATCTGTTGAAGCGGTCACGGTAGCCATAGCGTCTGGATGGGCTGATAAATAGTGCCCCAGGTGATGCGTGCCATCGTGATCGGTTTTAAACGGAACCGCGCTGCCGGTTTTAAAATAGGCGGCAACGTGATGAACCGCTTCAGTTTGGTGGTGATTAGGGCCATGTACCTCAGTTAACCATTGGCACAGTTCTTTTTCGGATTGCAAACGATGCTCTGCGGCAGCGCTAGCGGCATCCAGGGCCTTTTGTGTTTCGTCGATATTCCAGTAATAATCTTTTTGCCAGTGGTTCAACACCCGGTTAGCGACTTCCTGATTTTCCTCTGCCAACTCCTCATGACGTACCGATTGACCGTAATGACCTTTGTAGGCCGCATCGATTGCCGCATTTAATTCAGTGGTATCTTTTTTCGGCGTCGAGCAGGCAGTCAGAGACAAAGCCAAAACCGCTAGCGGAAGGTAAATAGTTTGTTTTTTCATGATCTTATCCTCGTGTTCAAGTGGTATCGGCAGATTTAATTACCGTTATCCAGCGGGCCATAGTGGGTCCAGTAGCCGGGGATATGCAGACCGAAGTAGCGACTGTCTTCGCTAAAACGCTCCCAAACGTAGGCAGGAGAGGCGAATTCACCGCTGGGTATCGGCGAGCTAAGAAACTCGGCGCCGCCAACCAGGGTGCGGCTAACTGTATGCGCTACACCGCGCAGCGTGCCCCAGGTTAAGCCGACCAGAATATTTTGATCGTGGCTAATGTTGACAATGTTTTTAGGAATTTCAATAAAGCCGGTGGCCATATTGAAAATGCCTTGATTAACTTTGGATGTGAAGCCAGCCAGATAACTGGTCTCTTCCGCAGCGGCAGACTGACTTGCTAACAGAGCACCGGTTAGCAGGCAGGTGGTAAGGAATTTGTTTTTATTCATGTTAGATACTCCCATTGTGTTGCAAATATTTTCCGCGTTGCAGCCTAAGCATAGCAGCGGAAAGCCCTATGCACTGGAAACCTGACAGTAACGCAGTGTATGCATAAATGCAAATACCTTGTGTAGGATAGGTTTTGACTATGTAAGACTCAAATTACAGTGCGTCGATTTCCACTCGGTTTCGACCGTTTTTCTTGGCGCGATACAAGGCATCGTCGGCTGCCTGAATAATCAGATCCAAAGACGAAGACGCGTCTACTTGGCGTGAGCATAGGCCTAATGAAATGGTGGTGGGAATAATCAGGTTTTGATACTGAAAAGCATGCTGCATCACGGTAGCCCTAATCCTTTCCGCCAAAGCGCTAGCGGCGTCGGCAGGGGTGTCACGCAGCAGCATGATGAACTCCTCGCCGCCATAGCGCGCCAGTAAATCTTCCTGGCGCATCTCGGCGTCAAGGATTTTGGCCAGATCTTTTAACACCTGATCACCCGCCAGATGACCGAAGTTATCGTTAGTTAGCTTGAAATGATCGGCATCGCACATAATGATGGTCAACCGAGTTTGATTGCGCTTGCAATAAGAAAACTCCTGTTCTGCACGCAACATGAAGGCGCTGCGATTCAGAATATTAGTCATGGAATCGACATTTGCCGCTTGATAAAGCGCGTGCTCCGATTTAGCTTCGCAAATTCGTTTGTAATCGATTTTTAGATAGGTGTCGCCAATGCGGATTCGATCCAGCAATTGGAGCTTGTGTTTTTCCACCCGCTTGCCATTCACGAAGGTACCGTTGGTGGAGGCTAAATCTTCCAGCACAATATGGTCGTCATGCACTAACAGCATGCCGTGGCGTCTGGAGATTTTGGGATCTGTGATGAGAATATCGACGTTGGCTTCGCGGCCAACGACTTGCCTGCGTCTAACTAATTTAAATTGTTTGCCCTGCTCGCTGCCGGATAACACGACCAAATACGGCTCCAGTTCCGAACGATCACGACCGGTTTCGGATAATTTACCCACCAAGGTAGTCGAATGGATGAACTGGGTTTTTTCAGGAGGTGTGGTCATCGGCTGCGTCCTAATCGTCTCCTGTTACGGGTAGTAAACTAAAATTTTTGGGCAAAAGGCTACGTCCAGGCCCTGTGGACGCGACATTATGATGCAAATACATGCATAAATAGTGAGTTTGGCAGATAGCGCAGGTGCGATCAAGTCAAGTAGTGCGGATGAGCAAAAAATATCGGTCGCTTGATTTGGGGTGAGAATGGGCTAATGCTGAGGTAAATAAACGATTGAGCCGAAGCCCCATAAGGCTTCGGCTCCACCTAAATGCTTAAGCGAAGGCTTTTTTGAAAAACTCCGGCATTGCCAGGCTGGCTTTGTGAATTTCGCTGTTGTAATACACCGTCTCAAAAGCTTTGTTGGCCGCGTCCTGCTCGCGGAATTTAGACAAGTCCGTTTTGCTGGCCATCGTCGCGCTCCACCAGCCGGACGGATAAATGCATTGTGGGAAAAACACGGTTTGTTGGTGCTGGAAGCCCGCCGCCAGCATTTCGCCGCGCATTTCTTTCAGGATTTTCATGTGCAGCAGGGCCGACTCGCTTTGTTGGACGACGATGCCATTTTCGCTCAGGGCTTTAAAGCAATCCTTGTAAAAGTCGGCGCTGAACAGGCCTTCGGCCGGGCCCACTGGGTCGGTGCTATCGACGATGATAATGTCCACGCTGTTCGGAGCAGCCTCTTTAACCCATTTGATGCCGTCGATAAATTTCAGATCGGCGCGCGGATCGTTATTGGATTCGCATAACTCAGGGAAATAAATTTCTGCCAGGCGGGTAACGCGCTCGTCAATATCAATTTGTACAGCTTTCTCGATCCCTGGGTGTTTCAAAACTTCCCGCAAGGTGCCGCAGTCGCCGCCGCCGATGATCAATACGTTCTTGGGATTGGGGTGGGTGAACAAAACCGGGTGACTAATCATCTCGTGATAAAAGAAATTATCACGGGTGGAGACCATAGTGCAGCCGTCAATGACCATCAGGTTACCGAAGTGCTCAGTTTCATAGATTTCCAGAAATTGAAACTCGGATTGCTCCTCGTGTAGTTTGCTTTTGATTTTTAACGAGAAGGCAGAACCGTCGGAAGCGACCGGCTCGCTGAACCATTGTGCGTCGAGCATGATGAAAATCCTATAAAAAGTCATATAACGTTCATCATTATACTTTAGAATTTCTACCTATTTATGACAGTAAGGTTATACGCGTGCCAACACAACCATGGTCGATTGAGCAGTCCAAGCAGCTTTACGCTATCCAGCAATGGGGCAACGGTTATTTTTCGATTAACGCGCAAGGCCATGTCTGCGTAAAACCTAAAGCCGATTGCGCAACGCAAATCGATTTGTTTGAAATCGCCCAGGCTTTGCGGGAGCGCGGTTTAAATTTTCCGGTACTGGTGCGTTTTAGCGATATTTTGCGGGATCGGATTCAACAACTGCAGCAGGCCTTCGATCAAGCCCGCACCACGCATCAGTACAGCGGCCATTACACGCCAGTCTATCCGATTAAAGTCAACCAGCAGGGTAACGTCGTAGAAAGCATCGTTTCTGCAGATAACATTGGCCTGGAAGCCGGCAGCAAGCCAGAATTGCTGGCGATATTGGGCTTGGCCAAACGCGGCGGCACCATCGTTTGTAACGGCTACAAAGACAGGTTTTATATCCGCATGGCCTTGATGGGCCAGTTGATGGGTTTGTCGGTGTTCATCGTCATTGAAAAGCCTTCCGAGTTGGAGATGATCATCGAAGAAGCCGCCAAGCTTAAGGTGCGGCCATTGATTGGCTTGCGGGTCAGGTTGTCGACCATCAGCGCCGGTAAATGGCAAAACAGCGGCGGCGAAAAATCCAAGTTTGGTTTACACGCCAGCGAAGTCTTACAGTTGATAGCCGGTTTAAAGCAATTGAACATGCTGGATTGCTTGCAATTAATGCATTTTCATATGGGGTCGCAGATCGCCAATATCCACGACATAAAGCTGGCGTTAAAAGAAGCCGGCCAGTTTTATCTGCAATTGCATCAGTTGGGTGCCAACATCACGACGGTGGATGCGGGCGGCGGTTTGGGCGTGGATTACGACGGTAGCGGCTCGCGCCGCGAGTGCTCGATTAATTACAGCGTGAACGAATACGCAGAAAATATCGTGCGGGCTTTTGCCGACATCAGCCGCCAAACTGGATTGCCGCAACCCAATATCATCACCGAGTCGGGCAGGGCCATCACCGCCCATCATGCGGTTTTGATTACCAATGTCACTGAGGTAGAAAGCCTGCAAGGCGCAGCTGAGCCCATCGCGCCAGACTTTAATAACATCAGCGAAGCCTATCACAATGCCCAGTTCAATATGGCTGAGGCACGGGCCCGTTTTGTGCAGGGTGATTTGACCTTAACCGAGTTAGCGGACGCCGAACAAAACTACGTCAGTTTGTGTCAACAGATACAGCGCGCATTGAATTTGGACAACCATCATCACCGCGAAATATTGCAAGAACTGGACGAGAAGCTGGCGGATAAGGTATTTTGCAACTTTTCGCTGTTTCAATCGATGCCGGATATTTGGGGTATAGACCAGATTTTTCCGATCATGCCTATTCATCAACTGGATCGGCAACCGACTCGGCGCGCAGTGTTACAAGATTTAACCTGCGATTCTGACGGCCGTATCGACCAATACGTCGATCAGCAAAACATCAGTAATACCCTGCCCTTGCACACTATTGGCGCGGATCAGGATTATCTGATCGGATTTTTTATGGTCGGCGCGTATCAGGAAATCCTGGGCGATATGCATAACCTGTTTGGCGATACGCATTCCATGAATATCGAACTAGACGGCGACGGCTACCGCTTTGGCGATTTTATGGAAGGTGAGGATGTCAGCGAATTACTGGATTATGTGCATATCAGTACCGACGGGCTAAAAGCGGCGTATCGGCAAAAGTTGGACGACAGCCTGTTGACGCCGGAACAAAAACTGGCGATAGAGCAGGAGTTGCTGGCCGGGCTAAATGCCTATACTTATCTGGAAAAATAGTCCAGATGAGTCGAGCATAGCGGCGCAGAATCCGCGAAGCGCCGGTGATTTGCTAGACAGTGATAAACCATAACGGAAGCATGATATGAAGGCAGGTTTTATCGGTTTGGGTGCAATGGGTGTTGGCATGGCGCGTAATCTGGCCAAGGCTGGTTATTTGGCTGCAGTTTACAATCGCACCGGCAGCAAAGCCGAGGCGTTGGCCGCAGAATTACAGCTTGCTGCGTACGACAGCATCGAGCAGTTGGCTGCTAATGTCGATGTAGTGTTGATCTGTGTATCGGCTGACAAAGACGTATTGGCGGTGGTCGATGCCATAGTCAAAGCTGTCAAGCCGGGAAGTGTGGTGGTCGATATGTCCACCGTCAGCAGCGAAACCGCCAAACTGGCGGCGCAAAAATTAAAGGATAAGCAAACGGCCTTTCTGGACGCGCCGGTATCTGGCGGCGTCGAAGGCGCCAACAAAGGTACGCTGGCGATGATGGTCGGCGGCGATGTCGCAGTGCTAGACCATTTGCGACCCCTGCTGGCGGCCATGACGGCGCGCATCGAACATCTTGGCGACCATGGTGCCGGCCAAGCGTGTAAGGCAGTCAATCAAATTATGGCGGCAGGCATCAACCAAGCGGTAACCGAGGCTTTGGCATTTGCCGAAGCGCAAGGGCTGCCGCTGGAGCAGGTAATCGATGTAATTGCTGGGGGTGCTGCAGGCAATTGGTTTTTACAGCATCGCGGTAAGACTATGACCCAAAACCAGTTCGCGCCAGGTTTTAAACTGGCACTGCATCATAAAGATTTAAAAATTGCCCAGCAGATGGCGCAGCGTGTCGGTGTAGGGTGTCCGCTAACGGTGGTAACCCTGGCGGATTATGCCAAGCTAATGGCAAAAGGTTACGGCGACGAGGATATTTCGGCGCTGTATCGGGTAAAACAGAAGCGATAATTCTTAGTTTACAAGGTGTAACAATGAAAATTACAGTGTTTGGCAGTGGTTATGTGGGATTGGTAACAGGTGCCTGTTTGGCCGAAGTGGGCAATCATGTGTTGTGTATGGATGTTGATCAACACAAAATCGATCAACTCAAGCAAGGCATCATCCCCATTTATGAGCCAGGCTTGGACGAGATGGTTAAGGATAATCAAGCTGCTGGACGCTTGAGTTTTACTACCGATGTTAAAGAAGCGGTGGATTTTGGATTGTTTCAATTCATCGCCGTCGGCACCCCGCCGGATGAAGACGGCTCGGCCGATCTGAAATACGTCTTGGCCGTGGCAAAAAGTATTGCCGAGCATATGCAGGATTACAAAATCGTCGTGGACAAATCCACCGTGCCGGTTGGTACTGCGGATAAGGTCAAACAAGCCATAAACGACGTGTTGGCCGAGCGCGCACAGACACTTGAATTTGATGTGGTGTCCAATCCTGAGTTTTTGAAAGAAGGCTCTGCGCTGGACGACTTCATGAAGCCAGATCGTATCGTGATTGGCACAGACAACCCCAGAACTGCTGAGTTACTCAAAGCCTTGTATTCGCCGTTTAACCGCAGTCGCGAGCGGGTTATCACCATGGACATCCGTTCTGCCGAGTTGACCAAATACGCCGCCAACGCCATGCTGGCCACCAAAATCAGCTTTATGAACGAACTGGCCAACCTGGCCGAACGCCTGGGCGCCGACATAGAAAACGTCCGCCACGGCATCGGCTCAGACAGCCGCATCGGCTACAGTTTTATCTATCCGGGCTGCGGTTACGGCGGTTCCTGCTTTCCAAAAGACGTTAAAGCCCTGGAGCGCACCGCCCGCGATTATGGCTACCACGCCGAATTACTTAGCGCTGTGGAAAACGTCAACGATAGGCAGAAACATCGTTTATTCGAGAAAGTATCGACACATTATCCAGACGGGGTAAAAGGCAAAGTATTTGCGCTGTGGGGTTTGGCATTTAAACCCAACACCGACGACATGCGCGAAGCACCTAGCCGGGTATTAATCGAAGCCTTGATCGACGCGGGCGCCACTGTTAAAGCCTACGATCCAGAAGCCCTGCACGAAGCGCAACGGATTTATGGTGACAAAACTGGCTTGGTATATTGCGCGAAGCAAACCGAAACCCTGAGCGACGTGGACGCCTTGATTATTGTCACGGAATGGAAGCAGTTTAGAAGCCCGGATTTTGATGAGTTAAGCCGGGTGTTGAAAGATAAGGTGATTTTTGATGGGCGGAATATGTATGACCCTAGAGTGGTTAAGCAGTTTGGGTTGGGGTATTACGCGATTGGAAGATAGCGTGTCGCTGGCGCGACGGCTGGATTTAGTGTCGGGTCTCGGCCCGACAGCCGAGTTACTTTTCTTTGTTTGGCCAAAGAAAAGTAACCCAAAGAAAGGCCACCCGAATGCCGCTTATTCCCTGCGCTCCTCGCTTTTGAACGGGGTTGCCTGAAAGGCCATCCCTGGCCCTCCGTCAACGCGCCGCATCCTTGCGGCGCCCCTTCGGGCTGTTCTCGATAAAATCTCGTATGCGATCTTTTAACCACGTCTATCCGTGCCGATTAAAATCTCCGAAGATAGTGTCCACTTATAACCAAGTGGACACCTATGATGGAGAACAAGAGTCGT
>CAIOHN010000309.1 GCA_903858105.1 uncultured Pseudomonadota bacterium | reverse complement strand
TACCCTTGTCGGCAATTTGCCGGGTTAGTTTATTAATGCAGGAGTTATTAGATGAATTCTCAGGAACGCAACCAGCTTAGTCAATTTTTGGCCCAATTGAGCGAAGTCAGACTCAGTAACAAGGATGCCGACGCCGAAGCTTTGATTGCTGCGGCTGTCGCCAAACAACCGGATGCGGCTTATCTGTTGGTACAGCGTGCGCTACTGCAAGACCAGGCCTTGAGTGCCGCCAAAAACCAAATCAGCGAATTGCAAAACCAAGTGCACAATGCCGGAAATCAACGCGGCGGATTTTTAGCTAACGATCCTTGGGCGCAACCGACAGCCAATACAGGCGCGGTTCCGGGTTCCGGTAATTATCAAGTGCCACGCGGCGCACCGGCACCACAATCGGCTGGTTTTTTGGGCGGTGCGGGTGCAGGCGGTTCCAGCTTTTTGGGAAATGTCGCGACCACAGCAGCAGGCGTAGTCGCCGGCTCGTTTTTGTTCCAGGGTATCGAAAATCTGATGGGCCACCACGGTGGTTCCGGTGACTGGGGGCAGCACGCTTTAGGCGAACATAATGCTGCGCCAGAGCAAACAGTGGTCAATAATTACTACGGCGACGACGCCATTCAACAAGCCAACCTGGATGATAATCGCGATGATTTTTCCGCTAGCGACGCCGATTACAGCGTACCTGACGAAAGCGACGATTCGGATTGGATTTGATATTTTAAGTTTGGCATCCTGGGCAATCTGCTCGATTGCCCAGGATTATTTTTCTATTCTCCGCCGTTGCAAAATTTGAAGATAATCGCCTCTTGATTTGTCTGTTCACCATGCCTTCCCGCTAAAGCCAATGCCAAAACACAAACTTGCGCTTGACTTGTTTTTGATAATCATTATCATTTGTATCTAACAAGTTTCTTTTCTCACGCATTTGTACCTTGAGGTCATCATGTTCAACATCAATTTTAGCGACATGCTGAAGGCATTTTTCATCAAACGGTGTTAGCCCCATGAAGACGCCATCAAACCAAACTGCGGAATATGCGGCAATGCCCAACCCGCAGCATGAATCGCCAGCAGGCAAAGCGCGACTCAGCAGTCGTTTATTGTTTGGGACTCAAAACGAAGTCCTTATCGAACATCAAGGCGAGGATTACCGCCTGCGGATTACCAGCAACGGCAAATTAATTTTGACCAAATAAACCGCATCACCCTAGCCAGCCAACCTTCGGGTAGCCAGCCAATCGTTTTTAGTTCAGAACTCGAGAGGCTTTTATGTTACCCACAGTCCGTTTTCGTCAAATAGCCAGCCTGGTAACGCTACGTTTTGTATCCAGCGAAGCGCCTTACAAACCGCTAATCGCCGCACAAAACAGTGAATATAACGAACGTGTTCTGGGGCTTTTACTTGCATTAAGCCTGCACCTTGTCTGGTTTGGCTTAATGCCGCCCAGCGATGAACTGCCCACTACCACGCCACCGCAAACCATCAGGGTGGAATGGATAGGCACCAAGCAAGCCCAGCCTGCATCCGCCCCAAAGCCAGCCATCAGCCAACCGACGCAAAAAACTGTCAACAAACTTAAAACACCGCTCACACCTCTTAAACAAGCGCCTGTGCTATCAAGCAATAGTCACGCTACATCGACGACAGCAGCGCCAGAAACAACAGCTGAACCGCCAAGCCCAGCGCCAATAGCCGCTACAGCCACCACTCAGGCGGCGGCAAGCCCTGCAACCCGCAGCAGCGACGACGCTGCCGCGCCGCTAAGCTTACCCAATCTAAATGCCGACTATCTAAACAACCCTGCCCCGCCCTACCCCAGCGCTTCGCGCGAATCAGGCGAACAGGGCAAGGTCTTGCTCAGAGTACTGGTCAATGCAGACGGCTTGGTTGACCAAATTACGCTACGTAAATCCAGCGGCTACGAGCGCCTGGATCAAGCGGCTCAAGAAACCGTCCAAAAATGGCGATTCGTCCCTGCCCGTCGCGGCGAACAGTTGGTTTCCGCCTGGGTCGTGGTTCCCGTTTCGTTTTCTCTCGAAGGATAAATCATGTCACTCACTCAAAGTCTCGATCATTTTCTGGCTCAGACCGACAGCGTCGGCGCGGCTCTGTTTGCTTTATTGCTGATTATGTCAGTCGCCAGCTGGTATTTTGTGTTGGTCAAAGCTTGGCACGGCATCAGCATCCGCCGCCGCGCCGATCTGTTTTTGCAAAAATTCTGGAGCAGTGACACCTTAAGCGATGTGGCCAGCCACTTACCTGATGGCAGACTAGCCGATCCTTTCTCCAATCTAACCCGCCACGCTCTGGCCGCCGCGCAACATCATGCTCGGCACGGCAGTCCGGGTTTGCAACAAGCGGGCTCCACAGCTGAGTTTCTGACCCGCTCCATGCGCCGTGTCATAGACGAGGAAACCGCACAACTGGAATGGGGGCTGACCGCACTGGCTTCCATCGCCAGCACCGCGCCGTTTATTGGCCTGTTCGGCACAGTCTGGGGCGTGTATCACGCTTTGGTGGGTATTGGTCAAAGCGGTTTGGGTGGGCTTGATCAAATCGCCGGCCCGGTTGGTGAAGCGCTGATTATGACCGGATTAGGTCTGGCTGTGGCGATTCCGGCAGTGCTGGCCTATAACGATTGTGTGCGCAGCAACCGCTTATTGCTAGCCAGACTGGATGGCTTTGCCCACGACTTATTCGCGTTTTTGACCACCGGCGCCACTATTGACGCCGCGCCGCAAAGTAAACCCGCTGCGCTGTCCGGCGCCCAACTGGCCTACGCCACAGGAGAGCAATAATGGCTTTCGGCGGCTTCGATCAAACCAAGGGCGGCGGCCATACCGTCGCCGAAATCAACATGATCCCATTAATTGACGTGATGTTGGTGTTGCTGGTGATATTTATGATCACAGCACCGCTGATGACCAATGCCGTGAAAATCGACTTGCCCAAGGCCAGCAGTGCGCCGCAGCAAGCAGTGAAAGACCCGATTGAGCTATCTATTGATAATGCTGGCCAATTGTTTTGGCGTAAAGAGCCTGTCAAGCGCGCAGATCTACAGCGCCGCCTGCAAGAGATAGCCGGTGCCGCCGAACAGCCTGAACTGCATATCCGCGCCGATCAAAATGTTGCCTACCATTTTGTCGCCGAAACACTGGCGGATGCGGCCAAGGCCGGCGTTAGTAAACTTGGCTTTGTATCTGAACCGAAAACCTGACTACCTAAGGGCAATCGCCCTCAAATAATTATCAACCAGCCACCCAGCGTTCCCCGCCAGGCAGCCAAAGACAAAGCACCTAAAAGGGAAAACCATGTCTGACATATCAAAACCAAAATCTGCCAAATGGCGACTGGGCGCTTTATTGCCGCTGGGCGCCGCCTTGAGCGGTGTGGCGTTGGCCGCAGAGCCTGTGGTAGACACCACAACTGATGGCGAACAAGAAGTGATTTTGCAAGACGTCAAGGTCAAAGCCAATCGCGAAAAACCGACCAATCGCTTCAAAGCCGAGACTTCCAGTACCGGCAGCAAAACCGAAATGGCACTACGCGATATTCCACAGTCGGTCAGTGTGGTAAAAAAAGAACTGATCGAATCCCAAAACGCGTTCAATTTACGCGACGCATTACGCAACGTCAGCGGCCTGACTATCGCCGCTGGCGAAGGCGGTCGTACCGGCGACTCGATTACCTTGCGCGGTTTCGCCGCCAGTTCGGATCAATATCTTGACGGCGTCAAGGACAACGGCCAATACAACCGCGACACCTTTTTCATCGAAAAAGCCGAAGTATTGAAAGGCGCTTCGTCGATTCTGTTCGGCCGTGGCGCGACAGGCGGCGTTATAAATCAGGTAGCAAAAAAACCGACCGGCAGAACCGGTATTAACGGTAGTTTTACCTACGGCCTTTACGATTTCAAACGCACCGCCATTGACGCCGAGACCAAGTATCAAGACCTGTCGGCGCGTTTAAACGTGATGTATCAGGATGCCGATTCCTACCGCGACTATAACTACAGCAATCGTTGGGGAATCGCGCCTTCGTTCAAATGGGACATCAGCACCGATACCGATTTGACTTTAAATCTGTTGCATCAACAGGAAGAAGGCGTGTTCGATTACGGTGTACCCATGTACCGAGGTCGGCCAGCCGACGTGCCGATCAATACCTATTACGGTTTTACCAACAACCGAATGATGGATACCGATGTCAACGTTGCCACTGTCGCGCTGACGCATCGCTTCAATGCCGACTTTTCGGTAAAAAACTCAATACGCTACGGCGATTACGAGCGTCAATATCTGACCCATTTGTTTAGCGGCGCGGCCACCGGCAACGGCGCAAACGCGACTATCAATCGAACCCAAGCGCTTCGCTTAAACACACAAGAAAATGTTTATAACCAAACTGATTTTGTTTACAAAAAATCATTGTTCGGTTTTAACAATACATTGATGTTCGGTAGCGAATTCGGCTGGGAGGATTACGATTACAAATCCAAGAACTCGACACGGGCAAACGGCAGCACTACAACTTTTCCAGTATCTGTATTCAGCCCCATATTAACGGCCAGCGCTCCACTGACGGCTGTCGATTTTAGCGGTACACTGGCCACAGACCGCGCGACCCATGCCCAAACCTACGCCGGCTATGTGCTGGATCAATTCGAGATAAATCCAGAATGGAAATTATTGGCTGGTACTCGTTACGACGTGTTCGACGCACAACAAACCGACCGAATAGGCAGCGCCAATTTCGATAGCAGTGTCGATCAGTGGAGCCCGCGCGGCGGCATCGTCTGGCAACCCGATAAAGCCCAGTCTTACTATTTCAGTTACGGCAAATCCTTCAATCCGTCCGCCGAGAGCTTAAGTCTCTCGGCTAACAATGCCAACCTGCCGCCCGAGCAAAACCACAACTACGAAATCGGTGCCAAATGGGATCTGTTCGACGGCAAGCTGTCAGCTACCGCTGCCGTATTCCGCCTGGAAAAAACCAACGCCCGTACCACCTCACCACTCGACAGCAATCTACAAGTTTTGGCTGGAGAACAGCGTACGGACGGCTTTGAGGCCGGACTGGCCGGCACACTATTGCCGAAGTGGGACGTATCACTGACCTATGCGTATCTGGATTCACAAATCACCAAATCCACCACAACCGCAACGGGTTCGGTAAGCGGCTTGCTGAAATCCTATGCAGGCATGAGTGCCGTCAACGTACCGGAACATAGTGGCGTGGCCTGGAGCACCTATCACTTAACCGACAACTGGGAAGTCGGTGGCGGAGTGTATTACGCCAGCCAACGTTATGCCGATAGCGTCAACGAAGCCGTATTGCCCGGCTACGCCCGCCTGGATGCAGTCGTGGCCTATCACCAAAAACATTTCGATGTACAACTCAACGTGTTCAATTTAACTGATAGCGTCTACTACGAATCTGGACAAACCAACTCTGCCCTACCGGGTATGCCGGTGTCCGGACAATTAACGGTAGGTTTTAAGTATTAGCCGCAGCAGATCTGAACGGGTAAGCCATGTGCGGGGCAGGATCTCCAAGGCGCCTTCCCTAGCATGTCGGTTTGATTCGTTGACAGTTTCAAGTACCTGATGCAACACCACGCTATTACTTTTTGCCTACCCATTAGCCATAGATTTTGGAAATTAAGCAATGAATACCGCAACCGACCAATCACTTACGCCAGCAGCCCGCCCGCCCAAGAAAACCAATGGCGGCTATTTATTCTTACCGAAAAACCTGTCGCGCGGTAGCTTTTTAAAATGGCTACGCCGCACCCATGCCTGGTGCGGGCTTTGGGGTGCGGCGCTGGGCCTGCTCTTTGGTTTTACGGGCATTTTAATGAATCACCGAGAGGTACTTAAAATCCCGGTCGGTCGCATGGCACAAATGGAAATTCAACTCGCGTTACCGGAACCGCATCCAGCCGATCCCAAAGCATTGGCAGCCTGGCTGGAACTGTCTTTGGGCGTCGATACATCTCATGCCAAAATCCGCAAGGAACCTGGCAAAACTGTAATCTGGAACCAGCAGTCTATCCAGCAACCCGCGTCCTGGCAGATCAATGTCCGCAATCCGCAAAAAATGTTGTCCGCCGAATACTGGGAAGGCAATGCGTTTGTCACGGTGAAGCAAGGCGACGCCAATCTACTGACCATGCTGAACAATTTGCATAAAGGTACCGGGATGGGCATCGGCTGGGTGCTGCTGGTCGATACCTTGGGCGGCGGATTGATCTTGCTGGCCCTGACCGGCAGCCTGCTGTGGACCAGACTACACGGTAGCCGTTTGGCTGCGGTTGGCTTGGGGCTGGGCTCTATGAGTTTGGCGGTTTTTTTTACGCTGCAAGCTATTTCGGGGTAAGTCATGTTGATCGAGGTTCCCGACGTCTTATCCCACGCTGAACTGCAAAAAGTCCAAGCGCTATTGGCTAACGCGCCCTGGGCAGACGGCCGCATAACCGCTGGCAGCCAGTCGGCGCAAGTGAAAAACAACTGGCAATTACCGGAGCAAACCGATCAAAGTCAGGCGGCCCGCGCTATCTTGCTGGCAGCGTTAAACCGCAACCCCTTGTTTTTGTCGGCGGCTTTACCAAAACGAATTTTTCCGCCGTTATTCAATCGCTACGCAGATGACCGCAACGCTTTTGGCAATCATATCGATAATGCGATCCGTCATTGCCCGATTAGCGGCCAACGGGTGCGCACAGACTTGTCGGCAACCATCTTCCTGGCAGATCCAGACAGTTATGATGGCGGCGAGTTGGTGATTGAAGATACTTACGGCGAACACTCCGTAAAACTGGCGGCAGGCTCTATGGTGTTGTATCCCGGTTCCAGCCTGCATCGGGTAGAGCCGGTCACGCGCGGCGCGCGGCTGGCTTCGTTTTTCTGGCTGGAAAGTATGGTGCGCGAAACCGAACGCCGCCGCTTACTATTTGAAATGGATATGTCGATACTAGAGTTACGCAACACCCAGGGGGATAGCGCCCCTACTGTCAATCTGACTGGCTGTTACCACAATTTATTACGGATGTGGGCGGACATATGACGGAGCGATCCTCAACCAATAGCCCAGACGGTGGTCGCCGCTAAGCCAGATTACTTAGCCTAACTCAATACCGACGCCAGATTAATATCTTTGGGACAGGAAATACAAAGAATGATAGGCCCGACACTGAGCATCGCCAGTTTGTTAATAGCACCGACGATAACAATCTGTTGAATATCGCCCAAACGTAAAGAACTGCCGCCCTGCTGGGCCGCGCGTATACTTTCCTGCACCACCGCCCCGAAGGCATCAATGTCAGGCGACTGCGCCGCTTGCGCCAAAATCAGACCGTCGTGGTAAGCAGCGCAAGCACCGACACCCTTGATCTTGATCACTTTATCGACCAGCGCTTGCACCGCATCGATAAACTGGCTGCGCTTTAGGCGTGTGTTCTCACTGACATTAACAATGTCGCCAGCCTGTTTTTGCTGCGCCTGCGTGTATTCCTGAGCCAGCCGATCCAGATCAGCCAACTGCGATTCAAACCAATGCATATCTGGACTCTACCTTGCGCTTAGTTTGCCAGATAGCTGGTAAACAATTTTTTCAATACCGGAATGGTTTCTTTTAACTCGAAACGCACCCGACCCAACAGCGCTTCGCGTTGGGTGACCAAAGCCAGCAAAAATCCGGCTTCGATCGGCGTAGACAAAATATAACCATCGTTACTCTCGCTGATCACCATATTGGTTTGATGATGACCCACGTGTTGCGCCGCTCTGGAAGCCGCACCAAACACTACTTGCACCGAGGCCCCGATGGCATCGGTATTAATTTCAAAATCACGATGAATGTGGGTGACAAAACCATCGCTATCGACGATGGCTGCGGCCGATACGCCCTGAATACTCATCAGATTGCGCAAGATGGAATCTATCTCGCTGTTCTGTGACTTTCTGGGGTCGAGAAATTGGACGTTACTGCTCATACTGCACTCCTGAAATCATTAAATATCTGTCTACATCAAATCGACGCGAATCAAGCAGGTCTTGTCGCCCAGCGCGTTGCACTTGGTTTCGGTGGCTTTGACGTTACGATTGAAAAAGGTTTTGACAATGCCGCCCACCATGCCGGCTTCAAAATGGCAAATGGGCGCGGAAACATGATGAATACCGGCGCAAGACACGCATTCGTCAACGCGCAACTCCAGCACACCGGCGGCTAAATCCACTTTATCGGGCACGACCAGACCAATGCTGAGCTGGCGACAAAGCAATTTGATTTTGCCGACATAGGTTTCCAGATCTTTATCGATATTGGCCGCAGCGATTTGCCCCATGGCCAAGCCCAGGCTTTGCCCGGAGTGATACACCAGCGACGGCGCGCCCTGTCCCAAAATGTCTTCCACATTGGAGCCCAAAGCCACCATGCGCAAGGCCTGAAACAGGCGGATTGGAATCAGCGGCCCTAAATCGTGCCGGTTTTCAATATCAAACTCACCGGAAATAATGCCGTCCAGAATTTGCTGCTGAGCGATCTGATAATCTGATTTGCTGTTTTGTATCATGGGAGCCATCCTCTTAAATTCGGTTAATTATCCAGACAGGTCAGTTCCACTCGACGATTTTGCGCCTGTCCGGCTTTGGTGTCGTTAGATGCAAGGGGGTTTGCCATACCTTCGGAAGCGATAACGATGCGCTTGGCATCAACCCCTTTTGTAATCAACAGTTTTTGTACCGCTTTGGCGCGCGCCAGACCTAAATGCTGATTGCCAATCGGGCCGCCTAAATTGCAGGTATGCCCTGTCAACTTGATCTGATTTGCACAGCCTGCAATAGCCGCAGCAAAAGCCCCGGATTCTTGATCAGTCAATGCAATGGGCTTCTTGGAGTCGTATTCAAAATAGGCGGTAAACAGCGGCGCAGCGTTTGCTGCAACCCCGACATTTTTTACCCCGGCAGCCGTAGGCTCCGTCGGTAACTCGGCAAGGATTTTTGACTCGGCTTGTTGTTTGTCGATGGCATCCTGGTCAGTTGCTGTGGCGTCAGCAAGCTGATTAGCTGCTGGTTTTTCGGCAGGCGGGATAGCTTGATTTTGCTTAAGTACAGCCGGTTGTGCGCTAGTCGCTGGCAGGCTTGGCGACTGATTGGCCGCAAGCGTATTGGTAGCCGGGCTTTCCTGTTGCACCGGCAACTTCAGCACCACAACCCCAAGCACCAGTGCCAGGCCGGTTGCCAGCCAGATGACTTTATTTTGCCCGGCTTTGGGCTGCGGTTTATCGGCGTTGGCTTGCGGATTATCTTCCTTGGGCTGGGCTTTATTGGTAGACGGCACTATGCCATCCAAGCCGTCGTGATCGAGATGCCGAGTTTTTTTCATACGATTACCGTAATTCAATAAGCTGATTCATTGTCTATTTAGCTGGAACGAAATCTAGAGACAATAAATAAAATGCCCTTAGCGCTCTTTAATTCAGCTACTGACGAGACATCATATTGATTTTTTTTGCGTAAGCAAATTTCATGTGAACTGGCACACAAAAATCCAAAGGTAATGGCTGAATATCATAATCGTACAGACTGGCGTTTCGCTCCCCAATCGCCCGGTTTAGCCTGGAACAATCCCGCGCATTGGGTACCGCAAAACCGACAGTGGCTGGCGGCATCCAGGTTCCAATCCGACAGTACGTACCAATCGCGCCCGATCAGCAATTCGCCGCAGTGGTGGCAATAGGTGCTTTCCGCCGCCTTGTCGTGGACATTGCCGACGTAGGCGTAGCGCACCCCATTTTTTGAGGCAATACTACGCGCCAGCAATAATGACGATTTTGCGGTATGCGGCTTATCGGTCATTTTCCAGTCGGGATGAAAGGCGGTGAAATGCATGGGCACATCCGGCCCCAATTTTTCCACCACCCATTGCGTCATGGTTTCCAGTTCGGCTTCAGAATCGTTTTCGCCGGGAATCAATAGCGTCGTCAGTTCAAACCAGACCTGGGTTTCGTGTTTGAGATACTCCAGGGTTTCCAGCACCGGCTGTAAATGGCCGCCGGTGACCTTGTGATAAAAATCTTCGCTAAAGGCTTTTAAATCAACGTTGGCGGCATCCATATAGCGATAAAACTCAGCGCGCGGCTCGGCGCAGACATAGCCAGCGGTCACGGCTACCGACTTTAAGCCCAGTTCGCGACAAGCTTGGGCGGTGTCGATGGCGTATTCGTGAAATATCACCGGGTCGTTGTAGGTATAGGCAACGCTGCTGCAGCCGTACGCCAACGCCGCTTTGGCGATGGCTTGCGGGGTCGCTTTGCTCATCAAGGTATCCATTTCCCGCGATTTGCTGATGTCCCAATTCTGGCAAAATTTGCAGGCCAGATTACAACCGGCAGTGCCAAACGAAAAAATCGGTGTACCCGGTAAAAAATGGTTCAAGGGCTTTTTTTCGATAGGATCTATCGCAAAGCCGCTGGAGCGACTATAGCTGGTCATCACGATTTGGCTATCCAGATTTTGCCTGATAAAACACAAACCGCGCTGCCCTTCATGCAATTTGCAAAAGCGCGGACACAAGTCGCACTGCACTTTGCCATCATCCAAAAGGTGCCAGTAACGCGTGGTGACGGTATAGGCGCTAAGCATTGTGGTCATGTTGATACTCCTCTGAACTCTGGCACAAAAAACCAGTCGTTATCCGCAGCAGCTCGCAGTAAAATGAATATCGGGCACTTATGACATCAGTAGCCCAGGTTCTGATCGCATTACAACTCTAACAGGATCAGCGCATGAACAGAAAACCCGCCGTGGCAGGACGTTTTTATCCTGCCGACCCTCAGCAACTCCATGCAGAAGTCACTGCCTATCTGGGTGACGTTGCGCCGACTGATAAAGTTCCCAAAGCCATGATCGTGCCGCATGCCGGATATATCTACTCCGGCCCAATCGCCGCCAGCGCTTATGCCCGGCTGATCCCGGCCGCTGGCAGCATAAGCCGCGTGGTACTGATCGGCCCATCGCACCGGGTGGTCTTTCGTGGCTTGGCACTTAGTCGCACCCAGGCTTACAGCACACCGTTGGGCGACATCGAGATCGACAAAGCCGCAGTCGAGGCCTTAATACAATTACCGTTTGTGGAATACATCGAACAAGCCCACACGCTGGAACATAGCTTGGAAGTGCATTTGCCGTTTTTACAAGCGGTACTAGGGCAATTTAGTTTGGTTCCCATCGTCGCTGGCGACGCCAGTCCCGAACAGGTCTGTCAGGCCTTGGAACTGGTATGGGGCGGGCCTGAGACCCTGTTGCTGATCAGCTCGGACTTAAGTCATTACCACGATTACGCCACCGCCCAAGCGCTGGATCAGGCCACCAGCCAACGCATCGAACAACTGCGTTATGCAGAGATTTGCGGCGAATCGGCCTGTGGCAAGGTGCCCGTCAACGGCTTGTTGCTGTTGCTACGTCGCAAAGGTCTGTCGATAAAAACCATTGATCTGCGTAACTCCGGCGATACCGCTGGCGATAAACAACAAGTAGTCGGGTACGGTGCTTATGTCGTTGACTAAACCCCAGCAGGAACAGTTACTGGCGCTGGCACGTCAGTCCATCGCCCACGGCCTGGAAACCGGTCGACCGTTAAGGGTCAATCTCGGCGATTATCCAGACGAATTAAGCCAGCCGCGAGCCACTTTCGTCACCCTGGCACGGCTTGGTCGCTTGCGTGGCTGCATCGGCATGTTGGAAGCCGTCAGACCGCTGGCCGAAGACGTGGCAGAAAACGCCTTTTCCGCAGCGTTTCGCGACCAGCGTTTTTCGCCCGTGACGCACGGAGAAATGGCCGATATTGACCTGCATATTTCCATACTAAGCCCTGCGCAACGCATGCAATTTAGCTCGGAAGCGGACTTGATCGCCCAACTGCAACCGGGCGTTGACGGCCTGATTTTGCAAGAAAACCGCCACAGAGGCACCTTTTTGCCCGCGGTTTGGGAAGACTTGCCAGAACCCGCCGCATTTTTACAACACCTGAAGCAAAAAGCCGGTTTACCCAGCGACTATTGGTCGGACACTGTGCAGATTTATCGCTACACCACCGAAATGTTCGGTTAAGCCCACGGCACTGTTTAGCCTTAAAACCCAGACTAAATCAGTGCTGGCGGCCTTTAATCTTGTTCGCAGCGGGTAACGAACATTATAATGGTTACTATTTTGACTGATACGGGCCTGGAATTTGCAGAACCGAGCGCAGATTGACGCGTTCCGCAAGCCTTAAGCCCAACAGCTCACACTTATTTTTGCATTCTTGGTGTCATTGATGAAAAACCATAATTACAAACCCTGCGACCTGGTGATTTACGGGGCGCTGGGTGATTTGTCCAAGCGTAAGCTACTGATTTCTTTATATCGCCTGGAAAAATCCAAATTACTGGAACCCGATACCCGCATTATCGGCGTGGATAGACTGGACGAAACCAGCGCAGGATTTATCAATATCGCTCATCAAAGCCTGACAGCCTTTTTAACTAAAGAAATTGACGAACAAATCTGGACTCGGCTGGCTAACCGCCTGTCGTATATAAAAATCGATTTGACCCAACCTGAGCAATACAAGCAATTAAATAGCGCTGTCGATCCAGAAAAACGGGTGATGGTGAATTATTTTGCCGTGACGCCACTGCTGTTTAAAAGCATTTGCCAAGGTTTGCAAAGCTGCGGCGTATTGAACGCCGAATCACGCATGGTGATGGAAAAGCCCATCGGTCACGACCTTAAATCGTCACAAGAAATTAACGATGTGGTTGCTGATGTATTCCACGAAGATCAGGTGTATCGGATCGATCATTACCTGGGCAAAGAAACCGTGCTGAACTTGCTGGCCTTGCGCTTTGCCAACTCGATTTTTACCACCAACTGGAACCATAACACCATCGACCATATCCAGATCACCGTAGGCGAGGATATTGGTATCGAAGGCCGCTGGGATTATTTTGATAAAACCGGCCAGTTGCGCGACATGTTGCAAAACCACTTACTGCAAATCCTGACATTTGTGGCGATGGAGCCGCCAGCTGATTTGGAAGCGGAAAGCATCCACATGGAAAAGATCAAAGTTTTAAAAGCCTTGCGCCCCATTACCGTGCGCAATGTCGAAGAAAAAACCGTGCGCGGCCAATACAGTGCCGGTTTTATCAAAGGCACGGCGGTACCGGGTTATCTGGAAGAAGCAGGCGCCAATAAAGAAAGCACCACGGAGAGCTTCGTCGCGATTCGGGTGGATATCGACAACTGGCGCTGGGCTGGCGTACCGTTTTATATGCGTACCGGCAAACGGATGCCGAATAAGCGCACCGAAATCGTCGTCAACTTTAAACAATTGCCGCATAACATCTTTAAAGACAGTTTCCGCGACCTGCCGGCCAATAAGCTGGTCATCCATTTACAGCCCAACGAAGGCGTGGACGTGGTGATGCTGAACAAGGTGCCGGGTATAGACGGCAATATCAAATTGCAACAAACCAAGCTGGATTTGAGTTTTTCCGAAACCTTCAAGAAAAACAGCCTGTTCGGCGGTTACGAAAAACTGATCCTGGAAGCCCTGCGCGGCAATCCAACGCTGTTTTTAAGCCGCGAGGAAATCGAACAAGCCTGGGCCTGGGTCGACTCGATTCAAGACGCCTGGGCCCACAGCAATAATGCGCCAAAATCTTACCCAGCCGGCAACTGGGGGCCAATCGCCTCGGTGGCGTTATTGGCTCGCGACGGCCGCGCCTGGGAAGAGTAATCATCTATATCGATCACGAGAACAACGATCATGGTTAGAGAATTTTTTTTCGAACAACGTAGCCACCTGTTTACCGCCTTGGTTGCAGAATGTCAGGATGTACTAGCCGAAGCCGTCAGCAAACACGGCCAGGCTAGCTTATTGGTATCCGGCGGCTCTACACCCGGCCCACTTTACGAGGCTTTGTCCAAGTCAGATCTGAACTGGAAAAAGATCAAAATCGCGCTGGTGGACGAGCGCTGGGTAGACGAGCAACACAGTGCCAGCAACGAAGCGTTAATTCGCCGTAGCCTGCTGATCAACAATGCCAAAAACGTGGAATTTATCGGCATGAAAACCGCCGCTAAAACCGCAAAGCAAGGCCAATCCGAAACCGAAAGCCGCTACGCCAAACTGGCGCAGCCGTTTACCTTAAGCATTATCGGTATGGGTAACGATGGCCACACTGCCTCGCTGTTTCCTCATGCTGAAGGCTTGGCCGCCGCCTTAGCCGCAGACAACCAAAATTTGACGGCGGCCATCACTGCCATTCAAAGCGAAGTCACCGGCACCAATACCGAACGCCTGACTTTAACCCGCAACGGTCTGCTGAAATCAGAGCGCATCATTATCCTGTTTACCGGCGAAGATAAACTGGCGGTATTCAACGTAGCCCAACAAGCCGGGCCAGTAGAAGATATGCCGATTCGGGCTTTTTTGAATCAGGAAGAGGTGCCGGTAGAGCTTTACTGGGCGCCTTGATCAATTAACTACAGGGCAGGTTAGACGCGCATAACCTGATCACTCTCGATTCCAAAATGCTTGCGGCGCGTCGTACCCAACCTACTGCTGCCCTGGAGAGCAAATGCACCCTACCCTCGAAAAAGTAACCGCCGACATAGTCGAGCGCAGCCGGGAAAGCCGCGCAGCTTATCTGGCTCGTATCGACGCCGCTGCTGCATCAGGCCCGCATCGCGGCAACTTGCCATGCGCTAACCTGGCCCACGGTTTTGCAGTGTGCTCGGCGGTCGAGAAAGAAGAGCTATCCCACGGCCCCAAAGCCAATGTCGGCATCATTTCCGCTTATAACGATATGTTATCGGCGCACGAGCCTTACAAAGATTATCCAGAATTAATCAAGCAAGCTGTACGAGAAGCCGGCGGCGTAGCGCAATTTGCCGGCGGCGTACCTGCCATGTGCGACGGCGTGACCCAAGGCATGCCCGGCATGGAATTGTCGCTGTTCAGTCGCGACGTGATTGCGCTGTCTACAGCTATCGGCTTGAGCCACAACATGTTCGACGCCGCCTTGTATTTGGGCGTGTGCGATAAAATCGTGCCGGGTTTGTTAATCGGCGCTTTGAGTTTTGGCCATTTGCCAGCGGTTTTTGTACCGGCCGGCCCGATGACCACCGGCATTTCCAACAAAGAAAAATCCCGCGCTCGCCAAAAATTTGCCGAAGGCAAAATTGGCGAAAAAGAGCT
>CAIOHN010000308.1 GCA_903858105.1 uncultured Pseudomonadota bacterium | reverse complement strand
GACCTTGGCTTTTTGTGCCCCAGTAAATATCTTCCGTTTGCTTTCGCTCATGTCCTACCTATTATTTTCCGTCAGGGCATAGCTTAAACTACTGTCTGGTTTTCGGGGTCCACTTTAGGGCCTTTCGATCATGGCTACAACTGTCTGGCTAAACTTATAAGTATAATTGCATCAAGAAAACTCATTCTATACTGCCTAAGATATTACGACAAAATCGCGATGGAATACTCTTAATTATTTTTGCCATAAATCCACTACTAAATAAACCCCAATACCATACCTGTTTTGCAGGAGGGTAGATTTATTGATTTTTTTCTCTATAACATTACTTAAAGAACACCTGTTTAGATGCCTAGAACCTCATTATAAGTAACAGCCTGGTCGCGACCATTTGCTTTTGCTTGATATAAGGCTGTGTCTGCGTAATTGATCATTTGATCGATGTCAGGAATTTTGCCGGATTTATGCTGATCATCTGTGAGGCAATACAAGCCGATACTCATAGTCAACTTGACCACTTCGTCACCGACCAGCCACTCTAAGGTTTTAATTTCCCGCCGGATCCGATCGGCAAAGGATTTACCGCTATCGCAGCGGGTATTGGTAAAGATTGCCACAAACTCCTCGCCACCGAATCTAACCAGAATGTCTGTGTTGCGTACCAGTTTCTTGATCGAACCAGCGACTCCAATCAGCACCTGGTCGCCAAACATATGCCCAAAACGGTCATTAACCTGCTTAAAATGATCAATATCCATGATTAACAAACAAAAACTACTTTGATGCCGCTGGTGATGCGCGATAGCTACTTCAATTTGGTCGTAAAAATAGCGCCTGTTGTGCAAGCCGGTTAGTTGGTCGTGCATAGACATACTGGCAAAATGATCTTTAAGTAGATTAGTCTCTGCTACCAGGTTTTGTAATTCGGCGGTTCTGGCGGCAATTTGCTGCTCCATTTGCTGCACTAAGCGTCGAGTGGTAATTAATTGGCCTAAAATATTTTTATATACTTCCAGCAGGCGAATGTGCCAATCACTGAAGTAATTTGGCTGGGGATGCGAGACGTTTAACACGCCAATCAGGGTACGGTTATAGGTAAAAACCGGCACGCTGATCAGGGAGCCAGGCGCATGACTGGCGTTTAAAGCTTTTTCAAATCGTTTGTCATCCTGACAATTTTGACAATATTGCAACTGACCTGAGGCGGCAGCGGTGCCAATAAGCCCTTCGCCCATCTTGAACCGCAGCGGGGTATCGAGACTGGCTGGCGACTCTTGCAATTCGTGAATACTGATGCCAGCCACATTCGTTAACCAGCCATCGTCGTCTACGATAAAGAATGAACATCTTTCCATATCCTGATACTGAATCAGACTGGCTAAAGCCTGCCTGATCAATGTGTTTTCGTCGTCAACTTGATAATCTATTTCTGAGAGTTGCTTTACCGCGGAGATTGCATTCACCAGATCTACCAGTAAATCCTGCAGACCAAAACCGGCTAATGTTGGATATTGATTGTCTTCTGCGCTTGGTTGAGTCATCGATTCCCCAAAATTGCAGCCATCATTTGCAAAGCGGTTTTTTTTCAGTGAACTGTTCGGCAAACAACACTGCGCTTTGCAACGGCAATTGCAAGTCTCGGCAATCCATTTCAAAGTCCTGCAGATTAATATTGTCGCCTGCTTGGACACTAGCGCTTAATCGTCGACAAATCTGCAAAAGATTTATCAAACTGCGCTCCACACCAGCAAACTCGGCATTTTCATACTGCTGCAACACCGTTTGATACAGTTCAGGTAAATGCCAGCGGTTAAATAAAAAAAAGCCTATTTGATAATGACTTACCCCAATCTTTTCGCCAATTGCCCGGTTAACTGCAACACTATGGTTTTTGCAATCGCTCAAAATGTCATTTAACTTATCGGGCATCAAGTAGCTCAGCACCAAAACCCCAATATCCAATAGCAAGCCACTGACGTAAATAGCTGAAGGCGAAAGGTTTTGCAGCAAAGGGCTATCGCCCGCCAATTTTTGCGCAGCGTCTGCCGTGATTAACGAACGCATCCAAAAATGTTCGGTTTCAAATTCGGGGCATTTACGCGTGTCGAACTGCACGTTAAAAATAATGGCCAGTGACAAGGCTTTAACCAGATCCAGACCCAGCACATTAAAAATTGCCGTGTGAATGTCGGTAACGGTAGTGCCGCGGGCAAAATACGCTGAATTGGCCAGACCCAGCAATCTGGCAACCAATCCGGGCGAGAGCATTAAAACATCGGCCAGTGCATCGATGGAAATATCAGGGGTATTGATGGCATTCAATATCCGTAGACCAGCCTCAGGCAAAGCCGGCAGATTTTTTACAGCATTTAACTGCAGTTCTATCGCGTGTTTTGCGTGGTCGTCCATCAACTCTGCCCATACGCTGAAACTTTTAAACAGACTAACAAGCTACGAAACTCGCTTGCGGGCAATGCGTCTCTAAAAATCGCAAATCGCCCCCGCCGATTATCGTCCTGCACCCAATGCAGAATGATTAAAAACCTGCTTAATACCGTCGTTGATTCGATGCGAATCGGCAGGTATTCATTATCACTACGCAGCCACCAGTTAAGCTCGGAATTATAGCGCAGATAAATCTCCTGGCGTTGTTGACGCATGAGTGCAAGCCACCCACTGAATAATACCAACAGCCCCAAGACTATTTTAAAAACCAGCGCGATTGAATTTAGCCAGCATGCAAACAGAGTGAGCGCATGCATGACACTAACAGCCACTATACGCCACTCGGACGGTTTGACTTTAACGTCTATGCTTCGTTCAGTATTTTTCGACACAATCCGTTCGCCTTTTTAGACCTAGGTTAAACTAGTCAAATTTATATCGCACCTTATCAGCATGAAACCAGCCTCTCCAGACACCGTGAGCACAGCCGCACCAACCGAGCGCACTCAACCGAACAACACCGTCTTTACTGACACAGGATTATCGATTATCGAAGTTTGCGGCCAGGATCGCAGCAAATTTCTGCAAGGCCAGCTCACCTGCAATATCGACGACTTATCCGAGTCGCAAGCCAGCATTGCCGCAATGTGCAATGCAAAAGGCCGGGTGATCAGCACCTTAATAATCGTTAAAACCCCGCAGACTTACTTACTGATAGTACCCGCAGATTTGCTGGAGACTGTGTTAAAAAAACTGCGCATGTACGTGCTGCGCGCCGATGTGCAACTGCTGGATCAAACTAATTGCCTGGGCATATTGGGTGTGCAATCCGCTACTATACCGTCTGACAGCACGGAGCCTCTCTTAAACAATTTTGCAGTCGCGGCAACAGCCTTGATTACGATCAAACTGCCCGCTATGCAACGCTACCTGTCGATCGGTTCATTAGACAAAATTGCCGCTCACCGCGAATTATTATCCATGCAGCAAGGCTACAGTACTGGCAGCATCCAGGCATGGCGCTACCAGGACATTAGCTCTGCCCTGCCTTGGTTTGACGCTAGTCAATCGGAACAACATATTCCACAAATGTTGAATATCGATCAGCTTGGCGGCATCAGCTTTAGCAAAGGCTGCTACACAGGTCAGGAGATCATTGCCAGAACCCACTATTTAGGTAAAGTCAAACGCGGCTTATTCGTCGCGGAATGCGACCAGTCGCCGAACAACTTAAGCAGTGGCTGCGCCGTACAAGACGGCAAAAGCTTACAGAATGTCGGCGAAGTATTAGCATTTAGTCGCTGGCAAGACAAAACTCGATTACTGCTAGTCTTGCAAATAGTTGATGGTGAGCCAAAAAACTTTATACTTGGCGATGAATATCGCAGCCCTTTAGCGATAATAACGCATCAATAGCGGAAATTTAATCCATGCAATTCAAGTCTGTTCAAGATTTTTTAGTTCATGTGCAAGCGGACTTGGACGCCAATCGGCTGATACTGCCTACTTTGCCGGATGTAGCGATCAAGGTGCGCGATGCTGTCAGTAAAGGTGACGCCACCGCCCAAAGTCTGGCAGATATTATCGCCACAGACGCCGCCATTTCCGCACGCTTGATTCAAGTCGCCAACAGTCCTTTGTATCGAGGCAGCGTAGAAATTAAAAACATTCAAATGGCGGTGACGCGACTGGGCAACAACACCATCCGCACCTTGATCACCAGTTTGATCATGCAGCAAATGTTCGCACCGCCCACCGCGTTGCTCGAAGGTTATTTTCGCAGCACCTGGGAGCAAGGCGTGACGGTTTCCGCGATCAGTCGGGCGCTCAGCAACTTCGTACCGCATTTAAATGCCGATGAAGCCATGTTGGCGGGCCTGATTCACCAAATCGGCAAATTGCCAATTTTGAGCCTGGCCGAAAAAATCCCGGAATTTAGAGACAGCCCATCCCGACTGGACAAATTACTGGAAAAAGCCCATCCGCACGTCGGCAAAATCATCATGAACACCTGGAATTTTCCAGAAGAACTTAAGCCTGTGCCTTACGAATACGTCGATTTTCAGCGCGATTCCGGCCCCAAAGCCGACTATGTCGATTTAGTGCAAGTGGCGTTTTTACAAAGCATCGCCGGCACCGACCACCCGGCTTGCCGCGTGGACTGGAATACCGTGCCAGCCTTCGCCAAATTGGGCTTGCAGGCCGATGCGGAAATCCTGGAAATTGAAGGCGTTTCCGAAGAAATCGAGCTTGCCCATTCCATGTTCCTTTAGTCGAGTTTACCCAGAATAATGATTGATGCACTAGCCGCAGCCCGCTTTCGCCGTTTAGGCACCCTGACCATATTTGCCGTCTATTTCGTGATCCTGGTGGGCGGCATCGTCCGCGCTTCTGGTGCCGGCATGGGCTGCCCTGACTGGCCTACCTGTTTCGGCCAATGGGTGCCACCCACCGACGAGTCGCAACTGCCCAATAATTATCACGAAATATACGCAGCGCGCGGCTACCAAAGCACTATTTTTAACCCGGTAAAAACCTGGACTGAATACACCAATCGCCTGGTCGGCGTCAGCATAGGCTTTCTGATTTTGTTGACAGCCTGGTCATCGCGCATTTATCTAAAAGCCGATAAAACCATTTTCTATTTGGCCACAGCGGTATTTTTGCTGGTCGGTTTTCAGGGTTGGTTAGGCTCGGCGGTAGTAGCCAGTAATTTAAAGCCGCTGATGATCACCCTGCATATGCTGCTGGCTTTGTTTATTGTGGCGCTGCTGATCTATGCCATCGCGCGCTCGCAAAAACCCTTGCTGCAAGCCATCGATAGTCATTGGTTAACACCACGCTTCAAACTGGTATTGAAAACCGCCATGGCATTGACCTTAATCCAGGTAGCCATGGGCACCCAGGTACGCGAAGCAGTCGATTACATCGCCCATGAGCATAGCTACATCGACAGACAATACTGGCGCGATAGTTTCCCCATCATTTTTTACGTGCATCGCTCGTTTTCGTCGATCATCCTGTTCACTAACCTGTGGCTGGCCTGGAAAATTTATCAACATGCCGATAAAACCAGCGTACTGCTACGATCGGCTTATGTGTTAATCGGGCTGATTACCACAGCAATACTGGCCGGCGTCAGTTTGGACAGACTGGGTTTTCCAGCCGTTGCTCAGCCCGTACATTTGCTGATGGCTAATTTAATATTCGGCGCACAATTTTTCATCTTTATTTGCCTGAATTATTCAAGCAACAAAGCCAGTTAGATACTGCAGCACTTTTGCTGTAATTATCAATAAGTTAAGCAGGATAGAGGCAAATTGCGATACAATAGTCAGCATAGCTTGCCTAATGCGCGCCACTCTCTTTTTTTCTACAGGTATTATTAATGTCCGACACCCCCTCCTCCGCCACGCCTTCCTTTACAGATTTATCGCTTTCAGAGCCTATTCTCAAAGCCCTGGAAGGTGTCGGTTACGAAACGCCTTCGCCGATTCAAGCACAGATTATTCCTTTCGTCATGGCAGGCCGGGACGTATTGGGCCAGGCGCAAACCGGTACCGGTAAAACGGCTGCGTTTGCCTTGCCGATCTTATCGCGCATCAATTTACAACAAAAAGACCCGCAAGCTTTGGTGCTAGCACCGACACGCGAGTTGGCGATTCAAGTCGCCGAAGCTTTCCAAAGCTACGCCGCGCACATCAAAGGCTTTCATGTGTTGCCGATCTACGGCGGCCAGGATTACACCAGCCAATTACGCCAGTTAAGCCGAGGCGCCCATGTGGTCGTCGGTACGCCGGGTCGGGTAATGGATCATATGCGTCGCGGCACATTAAAGCTCGACCAACTGACCACGCTGGTACTGGACGAAGCTGATGAAATGCTGCG
>CAIOHN010000307.1 GCA_903858105.1 uncultured Pseudomonadota bacterium | reverse complement strand
TTATATCAAATCCACTGACCGTATTACGCCCCAGATAACCGCGCGTGTTACTTAAAATTCGGGCATCGGCAATCCTGTAATCGCCCAAATTATGCACATGCCCGTGAAACCAGGCGCTGATTTCATACTCATGAAACAAAGGCTTTAAATCATTACAATACGCCAGTTTTTTCAAGACCTTGGGCGAACCGATCCAACTCCATTCGGTCGGTGCGTGATGGGTAACGACTATCGTCTTGCCGGCATAAGGTACCGCCAGTTGCGTTTCCAGCCAGGCTTTGGATTCGTGATGCAAGTCTGTAAATTGCTGCGGCTCAAATGACTGCCCTGCGAAAGACACCTTGCGAAAATCGTTCAAGGTTTTCTGTAGCGCTGCAGCTTTTTCAGCACCCTCCAAAAACAAATCCGTCCACAAAGTGCATCCCAAAAAACGTACGCCTTGAAAAATAAACTGCCCCTTTTCCAGGAAATGTATTTGCGTACCTGCACATTCCTCCCTGAGCATACTGACTACCTGCTGGTACTCGTAGCCATAAAACTCATGGTTCCCTGCCACATAGATGACGGGTTTATTAATATTTTTGAGCCATTCAAGTCCTTGCCTGAAAATCCCTATATCGCCCGCCGCCACCACAATATCCGCATCGGTTTCCGGCAACATTTGTTCACCAAACTCTAGGTGCACATCAGAAAAGTAGTTTATCCGCACAATTTGCTCTTTCGTCTCATGGCTATGGAGGTATAATTTATATCCTAAGTGATTTACTTGGTATTTTTTCAAATAACTTCGAGTCTTTGCATA
Source organism: uncultured Pseudomonadota bacterium (assembly GCA_903858105.1). GTDB lineage: Bacteria > Pseudomonadota > Gammaproteobacteria > Methylococcales > Methylomonadaceae > Methylomonas. The sequence goes on along the minus strand of CAIOHN010000307.1, from coordinate 2,489 downwards.
CAAAATTCTATGTCGATTAGTCCCAGAAAACACACCCAACAAGTCTTGGTAGGTAACATTAAAGTCGGCGGCGGTGCTCCGATTGTAGTCCAATCCATGACCAACACCGACACAGCCGACGTTGCAGGAAGCGTACAACAGATTATGGAATTATCGACCGCGGGCTCTGAACTGGTCAGGATCACGGTCAATACCGAGGAAGCCGCCAAAGCCGTGCCGGAGATTGTCAATCAACTCGAGCAAAAAGGCTTTTCGGTGCCAATTATCGGCGACTTCCACTTCAACGGCCACAAGTTGCTGGAAAAATACCCGGATTGCGCACAAGCACTTGCCAAATACCGTATTAATCCAGGCAACGTCGGCAAAGGTAAAGCCCGCGATCCGCAATTTCAACAAATGATTGAATTTGCCTGTAAATACAACAAACCAGTGCGGATTGGTGTCAACGGCGGCAGTTTGGATCAAGCCGTATTAACCCGTTTGCTGGACGAAAACAGACAACTGGCAAATCCCAAGGAATTACCAGCCATCACCCGCGAAGCCATTGTACTTTCGGCACTGGAAAGCGCCGCAAAAGCACAAGAGTTAGGCCTTGGCAAAGACAAAATCATCCTGTCCTGCAAAATCAGCAACGTGCAGGAACTGATCAGCATCTACGAAGATCTTGCCAGCCGTTGCGATTACGCCTTGCACTTGGGTTTAACCGAGGCCGGCATGGGCTCTAAAGGCATGGTCTCCTCCGCAGCCGCGCTGGGTGTGCTGATGCAACAAGGTATCGGCGATACCATCCGTATTTCTTTAACACCAGAACCCGGCGCAGCACGCACCAAAGAAGTCATTGTTGGTCAGGAAATTTTGCAAACCATGGGTTTTCGTTCATTTACCCCGATGGTAATCGCCTGCCCAGGTTGTGGTCGTACCACCAGCGACTATTTCCAACGCTTGGCCCAAGATATTCAAGGCTATTTGCGCGACCAAATGCCAGTCTGGAAAGATAAATACAAAGGCGTGGAAAACATGGAAGTGGCTGTCATGGGCTGCGTGGTCAACGGCCCGGGCGAAAGCAAAAACGCCAACATTGGCATTAGCTTGCCAGGCAGCGGCGAATCGCCCGTAGCGCCAGTATTTGAAGACGGCGTTAAAACCGTGACTTTAAAAGGCGACAACATTGCCGGGGATTTTCAGGCCTTAGTCGAGCGTTATATTGAGTCTCACTATAGCGCCAATTAAAAGCCTTTTCGCAAAAAAAAGGCGGCTTTTAAGCCGCCTTTTTTATTGTGCTAATACCCCGACGCAGTCATGAATTAGGAATTGCCCCCCTTAACCCGCCTGCCCGTCCAATCGTGGCGACGTTAATATCGGCGCATAATAAAACGCGAAAAGCGAAAATGCCGCCAGCCAGCAATAGGTAGACACCATTACCAAGCCACCATACCAGACCGGCAATACGGCCGGAAATAAAACCCTAAACAGCGCCGCCAGATTGAGTAACACAAAGGCGATTGCCATGACATTTGAGGCTTTCAATGCCCGACCGGTATGCCCCAGCGCAACTCTGGCCATCATTCCCAAGGTTAAAATACCGATACCACCCACGGTAAAAGCATGTAGCGCCAACGACTGCGGCACCAGCGCAAAAGCTGCCACGGCAACCAAGCCAAACCCCAGAATGATCCAGGCGTAGCCTATGTACAAAACCCATAGTAGTGGCACAAACCAAACCCGTGGGTTATACCAAGCGGCGACCCGCACGATATTGATTGCCAGCGCTGCCACAGCCGCTATTGCTAATAGCACACCGGAAACATTCAGCATCAGCAACACGAATACCAGTAAGCTGACGGATACCGCCGCAATATCCAATGCCGGATTGCGAATACAAATAACCCCGGACAAGCCGCGCTCGGTAAAAAACGGAAACACCCGACCAGCCATGACTAAAATCATCGACACCACCACAGTAACCACCAGGGTAAGCCCTGTCGCCGCAGTGTTTATCGAATACTTGAGCACGTCGGCATGAATCAAACCATTACCCAGCGCTAACAGCAGCAATAAACCCACAAAAATCAGATTCTGGTAATTTGCGGTGCGTAGCAGCGGTTTGCTGACAAAATAGACCAGGGCCGGTAAAAATGCGAAATCAACGGCGGCAATTAATGTGTCGGGCATTAACTCCGAATAAAACGGTAACACCCTGCCGTATATCCACAAAAAACACAGCGCTGCCAGTTGATCGGGATTAACCGTTTGTATTCCTGTCCAGTTTCTGACGGCGGTTAATAAAAAGCCGGCGATGACGGCTGTCGTATAACCCAAGAGCATTTCGTGGGCATGCCAGATACTGCCGGAAAAATAATTATCGATATGCAGAGCGCCATTCGACATTGAGTTCCACAATGCGATTAAAGCCAGAGCCGATAGACCTGCCAGCGCAAAAAAGGCTCTAAAGCCCATAGCAAATAGCGGATAATCAAATACCAGATCGG
>CAIOHN010000306.1 GCA_903858105.1 uncultured Pseudomonadota bacterium | reverse complement strand
TTTAAGCGCGATTGCCCTGCTTCAAAATACCATTTACCTAGACGACAATTATGATTGTCTACCATAATGGCTTGATGCTGAGGACAATCGTTTTGGGTTTCGATAGAAACATAGCCGTTTTGTTTATAAACAATATGATCAAGTTTTGTCAGCAAGCCAAAGGATTTATCTTTGGCATAGGCGATAAAGCCGACAGAGGCTTTGGCGGACTGGGAAAGATTTGAAAATTGCTGGCGGAATGAGTTTACCTGTTCCAAAATTTCTTGCGATAGCAACGCTGAGCTATTGGCTTCTACGTGCATTTGTTCGACGCGTCTGTTGAACGCTTTCAAGGTTTTGGAGACTTCCATCGCCGCGTCTTTGGTATGTTCAGAGAGGTTTTTGACTTCGTCAGCTACCACCGCAAAACCGCGGCCATGTTCGCCGGCGCGCGCCGCTTCAATCGAAGCGTTCAATGCCAACAGATTGGTTTGGTCGGCAATGCCGGTAATCATCGACAACGAATCGGTGATTTTTTTACTGTCGTTAATTAACGCGCTGATTACGTTGGATACGGAATGCACGTTGGCGTTGATGTCTGACAGGGAATTACTGATGGTTTCTACCGTAGACAAACTGGCATCGGCATTTTCGCCGGTTTCTGTGGCGATATTTTCTACTTTTTGCATTTGCTCGGTGATGTTGAGCAGGTCGTTCTGATTGCCTTTAAGGTTGGATAGCAGGTTAGATGTATTTAGGGCGTGCAAGCCGGCAGAAAGACGGCGTTTCACCATCAGTTTTTCGTTTTCGTCCAAATGTTTGATGGACGCATTCATATTTTTCGCGGATTGTTTTAGTAAGCCAGGAAAACCATCCACTAAGGCATAACGCTCGTGATTTCCTTCAGAGGCATGCTTAAAGCAGGTGTTAATTTCTTTGAAATACGACTCCATGATGTCCAGGGTTTCATTCAATTCCCAGGCCACTTTGCCGACTTCGCCCATGCCGCGAGTTTTGGTAATGCGATGATATAGTTCGCCGCGATTGGTTCTGTCCAGTACGACTTCCATGCGTTCCAGAACCTCTAGGCATTGTTTGCCTGTTTTCCTCAGGAAAAAAGCAACCAGCGGTAATGGGATGAGCAGTAGCAAAGCCAGCACCGAGAAGCCTGGAACCAGCATGCCATAAGCAAAGATGCCGCAGGCCGAAAATAGAATCAAGGCTACAGCGTAATTGAGTTTGGTTTTTAGAAAGGGAATATTGGTATTTGAGTGCATCGCTTATACTCCATCAGGTTTGTAGAGACTCAAAACCAAACTATTGTAGTTTTTGGCACCTGTTTGTTTCACTAAACCCGTTAGATAATCCAGCGACAAGTCGGGCGCCTCTTTGACCGAGTTGCGCTTTTCAATCGCCAGCATTTCCCGGTAAATCGGAATGATGACTTCCAAAGCTGTTCGCGGCGGATTGCGGCGCACCGAGTAATAGCCTTGCAATTTGCCGCTGTTGTCGTAGTCGGGCGTGATATTGGCAAACACCCAATAATAGCCACCATCGGCACACAGATTTTTAGCAAAACCAAAAAACTCTTCGCCGCTTTTTAAGGTATTCCACATAAATCTAAACACGCCGCGCGGCATGTCGGGGTGGCGGATGATATTGTGCTGTACGCCTAGCAGTTCGTGCTCCGGGTAGCCTGCTATTTCCATAAAGATGCGGTTGGCGTAGGTGATGCGCCCGGAACTATCGGTTTTGGACACGATAAAGTCGTTATCCCCGAGTTTTTTCTCATTATTATTGGGCGTGATGGTCGGCTTCATAAGTCCTGCCTGCTGATAGGTATTAGTAACTATTTGTGTACATTCTACTCCACGTATGTCGTCGAATGGATAGGCGGTAATTCTAGCCGAGTTTGCGTTTTCCCCCTGAAAAACTGGGGCTATATTTCGCAGGAGTTGAGTTCAGTTGAGCAGATTAAGCAGTAGACGTTTGATTGAAGTGGCTTCAAAGGGCTTATCCAGAATGGCAGACACTTCCGATTGCTCAATCGCAGCCAGTCTGCTCTCATTTTGTTCGCTAGTGACCATCAGGATGGGCACAGAGCCGCGTTCTGGATTATTGCGGATATGATCGACCAACTGCAGGCCGTCCATTTCAGGCATATTAAAATCGGTTACTACCAAATCGAAATACTGCTGATTGAACAACTGCAAACCCTGTTTGCCGTCATGGGCCGTCACAATTTGATCAACACCGATGTTCTGGAACACCTTGGTCAGGTATTTCAGCGAGAACTCACTGTCGTCTACCAATAACACCCGCAAGTCTTCTATATCCAGGTGATCCAGTGAAAGCTTTTCAGGGCGCACGTATTCCAGCGTGGAATGTAAAACGGTGCGTAAGGCTTGGGTGCTGAAAGGTTTGGGCAGAATGGCGATGGTACCGGCTTGGCGGATAGGTTCCAGGTATTTGATATTGGTTTCGCTGGAAATCAAGATAAAAGCCATCTCGTAAGAGGCTTCGTTGCTGCGCAGCGCATGCACCAGTTCAACGCCGGTCATATCCGGCAGATACATGCTGCTGATGATTAGGTCGGGGCTGGCGTTTTGCAACAGCTCGAATAACTCTGCGCCGCTGTTGATGCAGGTAATGTCGGTGATGCTACAGTCGTGCAGATACTGAGAAATAATATGCTGCTGGGTATGCGAAGGCTCGACAAGAAAAACCTGGAGACTGGCAAGCTGATGATCTGTCATGGATTAGTGGTTTTTCATGCAGTAAAGGGTTAAGCCGATATGCGCTTGTTTGGCAAAATGCTGGGCTGCTACGAAGTCCTCTCGACTTAAGGGTAGTCCACGAATCGAGTGGTCGCAATAAATAACGCCGACAATCTTATTTTCCGCATGAACCGGAAAAATAAAGCACTCGTGCTTGCCGATATGCTGCTGAATTTGCTGAGAATATAGCGCTGGCTGTTGGGTGGGAAATTGCCAAACGCCCTCTTGCTCGTGCAGCGCGTTAAACAATAAATTGGGGGTTAGCTCGGAATTATAAATGTGGATTTTTTGCTCAGCGGATTTTTTCTGCCAACCCAGCGAAAACTTTTCATTTAGCGTCTGTTTGTCGGGGCTTATCAACATGAACAGCGTTCTATCCATTTCCACGCCACGATGTATGCCTTCCAAGACCATTTCAAACAAGCCGTTTAGATCGATATGCCCGCTAATGTGACTGCTGATGTCTTGCAATATTTGAAACTGCAGTTGTTTCTTGTCGACTTTTTCTTCGTCAGCCTCGTCAGTTTTGCTCAGCGCAGCGTCGGTGCTGATGTAGGTGGACGCATCGTTTGCACCAAATTGTCTGGCAATGTGCACGGCTTCCAGGGTATTTTTCTCAATCTTGTTTTTCAGCGCCTCTTTGGTTTGCCCGGAGAAGGCGGCTAGTTTTTCCAGGCAGGTATTCATTAATTCAGAGTCTGCGCCGGCTTTTAGTGCTTCGCAAATCTGGTGACCCATTTGCACCATCTGGATGCGCTGATTGCTGGAATCAGGATTGGCGATGGCATCTTCAATCAAGCCGCCTAAATGCCAGGATTTACTGAGCTTTTTGCCCAGTTCTTGTAAGGTGAAGCCAAGGATTTTCTTTTCGGCCTCGCTGTTTTTCAAGCCGCTCTTTTCGATGAGATCGTGAATTTTTCGGGATTCCGGGCCGCCGGAACACCAAAAAGCTATATGACCAATATTGTGCAGCAAGGTAGCAATAAACACTTCTTCGGGCGAACTGTCACGCATGCTAACTGCCAGATCCCTGGCCTGCACCGCGGCGTGTATCGCCACCGCAATCTCGCGATTGGCGCGGTCCTTATTGCTGGAAGACAGAATCGCTTCAAAGAACGAGCAGGCCAACGTTAGTTCCCTAATCACCTCCGCGCCCAAAATCACAATCGCCCGCGATACGGTACTCATCTTTTGTTTGGATGGGTTGTAGTACGGGCTATTGCCGACTTTTAACAGTTTGGCGGTCAGGCTGGGGTCTTGCAAAATCACTGTCGCCAGTTCTATTGCGCCTTTTTTCCTATCATCCAGTGACACGCAAATATTGTGCGCTGTATTGGAAAAAATCGGCATTTCCTGCGCGCGCAGCACTTCCGTCCATTCATCCAGCGTTTGCGGTGGGTTTTGCGTACCGGGGTTGGCCATTGCCTTATAACGCTTTAATTTTGGCGAATTGTTCGTTCAGGTTTTTCAAAGACGATTGTAAGCCTGCCAGTTTTTCACGTTCTTTTTCGATAACCTCTGGCGGCGCTTTATCCACAAATGCGGCGTTGCCCAGTTTGCCTTCGATACGCGGCAGTTCTTTTTCGATACGCTGAATTTCTTTTTCCAGACGAGCCAGTTCGGCATCTTTGTCGATCAAACCGGCCATTGGAATCAGGATTTTCATATCGCCGACTAAAGCAATAGCCGATTCTGGTGCATTGTCAGCAGCCTCCAGCCAGGTGATAGTTTCCAAACGCCCCAGCTTTAGCAAATAGTTTTGGCCCGCCGCCAGATAAGCCTGGTCGGTAGCCGAACCGTTTTGCAGTAAAACCGCCAACGGTTTGCCGGGCGCAATGTTCATCTCGCCACGGATGCGGCGAATGCCCAGGATGAAATCCATCGCCCATTGCGCTTGGGTTTCTGCGTCAATATTGATCGCTTCGATATCGGCTTGTGGATAAGGTTGCAGCATGATGGTAGCGGCGGTGACGCCGGCCAGCGGTGCGACGCGTTGCCAGATCTCTTCCGTGATGAACGGCATGATGGGGTGCGCCAGTCGCAGCAAGCTTTCCAGGACTCTTAACAGGGTTTGGCGCGTGCCGCGCTGCAGAGTCAAGTCCTCGCTTTGCAGCGAAATTTTGGCCAGTTCCAGATACCAGTCGCAGTATTCGTTCCAGGTAAATTCGTAAATGGCTTGCGCAGCCAGGTCAAAACGGTAACTTTCCACCGCATCGCTGGTGGTGGCGATGGTGCGGTTCAGGCGCGACAGAATCCACAAGTCGGCTTGGCTGTATGTGCATTCCGCGCAATCGATGCCGTTATCCTGGTCTTCGGTATTCATCAGCACGTAACGCGCCGCGTTCCAGATTTTATTGCAAAAGTTGCGATAACCTTCGGTACGTTGCAAGTCAAACCGAATGTCGCGACCGGTCGAAGCCAGGGAGGCAAAGGTAAAACGCAAGGCATCGGTACCAAACGATTGTATGCCGTCCGGGAATTGCTTGCGGGTGGCTTGCTCGATTTTTTTAGCCAGATGCGGCTGCATCATGCCGGCGACACGCTTGGCTACCAGGGATTCCAGATCAATACCGTCGATAATGTCGATTGGATCGAGTACATTGCCTTTGGATTTGGACATTTTCTGGCCTTCGGCATCGCGCACCAGGCCGTGGATATACACTTCCTTAAACGGTACTTCGCCTTGAAACTTCAAGCCCATCATAATCATCCGCGCCACCCAGAAGAAAATGATGTCAAAGCCGGTGACTAGTACACTGGTTGGATAATGTTTAGCCAACTCAGGGGTTTGCGCTGGCCAGCCCAAGGTCGAAAACGGCCATAAAGCCGAGGAAAACCAGGTGTCCAGCACGTCTTCGTCTTGCTTCAACG